>JAQVTF010000043.1 GCA_028700185.1 Desulfobacteraceae bacterium | reverse complement strand
TCCAAGTTCAAGGTTCAGAGTTTAGCGCTGCATCCTGGCAAGCATTTTGTAGGCGCCAGCGATACAGTTTTCGACGAGTGTTCTGCCATCTTCCAGTCTTCTGAAACCACCGGAGCGTCCAGGGGGTTGAGTTTTGCCGCCGTCAAGAACTCGGCGCCAAGGGCCCGTAGGTCGCCACCGCGCCGCAATGCAGGCGACCGGCCGGAGCAAAAGCGCGATGCCATGCCTCTGGCGCAAGCCGAGTTCGGTGGCGACCAACGCGCCCTAAGCGCCTCAAACAGCTTGCCGATCGTCAAAACTCAACCCCCTGGGCGCCCATTCTAATGGTTTCAATCTTCTGAAGGAAAACAGAAGACAGCATCTCCAACCCGTTGCTATCGCTAATCTCGCCACCCGGCGGGAGCAAGCCGGGCTGGACCGCCGTCCCGGAACTGTCTGAGGCGCCTACCGTCCGTTGGTCCGGACAGTACTGGGCTCACGCCAAAGAAGTGATCTTTCTCATTGAGGCAGTGCCGCTTGGCCAACGTTGCGGCCCTGTCCGGGCTTACGGACGGTTGGCGGCGAGTTTTCCGGGGCGCCGGATCCAGGGTGGCTTGCGGACGTCTGCGGCACATTCGTCGAAATGCCTTCTGCCATCTTCCGTGCTTCTGAAACCACCGGGGTAACCAGGCGATTTCAATGGACTGACGCCCAAACAGAAGATGTTTCGCCCTTCACCCGTTTTTCGCCCGGGTTGCGGACGTCCGCGGCCCATCCGTCGAAATGTCTTCTGCTGTTTTTCAGATTATTTGGACTGCCCGGGCGCAGGGGCATGGCATCCGGCGCCCTTTGGGCCGATGGAGGTGTTTCGGGAGCCTTGCGCAATGCCCTGTGGCCCTTGACCCTGCGTTGGGGCGTCAGGCGACTTTTCTGAGCACACCCAACAGGTTGCGGCCGAAGCTGTTTATTTGCCAGCGGCGGATTTCGGGGATTTGGCGCAATTCTTCCATGCGGCGCGGATAAGCCCGGGCGATGGCGGTGAGTTGGGCCTTGTTGAAGAGCACCGCCGGATCGATGGTCAGTTTGATGGCCTGGCGGTCACGCCAGGATTTCAGGGCGGCAACGCGATCGGGGACCTCCGGCGCTGCATGCTGGGGGCGCTGGCGCGGATAATGGGGCAAGCGGTTCGGGGGGATGCCGAGGGCGCGGTCGATGGCGTTCAGGATCGCTTCGCCGTGGATGGTGATCTGCTTGGGGCTCAAGGCCTTGCAGGCGGTCAACGCATCGAGGGTCGTCGGCTTTTCCCTGGCCAGGGTCAGCAGGCCGGCGTTGCCGAACACTTTGAACAGGGGCCGGTCCTTGCGGGCGGCGATGGTGGCGCGCAGTTGCAACAGGGCCTCCAGCACCGCCAGACTGCGCCGATCGAGGCGTCCGGCTCCCTTGAAACGGAGGAACATCGGACTGTTGTTCGGCTCGGGGGGGCGCACCTGGCGCAGCAGGTCACACTCTTCCTCGACCCACTCAAGGCGCCCTTTGGCCTCCAGCTCGGCTTGCAGGCGCTCGGCCAGGGGCTCCAGATAGATCACGTCCCGGGCCGCGTAGGTGACCATCTCTTCGGGCAATGGACGCCGGGACCAGTCCTTTTTCTGGAATTTCTTGTCCAACTGGATGCCGAAACACTGGCGCAGCATGCCGTCGAGGCCGGTTTCGGTGAACCCGAGAAAAGTGGCGGCGATCTGGGTGTCGAAGAGGTTGTCGATGACGATGCCGAAATCCCGGTACAGCGAACGAACATCGTAATCGGCGCCGTGGAAGATCTTGCGGATATCGGGCCGGGCGAACAGCGGCGCCAGGGCGGACAGATCGGGAACGGCCAGCGGATCGATGACCCTGCTCTCGCCGGCGGCGGCCATCTGGAGCAGGCAGACCTTCTCCCGGAAGTGATACATCGAGTCGGCTTCCAGATCCACCGCGATGATGCGGCAGCCTGAAAAGTGTTTGGCGGCCCGGGCCAATGCGTCTGGATCAGCAACCATGCGCCAGGAAGGCGCGCTTTTCCCTTGACCAGTCGTGGCGATTCTCCTAAGTTGCAGGGTCTACGAAAAATGTTCCATAACTCCCCTCAGGGAGATGGCTCAAACAGCCGCCGCAGCCGTGCGGCGGCGTGGGTGAAAGACGATGATCCACATAACACTTCCAGACGGCGACATAAAGCGCTTTGACACCCCCCCCTCCGGATACGATCTGGCCCTGAGCATCTCCGAGGGGCTGGCCCGCGAGAGTGTTGCCCTTGAACTCAACGGGCGCCTGGTGGATTTGATGACCCCCATCGAGGCCGACAGCCGGGTGCGCATCATCACCACCCGGGACCCCGAGGCCCTGGAGATCATGCGCCACAGCGCCGCCCACGTGATGGCCCAGGCCGTGTTGCGGCTCTATCCCGAGGCCAAACTGACCATCGGACCGGTGATCGAGGACGGTTTCTACTACGACATCGACATGCCGCCCATCAGCGAGCAGGATTTCGGCCGCATCGAAGATGAGATGCGCAAAATCGTCAACGCCAAGCTGCCCATCCGCCGCCGGGAGGTTTCCAAGGACGAAGCCATCGCCTTTTACCGCGATGAGCCCTACAAGCTCGAGATGATCCAGGATCTGCCCGACGGCACCATCTCCTTCTACGAGCAAAACGGATTCACCGATCTGTGCCGGGGGCCCCACATTCCGCATACCGGTTTCGTGCGCGCCTTCAAGCTGATGAAAGTCTCCGGCGCCTTCTGGCGCGCCGACCAGAATCGGGCCCAGCTTCAGCGGATTTACGGCACCGCCTTTTTCGACAAGAAGGCCCTCAAGGCCCATCTGGCCTTTATCGAGGAGGCCAAGCGGCGCAACCACCGCAAGATCGGTCTGGCCATGGACCTGTTCAGCTTCCACGACGAGGCGCCGGGAATGCCCTTTTTCCACGCCAAGGGGATGGAAATCTGGAACGCCCTACTCGCCTACTGGCGTGAGGAGCACCGCCGGGCCGGCTACGTGGAAACCAAGACCCCCATCATGCTGCGCCGGGTGCTCTGGGAACGCAGCGGGCACTGGGAAAACTACCGCGAGAACATGTACACCTCGGTGGTGGACGAGGAAGACTACGCCATCAAGCCGATGAACTGCCCCGGGGGGATGCTCCTGTACCGTACCCGGCCCCATTCTTACAAGGATTTGCCCCTGCGCCAGGCCGAGATCGGGCTGGTGCACCGCCACGAGATGAGCGGCGTGTTGTCGGGGCTCTTCCGGGTGCGCGCCTTTCACCAGGACGATGCCCACATCTTCATGAGCCCCGAGCAGATCCAGGACGAGATTCTCGGGGTGCTGCACCTGGTGGAGCGGATCTACTCGACCTTCGGTCTCGGTTTTCACCTGGAGTTGTCCACCAGGCCGGAAAAATCCATCGGCACCGATGCACAGTGGCGCCAGGCCACCGACGGGCTGGATAACGCCCTCAAGGCCTACGGTCGTCCCTACAAGGTCAACGAGGGCGACGGGGCGTTTTACGGCCCCAAGATCGACGTGCACATCCAGGACGCCCTCAAACGCACCTGGCAGTGCGGCACGATTCAACTGGACATGGCGCTGCCCGAGCGTTTCGATCTGCACTATATCGGCAGCGACAACGAACGTCACCGCCCCATCATGATCCACCGGGTGATTTACGGTTCCATCGAGCGTTTCCTCGGCATTCTCATCGAGCACTTCGCCGGGCGGTTTCCCCTCTGGATGGCGCCGGTGCAGGCGGTGGTGCTGCCCATCAACGACTCGCTGATTCCGTTTGCCGCGGCCCTGCGCCAGCAGTTGGAGGACGCCGGCCTGCGCTCCGAGGTGGACAGCCGCAGCGAGAGCCTGAACCGCAAGGTGCGCGAGGCCCAACTGGCCTACACGCCCCTGATCCTTACCGTGGGCCAGCGAGAACAAGCCGACGGCACCGTGTCGGTGCGCACCCTGGACGGAGCGGTGCGCCAGGGCGTGCCGGTGGCCGAATTCATCGATCGTGCCTGGAAAAAAATCCAGACCCGGTCCATGGACACCGATATCTGGAACGACGCCTGATCTCTTCCCGATGCCTTTCAACCTTCACCGGAGCGCCTGGTGGCGCTGGGGCCTGGTGGCCGTCTACGCGGTGGCCATCTTTGTCCAAAGCGCCCTGCCGTCGGTGGTGAGCCCCCCCGGTGGGATGGGCCTGGACAAGGTGGCCCATATGGGCGCCTATGGCCTGATGGCCGTGCTGCTGTGCCGGGCCCTGGCCGCATCGCCCATGGCGAAGCGGTCCCCCTGGCAGATCGCCGTGGTGGCGATGCTGCTCGCTACCCTTTACGGCGTCAGCGACGAGCTGCACCAGGCACTGGTTCCCCGGCGCTGCGCCGATGTCGGCGACGTGCTTGCCGATCTTGTCGGCAGTGCCGTCGGCGCCGCGATCTGGGTCCGCCGCCATCTCAAATCCGAGACCTGAAATTTCAGATCCCCACGGCGCGCGGATTGACAAATTTTCAGCCGTTCTATAGAAATTTGAGTTAAACGTGTGCGGCATTCCTCAGACGACAAGCACCCCATCCCCCCTGATCGATTGAGCCATTCAACCCAAGGAGAAGACGATGGGCGAAGACCGGCAGAACGTCATCATCATCAACGGCAACCGATGCCCCTTCGAACCGGGCGAAACCATCCTGGAAGTGGCCCGGCGGCACGATATCGACATCCCGACCCTCTGCCACCTCAAAGGGGCTACCCCCACCGGGGCCTGCCGGGTCTGCGTGGTGGAGGTGGAAGGGGCCGCCAGCCTCATGGCCTCCTGCGTGACGCCAGCCGATGCCGGCATGGTGGTGCACACCGAGTCGCCCAAGGTGGTGGCGGCCCGGCGCCGGGTCCTCGAGCTGATGCTCGCTTCCGGCAACCACAACTGCACCATTCATGGTGCCGATGAGAGCGACTGGACCGCCATGCAGCTCAAGGTGATGGCGGATGATCAGGCCCAGGCGCTGTGCCCGGTGTGGGGCGACTGCCGCCTGCAAGATCTGGCCTTTCGCTACCAGGCCACTGCCCAGGACTACGAACGGGCCGAGACGCCCTATCCCCAGGAGCTGGTCAACCCGTTCATCGTGAGGGATTTCTCCCGCTGCATCCGTTGCGGGCGTTGCGTCCAGGCCTGCAACGAGGTCCAGGTCAACAACGCCATCAACTTCGGCTTCCGGGGCGCGGCCCTCAAGATCGTCACCGCCGGGGACCATCCCCTGAGAGACAGCGACTGCGTCTTTTGCGGCGAGTGCGTCCAGGCCTGCCCGGTGGGCGCGCTGGTGGAAAAGAGCGCCCGCTACCGGGTACGGCCCTGGGAGACCACCCGCACGCGCACCACGTGCAGTTACTGCGGGGTGGGATGCCAGTTGGAGCTGCACGTGGCCGACGGAAAGGTGGTGCGGGTCACCGGGGCCGAGGACGTGGCCCCCAACTACGGGAGCCTCTGCGTCAAGGGGCGTTTCGGCTTCGACTTCATCCATTCCCCCGAACGGCTCACCAAGCCCCTGGTGCGTGAGGGCGATCAGTTCCGCGAGGTCACCTGGGACGAGGCCCTGGACCGGGTAACCGAGGGATTGGCCGCGGCCCGCGATCACCACGGCGCCGATGCCGTGGGCGTGCTGTGCTCGGCCCGGATCACCAACGAGGAAAACTACCTGCTGAGCAAGCTGACCCGGGCGGCGCTGGGAACCAACAACATCGACCACTGCGCCCGGCTCTGACATAGCTCCACGGTGGCCGGTCTGGCCGCCACCTACGGCTCCGGGTCGATGACCAACTCCATCGCCTGCATCGAGAAGGCCGATGTCATCCTCATCACCGGGTCCAACACCACGGAAAATCACCCGGTGATTTCCGCCTACGTCAAGCGCGCCGTCACCCGCCGGGGCGCCCGGCTCATCGTGGTGGATCCCCGCCGCACCAAGATTTCCGAGTTCGCCCGGATCCACCTGCGCCACCACCTGGGAACCGACGTGGCCTGGATCAACGGGATGATGCACGTGATCATCCAGGAAGATCTCTACGACAAGCCGTACGTGGAAAGTCGCACGGTGGGCTTCGATGAATTGAAGCGGATGGTGGCCAAGTTCACCCCGGATTTCGTGGAGAGCATCACCGGGATTCCGGCGGATCAACTGGTGGCGGCGGCACGCCTCTACGCATCGGGTCGGCCCGGCAGTATTCTGTACTGCATGGGGATTACCCAGCACACCACCGGCACCGACAACGTCAAGGCCCTGGCCGCCCTGGCCATGCTCTGCGGCAACGTCGGCGTGGTCGGCGGCGGGGTCAACCCGCTCCGGGGGCAGAACAATGTCCAGGGGGCCTGCGACATGGGCGGGCTACCCGATGTCTACTCCGGCTACCAGAAAGTGACCGATCCGGCCCTGCGGGCCAAGATGGCCAAAGCCTGGGGGGTGGATACCCTGCCGGGCAAACCGGGTTTCAAGGCCACCGAAATGATCCCCAAGGCGGACAGCGGAGAGCTCAGGGCGCTTTACATCGTGGGCGAAAATCCGCTGGTCTCCGATCCGGACCTCAACCACGCCGAGCATTGCCTTCGGAAGCTCGATTTTCTCGTGGTGCAGGACATCTTTCTCACCGAAACAGCCCGTCTGGCCGACGTGGTGCTGCCATCCACCTGCTTTGCCGAGAAGGAAGGAACCTTCACCAACACCGAGCGTCGGGTGCAGCGGGTGCGCAAGGCCGTCGATCCACCGGGGGAGGCCCGTGCCGACTTGTCCATCATCTGCGACATCGCCACCCGGTTGGGCTATCCCATGCACTACGAGGGGGCCGAGGCCGTCTTCTCCGAAATCGGCCGCGTGACCCCGGCCTATGCCGGACTTTCGTATCGGCGGATCGAAAAAGAGGGGATTCCCTGGCCTTGCCCGGTGCCGGAACACCCCGGTACCCCGGTGCTGCACCAGGGATCCTTTTCCCACGGCAAGGGGGTCTTCTTTGCCATCGACTATATCCCGCCGGCCGAGACCGCCGACGAGGACTATCCGCTCTACCTCACCACCGGTCGGGTGCTGTACCACTACCACACCGGCACCATGACGATGAAAAGTGAAGGGTTGATGGACCGGGCGCCGGAGTGCTTCGTGGAGATTTCGGCGGCGGATGCGGCGGATCTCGGGGTGGAAAACGGGGGACGGGTGAAGGTCAGCTCCCGCCGTGGCAGCATCGAGGCGGTGGCCAGGGTATCGCAGCGGGTCAATCCCGGGACCCTCTTCATTCCCTTCCACTACGCCAAGGCGGCGGCCAACCGGCTGACCAACGCCCGGCTCGATCCCGTTTCGGGGATTCCGGAGTTCAAGGTCTGCGCGGTCAAGCTGGCCAAGGCCGCCTGATTTCGGTCCGAATCCCGGAAAACCTCCCTGCCTTCAAGGAGACGGTGGCGACCCGGGCAAGGCCTCAGGCCACGACGAACAGCCGGATGTAGCGCCGGTCCAGGGCATGGAGGGCCACCGGTCCGTACTCGTCCTCCAGCTCTTGGAACAGGGTTTCGAGCACCGGCGCCAGCGCCCGGGAAACCGCCTCGGGATCACGGGCGCTGCGCTGGGCGAGCCAGTGGAGAAACTGGTGCCGCCGCTCCTGGCGAATCTTTCCTTCAGGCGTCCGGAGATCGGTGAAAAAGCGGCGCAGGTCCGCCAGATCCACCGGCAGGGCGTCGGTTCCCAGATCGAGGGCGTCCCGTACCCAGAGGGTCAGCAGGAGGTTTTTCCAGTTGAGCATGCCGGCCGGCGCCAGGGGGGCGGTGATGCGCATCCGGGCCAAGAGGTCATCCAGGGCCGTGACGGTGTCCAGGGTACGCTCGGTGGTGGCCAGGTCGGCCAGGGTTTCGAACTCCCGGTACAGCACCCCGCTGCGGTAGTTGTCGAAGAACAGGGGGCGCTTGATCAGCAGTCCGCCCACCACACCGGTTCCCTCCTCCAGCCAGAACTTCAACCGAAGTCCCGCTTGCCGATACCAACTGTGGCGCTGCCACCGTTCCGCCTTGTGCTTCAAACGCCAGACCGCTTCCCAGGCGATACGAAAAAAATCCTCGAGATAATGACGCCGGATCAGGGCAGCCCCCCGGGCCGGGTTGAAACGGCCGTTGACCATCGCCGTGCGCTCCAGCCCGATGCCGAGGAAGCCGGCGGCCTTGCGGGCCAGGGCCGCCAGGTCGGTGCGCTGACGCACCACCCGACCATCGGCCACCGCCAACCGGTTGCACAGGGCGGCGAACTCGGTCTCGATGGGCTCCATGTCGCCGTTGGTGGCGTAAACGGCCAGGGCCTCCGCGAAAGCGTTCCCCTGGGGGAGGGACGCGGCGGACATGGATGCCACCGGCAGTTGCGTTTCCTCCTCCGGATCGGTGGCGGGGGGACGACGCACCCGATGATGGTCGTTCAGGGCCTCCGGGGTCAGGGGTAGATAGATGCCGACGGCTTCATCGAAGGGCAGAAATCCTTTTTCGGCCAGGCGCACCGCGCGCTGGCGCAGCATTTCCTCTTCGGATTCGGCCGGCAGCAGCACGCTCGATTCCAGCAGCAGGTTGCGAAACAAGGTGTCGTCATGCTCGGCGAGCCGCTGGAGAAAGGCCCGGATGAAGCTGTCACGGTCGTCGGCCATCCCCTCCAGGCCTTCATCCGTCGCCTCCTGGGGGCGGATGCGCAGGTAGAAGACATCGTCCAGGGTGAAGACGTCGTCACCGAAAATGGATGGGTCCTGGTCGTGTTCGCGGATGATCAACTGAAGGTTGGCGGCCAGGAAGTATTCCAGCAGCGGCTGCTGGTGCTGCACGAGGTAGATGACGGTGCGCTCGGTGGCCGCCTGCATCATGGCGGCGATCCAGCGGGCCAGGGCCGCGGGGTCGATGCGATCCGCTTCCCATGTCTCGGCGTCCAGCAGGTACTGAAGCTGGGCGTTGGAGGCCATGGCCAACAGCGGCAGGGCATCGGCGGCGCCGATTTCGTGGATCAGCAGGTGCAGATCGGTTTCGGCGAAGGACTGCACGAGGCTGGCCGGCCGGGGATGGTTGAGGATGCGCGCCAGGGCCTCTTCCCCGGGCAATGAGAGCACCTCGCGGCGTTCAGCGGCCAAGGCTGCCCGCCCGCCGACGGCCACGGGGGGCGATGGGGATGGTTTTTTCCTATCGTTGCTCATGGGAACTCCACGGCGCAATTTTAACCAGCAGCAGCATCCCCGGCAAGGCCGCCAGCATGCAGGCGATGAAAAAGGGCGCCCAACCCAGGCGGTCGGCCAGGAAGCCGGTGGGGGCGGCCGCAATGACCCGGGGTACCCCCATGAGGCTGCTGAGGAGGGCATACTGGGTGGCGGTGAATTTCTTGTGGGTGATGCTGGCCATGTAGGCGACATAGGCGGCGGTGCCCATGCCGCCGCTTAAGTTTTCAAAACCGATGACCCCCGCCAACCACGGGGCGCTGGGGCCGATGCGGGCCAGTACGGCGAATCCGGCGGTGGACAGGGCCTGGAGGAGCCCGAAAATCCAGAGACTGCGGGTGATGCCCAGGCGTAGCATCATCAGGCCGCCGGCCAGGCTGCCGCCGATGGTGGCCCAGAAGCCGAAAAGCTTCACCACGGCGCCGATTTCGGTCTTGGAGAACCCGAGCTCGAGATAGAACGGGATCGTCATGGCGCTGGCCATGGAATCGCCGATTTTGTAGAGCAGGATGAAGGCCAGGATCCACAAGGCGCCGCGGCGCTGAAAGTACTCCTGCAGCGGGGCGATCACCGCCTCGGCCAGGGTGCGGGGCCGGCCGGCCGTCATGGGCGGCTCCCGACAGGCCAGGGTGGTGGCCAGGGCAGGCAGCATCAGGGCGGCCATGAGCAGGTAAACGCCGGGAAAGGAGATATGGTCCGCCAGGATCAACCCCCCGCCCGAAGCCAGGAGCATGCCGAGCCGGTACCCGTTGACGTAGAGGGAGGCGCCGAGGCCCAGTTCGGCGTCACTGAGATCCTCACGGCGGTAGGCATCCACCAGGATGTCCTGGGAGGCGGAGAAAAATGTCACCAGCAGGGCCGCCACCGCCACCAGCCACGGCCGGGCGGCCGGGTCCGTCATCCCCAGGGCTGCGATGGCCGCTATGAGGCAGACCTGAACCATGATCAGCCAACCGCGACGCCGGCCGAGAAAAGGCGGGCAGTAACGATCGAAAATCGGCGCCCAGAGGAACTTGAGGGTGTAGGGCAGGCCCACCAGGGCCATGAGGCCGATGACGGAAAGATCCACCCCCACTTCCGTCATCCAGGCTTGCAGGACCGTGATGGTCAAAAGCAGGGGCAGGCCGCAGGCGAATCCCATCAGGAGGGAAACGAGCATGCGGCCCGAGAAGACCGCGGTCCATCCGGATCGGTCGGTTGCCTTGTCGCTGTTCAACAATTGCCTGAAAGCTGGTCCGGAGTCACCACCGGTCCGAATACCTGGCGCAGGGCCGTCAGACCGCCGCGCTGCTCGTAGAGGACCTCGAACAGGCGCACAGGAACGTTGGGTTCCTGACGATAGGCACCGATTTGCAGATCGATGCGTGCCAGGATGTTGTCGATGTAGAGCGAAAACTGCTTGTCGTAAAGCGCCCGGGGGTAGTCTTTGGCGATGAGGTCGGCAAACAGCCGCTTCAGGTCCGCGTAGCGCGGCAGGTGGCCGATGGGGGTTTCAATGGCCTCGACTTCTCTGTGGACGCAGCGTTCTATCCATGCCATCCAGACCTTCACGTCGCGCTTTTCGCCCAGCAGTTCTCGCCCCTCGCCACCGCGAGCCTCGTGGGTGAGAAAGTAGTTGAGTCCGGCCATGGCGGGGCGTTTGTCGTCGGCGATGTCCGGTGAGCTGAAAAATTTGAACTGGCCATCCATGTAGTCGCCCAGAGCGCCCGGAATGAAGGGAGCGTTGGCCCAGGGGGAACGCTTGACCCCCCTGGCGCCCACTTCGGTGGCGGTGGCGGCCGACACGATGCAGGCCCCGATCACCACCCCCTCGTCAGGCCCCTTGGCCACCCACACCGGCGGCATGGTGTCACTGTCGCGGCCGCTGTAGGTGATCACCCGGGTTTCCACCCCGGCCGGATCCTCCAGCGCCTCGGAGCAGGTGGACAGGGCGCGGGCCGACACGGTGCAGCGGGCGTTGGGATGGCTCATGGGGATGGGGTGGCCCTTTTCGTCGGTCTTGCCGGGCCACCATTCGCCCTGGAAGTTGACCCCCTTTTCGGGTACGGGTTCCCCGTTGCCGGTCCACTGGGGGACCCTGTTCGCGTCGATGAGCACGTTGGTCCAGATGACCTCGTGGCCCGGCTTGCGCAGGATTTCCATCAACAACGGGTCGCCATTCCAGTTGACGTCCTCCACGATGCCGAAGATGCCGCACTCCGGGTTCACCGAACGGACCGTGCCGTCGGCGGCGATCCACATCTGAGCCAGGTCATCGCCGAGGAAGTGGTCGCCGGCCATGGCGGTGGTGGTCTTGCCGCAGCCGCTGGGGGCGGCACCGGCAAACCAGGTGATGCGATCATCGCTGCCCTGGATGCCGGTGATGAACATGTGCTCGGCGAGTTGCCGGCCCCGGTGCTGGTAGACGGACTTGTCCACCGAAAAGCGGTGGTTGCCTTTCTTGAGCAGGAGGGTGTTGCCGGCGTAGGTGCAGAAACAACTGTAGGTCGTCCGGTCCTGCCGGTCCATGTACACCCGGGCGTTGGGCAGGTCCTCGGGCCGGTTGGGGCCCTGGCTGTGGAGGTTGGCGTAGAAATGGTTCTGCCGTTCGACCTCTTCGTCGAAACAGTCGAAGGCGTGTCGGTAGAGAATGTCGGCGCTGTGCATGACGTAGGCCGAGCTGGTGATCTCCAGGGCCGGGTCGGATACGGGAGCGCCGATGGGCCCCCGGTTGTAGAAGCCCACCAGCATGGTGGCGCCCTTCATGATGCCGCCCATCTTGTCACGGATATCCTTCAGGGCGTCGTCGCGCAGGATCTTGTTGGCCAGGGAGCTCACCGTTTCGTCGGGGTTGACGATGTAGAAGGTGCGGTCGATGATGCGGCCCTGTTCCTCTTTCAGGTCGAAGTGGATCGAGTGACCCTCCATGGCCAGGGATTGTTCTTCGCCGTTGTCCATGGCCAGGCGCCGGATGAATTTTCGGTCGGTGGCGCTGCCGGTGTGGATGAACACCCGATCCGGTTGGCAGAGGGCGATGGCGTTGGCGATTTTGATGCGCACGGCCCCGTTGCGGATCCGATCGATGCGCTCGCGCTGCTCGATGTTGAGGTGTCGGCGAAACAGTTCGGTGGCGCCCTCCGGGGTCGTGATGCCTCCGATGGTCTGGGCGATGTCGTAGGTGAGCGTCTGAACCATGTGTCGATCTCCTTTTTCACGGACGCCGGCAGCGGCCATTCCTCTGAGGCAAGGCTGCTGACGGATCCAGCGATCGTCGGCTTTAATCTTCCCGGAGGCAGACGACCGGTTCGGGGGTCGGCATTTGATATCGAATCCAGGCCAGCACCTTGTCAAACTCCTCGGCCAATTCGTGCAGGGCCAGGCCGCGGTGACTCACCCGGTTTTTTGCTTCGGGGGACAACTCGGCAAAGGTGCATTTCAGGGGGGGATAGTAGAAAATCGGGTCGTAACCGAACCCGCCGCTACCGGCCGGGGCTTCCGCGATGAGCCCTTCGCAGCGCCCCTCGTAGGTCAGGGCCGGGCCGGTGGGCACGGCGATGGAAATGACACACTCGAACGCCGCCCGCCGGTCCGTGCAACCGGCCATGGCGTCCAGAAGCTTGGCGCAGCGCTGGGCATCGGTGGCGTCGGGACCGGCGTAACGGGCTGAATGCACGCCGGGGGCCCCGCCCAGGGCCGTCACCACCAGACCCGAATCATCCGCCAGGGCCGGCAGACCGAGGACCCGTGCCGCCAGGCTGGATTTTTTGTAGGCGTTTTCGTCGAAGGTGGCGCCGTCTTCAACGGCTTCGGGAATGGGCCCGAAGTCGTTCAAATCCTTGATGTCCACCGGATAATCCCTGAGCAGGGCACGAATCTCAGCCGTTTTGCCCCGGTTGCGGGTGGCCAGGACGAGGGTGCGATGAGGAAGCATGGTGTTGTCCTTCAAATCTTCAAGTTTGACGCAGCTTAGAGCATGGGGTGGGGCTTGTAAAGCCTTTTCAAAAGGGGTTTGAATGATGGAAACAGGCTTTACACCCTCGCCGGCCCCTTGCTATACAGGGGGGTCGCCCGCCGGGGATGGATCCCCGGCAATTGCCGGCGACGGGATGCCGTGAGGCGGCTGGCGCCCTTGCGGCCAAGCACCAAGAAACGGAGAAAGCCGATGCACCGACTGCTCACCGACCGGCCCGGAAGCCAGATGCTGATGCTGGGCAACGAGGCCATTGTCCGCGGTGCCCTGGAAGCCGGGGTTGCCGTGGCCACCACCTATCCGGGAACCCCCTCTTCGGAGGTTTCCCTCAATTGTTTCCAAATTGCCCGGGAGACCGACCTTTACTTCCAGTACAGCACCAACGAGAAGGTGGCCATGGAAGTGGCCGCCGCGGCGGCCAATGCCGGTCTGCGGTCCCTCTGCGTGATGAAACACGTGGGCCTCAACGTGGCCGCCGATGCCCTGATGACCCTGGCCTACGTGGGCGTTTCCGGGGCCATGGTGATTCTTACCGCCGACGATCCCGCCATGTTCTCCAGTCAGAACGAGCAGGACAACCGGTACTACGCCAAGCTGTCCGGCCTGCCCATGCTCGAGCCCAGTTCGGTGGCCGAGGCCCGTACGATGATGGTGGAGGCCTTCGCGCTCTCCGAGCGGTTGGGGGAACCGGTGCTGTTTCGCACCACCACCCGCATCAATCACAGTACGGCCCCGGTGCCCCTGGGCGAGTTGCCGGAACGCCGGACCCGGGGCGATTTTCAGCGGGACCCGTTTCGCTACGTCACGGTGCCGGCCGTTTCCCGGCGGCTCCACGTGCGCCTGTTGGAAAACATCGCCCGGGCCGCCGAGCTCAGCGAGGCATCGTCGCTGAACAGCGTCACCGGCAACGGCGCCTGGGGGGTGATCTGCAACGGGGTGAGCTTCGGGTATGTCCAGGATGCCGTCGCCGACCTCGGCCTGGCCCATCGGGTGCGGATTTTGCGCATCGGTTTTTCCCATCCGCTGCCCGAGGGACGGATCGTCGATTTTGTCGCCGGTTGCGAAAAAGTGCTGGTGGTGGAAGAGGGCGAGCCGTACCTGGAAGAAGGCGCCCGGGCCGCGGCCCAGGCCGCTGGCCTCACCGTGGCCATCAGGGGCAAGGGGCCGGATCTGTTCTCCCGACTCTACGAGTTGGACCCGGCCCTGGTGCGCCGTCGTCTGGCGACCTACTTCGGCGTGCCGGTGCCCGCCTCGACGACCGTGGATACCAGCGATTTGCCCGAATTGCCCCAGCGCCCGCCCAACCTCTGTGCCGGCTGTAGCCACCGGGCCACTTTCTACGCCGTCAAGAAAGCGGTGGAGGGGATGGAGACGATCTTCCCCACCGACATCGGCTGCTACACCCTCGGTTTTCTGCCGCCGCTCTCCATGGGGGATTTCCTCATCTGCATGGGCTCGTCCATCGGTACGGCCTGCGGCTTTTCCAAATCCACCGACAAGAAGGTGGTCGCTTTCATCGGGGATTCCACCTTTTTCCACTCCGGCATCGCCGGTCTGGTCAACGCCGTGTTCAACAACCACGACATCACCGTGGTGATCCTGGACAACGGCACCACCGCCATGACCGGCCACCAGCCCAACCCCGGGGTGGACATGACGGCCTTGAACCTCGACGGTTACGGCCGGGTGTCCATCGAGGCGGTGGTACGCGCCTTGGGGGTGGGGCACGTGTCGGTGATCCGGCCCTTCAAGGTGCAGAAAAGTATTGAAGCGATCCGCGAGGCCGTGGCTTACAAGGGGGTGTCGGTGGTGATCAGCCAGGAGCTGTGCGCCCTGTACGCCAAGAGCCTCAAGCGCAAACGGGGCAAGCCGTTCCAGGTGAGCGAGCGCTGCCGCAACCACCGGGACTGCATCAACCAGTTGGGTTGCCCGGCCTTCTACCTGGACGGCGAGCGGGTGCGCATCGACGCCGATATGTGCGTGGGGTGCGCCGTTTGCGCCCAGATCTGTCCCGAGCATGCCATCGTGCCGGTGAGAGAAGGTTGAAACTGGAAACTTGAAATTTGAAACTGGGGACGGGGAAGGCGTCGGTTGATCTGTCGGACGGGTCGGACCGGCAAGTGCTCGCGATTCCAATCCGGGTTGCCACCGGCAACTCCCAAAACGGGTAATCATAGATGGAAACCAAACGACTGATCATCGTGGCGGTGGGCGGCCAAGGCAACCTGCTGGCCTCCAAAGTGCTGGGAGAAGCGGCTCTGGCGGCCGGCATTCCGGTACGCATGAGTGAGATCCACGGCATGGCCCAGCGTGGCGGGGTGGTGGAATCGTCCCTAGTCTTTGGCGAGGCCCAGAGCCCCATCATCAGCGACGGGGAAGCCGACGCCGTGGTGGGCTTCGAGCCCCTGGAGACCCTGCGGGCCCTCACCAAATGCAACCGGGACACCGCCGTCATCACTAATCTGGCCCCCTTGCCGCCGTTCACGGTGGCTATCGGCCGGGGGACCTACCCGGATATCGGCCTCATCCAGGAGAAGATCCGTTCCAGGGTGGGGCGGCTCATTTCCCTGGATGCCGTCACGTTGGCCCGATCCGCCGGTAGCGTGCTGGCGGTGAACATCGTTTTGCTCGGCGCCCTGATCCGGGCGGAAATCCTGCCGCTGACGGCCGAAGGGGTGCGCGATACCATCCGCCATCGCACCAAGGCGGCCTTCGTGGAGGCCAACCTCAAGGCTTTCGACCTGGGCTTTGCCCAAGCGGCCTAACCGAAAACGCACCGATGCCTCATCATCGGCTAGCGATCCGCCGGCAGGATCGAGCTCATCGAGGGGCGGGAACTCCTCCTTCCACCGCCGCCTCTTCTTCTCCCCGGCCGGGGAAGCGCCATTCCCCGGCCCTCCCTACAATCCTACTGCCACCTTCATTCACTCGTAACTTTAGTCACTTGTAACTTTAGTCACTCGTAACTTTAGCCCACTCCCGCCTTTAGCCACTCGTAACTTTAGTCACTTGTAACTTTAGCTCACTCCTGCTTTTAGCCACTCGTAACTTTAGTCACTTGTAACTTTAGCTCACTTGTAACTTTAGCTCACTTGTAACTTTAGCCCTCTTCCTCCCCCCCTTCGCCGGCCTGGTGCCGGCCTTGCGTTTGCGAACGCTGTAGCCGAAGGTACCGATGAGCTTGCCCAGGGCGAAGTAGCGCCCGTGCAGATAGCAGATGGGCCTGGCGCGGGAGAGCATGAAGGCGCCGGTCCGGGGATTGATGAGCGCCTCGTCGGCGTCGATGGCCGCCACTTCGGCCAGGAACATGTGGTGGGACCCCAGCGGCAGCACCTGGCGCACCCGACATTCGATGCTCAGCGGCGATTCCTCGATGAGGGGCGCCTTGACTTTTTGGGCCTTGACCGGAGTGAGGCCCAGGGTCTTGAATTTGTCGACGTCGCGGCCGGATTTGACGCCGCACCAGTCGGTGGCCCGGGCGAGGGCGGCCGTGGTCAGGTTGATGACGAATTCCTTGTTTTTACTGATGATATCGTAGCTGTAGCGCTCCGGTCGCATCGAAATGGAGCACATGGGGGGATCGCTGCAGACCGTGCCGGTCCAGGCGATGGTGATAATGTTGTAGCCGTCTTGGGCCGTACCGCAGGTGACCAGCACGGCCGGCACCGGATAGAGCATCGTGCCGGGTTTCCAGTTGATCTTGGCCATGGGGGCTCCTTGGAAAGATTCATTCGGGTCTACGTCTACGCTGATTGGGACAATCCGTTCAGTTTGCCACGGTGTGTCGATTCCCGCAACATCGTCGCTGAAAGCGTTTCCCTCCGGGGCGGTGACAATTGACATTTCACGTTTATCGGTTAGCTTAGCACTTGGCTGAACGGAGCCGGGACCATTTCGGTTCTCGTTTTACTCAACCGATACGCGACAATTCACGACAGGGAGGAAAACTCATGGCGATCGAAACTCTGGAAGAGGTTCGCGAGAAGGTCTTTGCCATGCCCAAGCCCAAATGCCCGGCCTGTGGCCAGGAGATGAGCATTTACGAAGTGCCCCCCATCAATTTCTCCGATGGACTCGGTTGGGGTGAGCCGTACCTGTTTGTCTGCTTCAACGACGAGTGCCCGCTCTACAAGAGCGGCTGGGAGCACATCCAGGAAAATTACGCCCACTCGGCCTCATATCGTCAGATGTGCTACCCGAGCAGCGGGGTCTTCGAGGTGATGACCGTTTTCGGTCACGACGGCGGCAAGGGGCAGGTGGTCGACGATGAGGTCCGACGGGCAGAAGAGGCGCTGAAAGAAAGCATCAAACGGGGGTTTAACCTCCTGGCCCAGGCCTATGTGGACAAGGACGGGGTCTTGGTGCTGCGTCTGCTGATGGATCCCACCGAGCCGGTGCGGGTGCGCATCAAGGCGGCGGAGATGATCGGCGACATCGGCGAGCTGGAGGCCATCGAGCCGGTGCGCAATCTGCGCGTGGGCAACGAGAAGCTCCAGGAGACCATCGACAGCGCGGTGCAGCACATCCACGAGCGGTTCTTCACCCGGGAATGCCCCTACTGTGCCGAAATTATCAAGCGGCGGGCCAAGGTGTGCAAACACTGCGGTCGGGATGTGTCCGGCGTCTAGCCCGGAAGTCGACGACGGGGCGCTCCGTTGGATGCCTGCGGCGGAGCGCCGGGGAGAGGCCCATGGCCCTGTCGGTGTTGGATATCTACAAGATTTTGCCGCGGACCAACTGCGGTGACTGCGGTTACGCGTCCTGCATGGCCTTTGCCAGCATGGTGGTGGCCGAAAAGGTGCCCCTGTCCCGGTGCCCCCACCTGGCGCCGGAAACGGTGGCCCGCTACCAGCCGGAACTCGACGCCCAGCATGCCGCCGGCAAGTGGACCCGCCGGGATCTGGCCGCCGACGCTTCCGTCTGGGCCCGGGAGCGGACGGCCTCCATGGCCCTGGAAGATCTGCCGGCGCGTATCGGCGGCCGGCTCACCGACGAGAACGGCCGACCGGTGGTGGTGCTGCCGTACTTCAACACCACGGTCCACATCAGCGCCGAGGGCATCCACCATGCCGATGGCACCGAGGCGGGGCGCTGGGAACAGGTCTTCATCTACAACCACATCGCCCAGGGCGGCAGCCGGGTGCCCACCGGTCGCTGGAAGGCGCTCCAGGAAATTCCCAATACCGTCTCCAAGATCAAGTCGATGCAGGCCCATGTGGAAACGCCGTTGCGCCAGCGCTTTGCCGGGCACCTGGACCAATTGGCGGCGGCGGCCCGGCGCATCGGCGGCCAGCCCATCACCGACGCCGGCGAGTCGGCGGATCTCTCCCTTCGTTTCACCCCGCTGCCCCGGGTGCCGGTGGCTCTGCGGTTCTGGGACGGCGACGAGGAGGTGGGGTTGGGTGCCGAGGTGAAACTGGCCTTCGACGAGACCATCACCGAACATCTGGACATCGAG
>JAQVTF010000201.1 GCA_028700185.1 Desulfobacteraceae bacterium | reverse complement strand
TGGATACCACCCGGTGACGCCGATGGGCCTCGATGAGAAGATGATCCCCCGGTTCCAGGTGGACAGGCTGGCCCTGTCCCTCGAAGGCGATTTCGGCCTCGCCCTGGAGAACGGCCACCCATTCGTGTTCATTTTGATCATACCAGAATCCCGGGGGCGACGCATGCCCTCGGGAGACGATCCGCTCGATGCGTACATGGTTGGAGGCCGCGAGGGTGGCCACGGCCTCGTCGGGGAGCTTGTCCGGTATTGCGGCAAAGAGATTGGCGGTCATCGGTTTCCTCCCGGAGACTTTTCATCCCGGGTAAAATGACCTATAGTGAGAACGGTTGTCAACGAACCGTATCCCCGTATGAGGTCCTGCCATGGCCGATCTTTTCGATTTTGGAATGCTGGCCCGTATCCAGTTCGCCTTTACCATCTCCTTTCACATCCTGTTTCCCTCCTTCACCATCGGCCTGGCCAGTTGGCTGGCCGTGCTGGAGTGGCGTTGGCTGAAAACCGGAGACCCGACCTATGTCGAGGTCTATCGCATGTGGGTGAAGATTTTCGCCGTCACCTTCGGCATGGGGGTGGTGTCCGGGGTGGTGATGTCGTTCCAGTTCGGCACCAACTGGTCGGTTTTTTCCGATCGCACCGGCAACATCATCGGCCCCCTGCTCGGCTACGAGGTGATCACGGCCTTTTTTCTCGAAGCCTCGTTTCTCGGTGTGATGCTCTTCGGATGGAATCGGGTCGGTCCCCGGTTGCATTTCGCCGCCACGGTGATCGTGGCCGTGGGCACCCTGATTTCGGCCTTCTGGATCCTGTCGGCCAACTCCTGGATGCAGACCCCCCAGGGGTTTGAAATCGGTGCCGACGGGCGGTTCTACCCCACCGACTGGTTGGCGGTGATCTTTTCCCCGTCTTTTCCCTACCGGTTGATCCACATGGTGGTCGCCGCCTATCTCACCACCGCCTTCGTGGTGGCCGGTATCGGGGCCTATTACCTGTACCGTGGCCGTCATCTGCCCCAGGCCCGGGTGATGCTGGGCATGGCGATGATCATGGCCGTTTTCGTCGCTCCGGCCCAACTGCTCTTCGGCGACATGCACGGGCTGAACACCTTCGAACATCAGCCGGCCAAGGTGGCGGCCATGGAGGGGCTGTGGGAGACCCGGCAAGGGGCGCCCCTCAAGCTCTTCGGCTGGCCGGACCAGGAGGCCGAGACCACCCGCTGGAGCATCGAGATCCCCAAACTTTCCAGCCTGATTCTCACCCACGACCTCAACGGCGAGGTGCGCGGGCTGAAGGAATGGCCCCGGGACGAGCTGCCGCCGGTGGCGCTGGTGTTCTGGACCTTTCGCATCATGGTGGGCCTGGGAATGCTCATGATCCTCACCGGGGTGATGGCCGCGATCCTCTATTGGCGGAAACGGCTATTCGACAGCCGGCTCTTCCAGCTCTGGTGCATGGCCCTGACCCCGGCCGGCTTCGTGGCGGTGCTGGCCGGCTGGTTCGTCACCGAGGTGGGGCGCCAGCCCTGGATCGTGCAGGGGGTGATGCGCACCGCCGACGCCCTCAGCCCGGTGGGGGCCGGGCCCATCGGTATTACCCTGGCGGCGTTCATCGTGACGTATCTGTTCATCTTCGGGGCGGGCACTTTCTATATCCTTCACCTGATTGCCGAGGGGCCCGAGGCTGAAGAGGCGACCTACGGCGACCACGGCCTCGAAACCCCCACGGTGCTTGGCGCCTCGTCGACGGCCAAGGGAGGTGGCTATGTTTGATTTTTCCAGCCTGATCGATCTGCCGCTGATCTGGTACCTGTTGATTCTCACCGCCGTGTTGCTCTACGTGGTTTTGGACGGCTTCGATCTGGGCCTCGGCATCCTGTTTCCCCTGGCGCCCACCGACCAGTGCCGCGACCGGATGATGAACTCGGTGGCGCCCTTCTGGGACGGCAACGAGACCTGGCTGGTGCTCGGTGGCGGCGGACTGCTGGCCGCTTTTCCCCTGGCCTACGCCATCCTGATGCCGGCCCTCTACCTGCCGGTGATTCTCATGCTGCTGGGGCTGATTTTTCGCGGCGTGGCCTTCGAGTTCCGCTTCAAGGCCCAGCGCTCGCGGCCGATCTGGGACTGGTCCTTTCACCTCGGGTCGCTCACGGCCGCCTTCATGCAAGGGATGATCGTGGGCGCCCTCATCCAGGGGGTCACCGTGGTGGAGCGTGGATTTGCCGGCGGGCCGATGGACTGGGCCACTCCCTTCACCTTCACCACCGGCGTGGGGCTGGTTTTCGGCTACGCGCTGCTGGGGGCCACCTGGACCGTGATGAAAACCGAAGGTGAAACCCAGGCCTGGGCCCGTCGCGGTGCCGTCTGGCTCCTGGGCCTGGCGGGGGTGAGTCTGGCGGCGGTGACCATCGCGATTCCGGCCGGCCACAGCCAGATCGGCCAGATGTGGGACAGCCGGCCGGGGGTTTACCTGTTGGCCGCCGTTCCGGCGGTGGCGTTTCTCCTGCTGGTGGTGGCCTGGATGGATCTGCGGGCCGGCCGCGAGGCCCGTCCCTTTCTGCTGGTGATCGGTTTTTTTGTCGCCGGCTATCTTGCCCTGGGGCTCACCCTCTGGCCCTGGATCGTCCCTTACGCCGTCACCTTCCGCCAAGCCGCAGCGGCCGGCCCTTCCCAGAGCCTGCTGCTGGTGGGGACCCTGATCCTGTTGCCGGTGATTCTCGGCTATACCGCTTTTTCCTACTACCTGTTTCGCGGCAAGGCGTCCCACGCCCACGAGGGGGCGTACTAACTGTAGACGGTATTCGAGATGACCCTGATGGGTTTGGCTGACGCTGCTCCCATTTTACGAGAGGGGCGGTGGAGGGGTGAAGTGGAACGGAACCCATCACAGCGTGAAACGAAACCACGGTCATCTGGACTGTGAAGTTGAACCAGGCTCGATGCGAAAGGCGTCGATGACCGCATGGCACTTGCAGGCCGTGGCCAGCAGCACGGCTTCCGGGGCCGCCAGGGCGGCTGCTTCCGCCTGACGCAGGTCCGCTGGCCGATAGCCGCCCACCCCCGGCGCCAGTTGTCGGCTACGGATCACCACCGGGGCAAAGCCAGCGACGCGCAGTGCCGCCAGGTGGACGAACATCACCACGGGCCGGGGTTTGCCGGTGACGGTGCAAAAGCGCTCGGGTTCCGGGCAGTCGTCCGGACAGATGAAATCGGCGTTGCTGGCGTAGAGCTGTCCGTGATCGCCGCGTAACGGGTGAGGCACCAGCGGGTCCACCGTTGCGGGAACCGGCAGATCCACCACGTGCCGGCCAGCCGCGGCCAAATCCCTCTTCATCCACAACCAGGCCACGTGAATGGGCATGGCGGGAACGATCCAGTCGGGCGTCACCCCGTCGGCCAGGACTCCCACCAGGTAATCGATTCCGTCCATCATGACCGTCTGGCAGGCTTCAAAGGTCGGGTTCCGGTCAAATTCCGGTGCCTGATCCACCACGGTGATGACGGCCTGGGGGTGGCGCTGGCCAAGGCGTTGGGCCGCCAGGCGGCCGAAGCGTCCGGCGCCGAGAATCAGCAGGCGGGAGACGGAGGGGTCGGTGGTCATGGCGTGCCGAACAGGGCGTCGAAATAGCCGATGGTGCGTTCGAGGCCCGCATCCAGATCCACGGTGGGATGCCAGTTGAGGATTTGCCCGGCCAGGGAGATGTCCGGCCGACGCTGCCGGGGATCGTCCACGGGCAGGGGAAGGTGGATGATGGTCGAGCGCGAGCCGCAGAGGGTCACCACCTTTTGGGCCAGATCGCCGATGGCAAACTCGTGGGGGTTGCCCAGGTTGACGGGGCCGGTGACATCGTCGGGCGTGTCCATCAGCCGAACAAAGGCTTCGATCATGTCGTCCACGTAGCAGAAGGCGCGCGTCTGGCGGCCGTCGCCGTAGATGGTGATCGGCTCGTTTTTCAGTGCCTGGACGATGAAGTTGGAAACCACGCGGCCGTCGTCGGGATGCATCCGCGGCCCGTAGGTGTTGAAGATCCGTGCCACCTTGACGCGCAGCCGGTGCTGACGGTGGTAATCGAAAAAGAGCGTCTCGGCGCAGCGCTTGCCTTCATCGTAGCAGGAGCGCGGACCGATGGGGTTGACATGCCCCCAGTAGGCTTCGGTTTGGGGGTGGACGGCCGGGTCTCCGTAAACTTCGCTGGTGGAGGCCTGGAAGATCTTGGCCCGCAGCCGCTTGGCCAGCCCCAGCATGTTGATGGCCCCGTGGACGCTGGTCTTGGTGGTCTGCACCGGGTCATGCTGGTAATGGATCGGGGAGGCCGGGCAGGCGAGGTTGTAGATCTCGTCCACTTCCACGTAGAGGGGAAAGGTGACATCGTGGCGCAGCAACTCGAAGCGCGGGTGCCCCAGGAGGGGGACGATGTTGCCCTTGGTGCCGGTGAAGTAGTTGTCCACGCACAACACGTCGTGACCATCGGCCAGCAGACGTTCGCAGAGATGGGAGCCGAGAAAACCAGCCCCGCCGGTAACGAGGATCCGCTTGGGATGTCGATCCATGGAGATGTCCGTTCTTGGGAGATGGGGGCGACGAAAAACATTGCATGGCGACAGACGGGTCATGCGGCGACCTTGGAACTGATTCGACTCGTAGCAGACCCGGCCGGTCATGTAAAGCCGCCACGGTACAGAGGGAAAGCGGCGGCCACCGGAAGGCCC
>JAQVTF010000200.1 GCA_028700185.1 Desulfobacteraceae bacterium | reverse complement strand
CATCGATCTGGTGGTGTTGACCCATGCCAACGCCGATCACCTCAACGGCCTGCTTTACGTGCTGTCCCACTTTCCCGTGGACCGGGTCTGGAGCAACCACCAGGCGATGGACACCTTCGGCTATCGCCGGTTCGTGGAGATCATCGAAAGTCGTTGCATCCCATGGCCGGCCTTTGAATGCCTGCCCCGGCAGAGCCGCCTGGGCGAGGCACGGATCGAGGTGTTGCACCCCCCGCCGGGACCGGTGCCGGAGGGTGGAGACGCCAACAACGGTTCCATCGTGCTCAGGGTGTCCACGGCCCACGGGGCGATCCTGCTCACCGGTGACATCGAAACCCCGGCGGAGCAAAGCCTGGTCTCGCGGGCCCCAGGTCATCTGGCGGCCGACGTGCTCATGGTTCCGCACCACGGCAGCCGGAGCTCCAGCAGCAACTCTCTGCTGGCGTCGGTGCAGCCGCGGGAAGCCATCATTTCCTGTGGCTGGAAAAATCGCTACCGCATGCCCCACCCGGAGGTGCTCAAGCGGCTGGAGGTGCTCGGGGCCCGGATTTGGCGCACCGACCGGCACGGGGCCATCACCGTGAGCATCGATGGAAACGGCGTGGCGGTGACCCCTTTTGGCGCCGGAACGGATTCAGGGGCGTGAGCGGCTTGACAGCCCGGCGGCCAGCCTCTAAATAATTGCTCATCGGGAATTTTTGCTTCACCTTCAATTTACACCAGGCCCTTGTCACTTTAGTTCACTTTAAGGAGATGCGATCATGGCTGAATTCGCCTACCAGGAGTTGCTGCCCCTCGGACCGGACACCACCGTTTACCGTCAACTGAGCGCCGATTATGTAAAGACGGTGCCTTTCGCCCACGGAGAGATGCTCGAGGTGGCGCCCGAGGCGCTGACCCTGCTGGCGGACCAGGCGTTCCGAAACATCTCGCACCTGCTGCGTCCCACTCACCTGACCTTGCTCCGGAAGATTTTCGATGACCCCCAGGCCTCGGCCAACGACCGTTTCGTGGCCCTGGAGATGCTCAAGAACGCGGTGATTTCCGCCGAAATGGTTTTTCCCATGTGCCAGGATACCGGCACGGCGGTGATCATGGGCAAGAAAGGCCAGCAGGTCTGGACCGGGGGCGGGGATGAGGCCGCCTTGAGCCGGGGCGTGTTCAACGCCTACACCCAGACCAACCTGCGCTACAGTCAGAATGCCCCCCTGACGATGTACGAGGAGAAGAACACCGGCTGCAACCTGCCGGCGCAGGTGGAGATCTACGCCACCGAGGGCGACGCCTACAAGTTTCTCTTCGTCGCCAAGGGCGGCGGGTCGGCCAACAAGGTTTACCTGTTCCAGGAGACCAAGGCGGTGCTCAACCCCAAGACCCTGGTCGCCTTCCTGACGGCCAAGATGAAGACCCTGGGCACGGCGGCCTGTCCACCGTACCACCTGGCTTTTGTCATCGGCGGCACCTCGGCCGAGTTCAACCTGAAGACCGTCAAGCTGGCTTCCGCCGGTTATCTCGACAGCCTGCCCACCAGCGGCAGCCCCTCCGGCCACGGCTTTCGCGACCTGGCGCTGGAGGCCGACCTGCTGGCGGCTTCCCGGGAGCTGGGGCTGGGAGCCCAGTTCGGCGGCCGCTATTTTTGCCTCGACGTGCGGGTGGTGCGTCTGCCCCGCCACGGGGCGTCATGTCCCATCGGCATGGGGGTGAGCTGCTCGGCGGACCGCAACGCCAAGGCCAAGATCACCCGGGAGGGGATTTTCCTGGAGCAACTGGAGACCGATCCGGCCAAGTATCTTCCCGAGCCGGACGCCGACAGCGGCCAGGCGGTGTCCATCGACCTGAATCGTCCCATGGCGGAGATCCGGGCCGAGCTTTCCCGCTACCCGGTGGCCACGGCGCTGCGGCTCAACGGGGACATCATCGTGGCCCGGGACATCGCCCACGCCAAATTGAACGAGCGCCTCGAGGCCGGTGAGGACCTGCCCGACTACTTCAAGAACCACATCATCTACTATGCCGGGCCGGCCAAGACCCCGCCGGGCTACGCCGCCGGCAGCTTCGGGCCCACCACCGCGGCCCGGATGGATCCCTACGTCCCCGTGTTCCAGGCCCGGGGCGCCTCGCTGGTGATGCTGGCCAAGGGCAACCGGACCCGGGTCGTCACTGACAGTTGCCAGCAGTACGGCGGCTTCTACCTCGGTTCCATCGGTGGCCCGGCGGCTCGTCTGGGCAAGGAGTGCATCACCGCCATGGAACTCATCGAGTACCCCGAGCTGGGCATGGAGGCCATCTACCGCATCACGGTGAAAGATTTTCCCGCCTTCATCCTGGTGGACGACAAGGGCAACGATTTCTTTGAAGGGCTGCTCTGAGCCCGAACATAGTGTAGCAAACAGGATACATATTGCCTGAAGTGCCGGCTTACTGCGGCTGGAGCGGGATCTCGTATTTTTTCATCGGCGATTTGGGCCGGACGGACGAGGACGGCTATTTCTGGTACGTGGCGCGCAGGGACGACGTCATCACCTCATCGGGGTACCGCATCGGCCCGGCGGAGATCGAAGATTGCCTCATCAAGCATCCCGCCGTGGCCATGTCCGCCGTCATCGGCAAGCCCGACACCGAGCGCACGGAGATCGTCAAGGCCTTTCTGGTCCTGGAGCCGGGGACGGCGGCCACCGAGGCACTGGCTTCCGAGATTCAGAATTTTGTCAAGACCCGCCTGGCGGCCCATGAATACCCGCGGGAAATCGAGTTCGTCGAGGCGCTGCCCATGACCAACACCGGCAAGATCATCCGGGGCGCGCTACGGCAACAGGAGGCGCAACGGCAGGGCCCGGACCAATGACGAGGGCGAAATGCCGCTTCGGGTGATCATGCGGGGTTGTCGCGAAAGAAGATCACCACGTTGCGGATGTGCAGCTTCATGGCGGCGAAGGCGCTTTCCGGGTCGTGCTTGGCGATGGCATTGAAGATGTTGCGATGCTCCTGAAGGACGGACTGGATGTTGGCCGGGTCCTCGTAGAGACGGGCCAGGTTCTCCTTGATGCCCACCGTGAGATAATCGTAAAAGTGCCGCATCAAAAAGATCTGCGCCGGATTTTTGGTGGCGTAGGTGATGGCCATGTGAAAGGCCGTGTCGGTTTCGTAGCTCGGTGGACCGAGGGCGGCCTGGTCCTCCATTTCGGTCAAGGTTTTCCGCAGTATCCCGATGTCCGCCTCGGTGGCCCGCCGGGCCGCCAGGGAGGCGGCGTTGGTTTCCAGCCCTAAACGGACTTCCAGCAAATCGGTCAACGAAATATTTTCCGCCTCCAGCGCCACGGCCAAGGGGTTGTTGCCGCCTTTTTCCATGGAGCGGACGAAAGTCCCTTGACCCTGTTTTTGCTCCAGCAACCCTAAGGCCACCAGCTTGTTGATGGCCCCGCGGACCGTGGTCCTGCTCACCGACAGGGCTTCGGCCAGCTCTCGCTCGGGCAGCAGTTGCTCCTCCGGCTTGAGCTGACCGCGGTAGATCAGCTCGCGCAGTTGTTCAAAGACCTGGTCGGTGATGCGTTGGGGTTTGATGGGCTTGAGAGTGGCTTTCATGATCGCTTTCTTGCTTTCGTCAATGACCCGTTTAAAGTGGCTGTTCAAGAGATCCTTTGCCGCCGTGCGTTTCGATTTGAAAAAGCGGGCCCGGGAAGCGGCAGAGAAGCGGACATCCATTGCTTCTCGCCTTGGTTGGCCCCGGAGCCAATCTCAACCCAAAAGCCGGTCAAGGTTCTTCAATTAATAAAATTTTGGCATCAATGTAAAGATTAGATCGCCCCGGAGTCCCTCAATCCCGCCGTGAAAGCACCCACGGGTCACTTGCGGCCCTTCACAAGCCGCCGTCCCCCATTTGATTGATCCGGCCACGCCACCGGTCGATGGCATTGGTGATTATTTATAAGGTATGACCATATTATCGGCAATGAAAATTTGTCCTTGGATATGGGCTGGTTTTTGTGTTTTATTCTCTAACTATTTGTAAATATAATATAAAAATCAAAGATGGAGCACGGCTTGGCTTTTTCACTTGACAGTGAATTGGATTTATGGATTAAAGGTATGACCATATACCACGAGCCCTCCCATGGGGAGCGGAGCGGCCCACTTCAAAATCGATACACTGGAAAACGCAAGGAGGTAGGGTATGGATCTGGGGCTTCAGTCGTTGTTGGCGGTGATGCCGATTCTGGTGGCGGCGGTTCTGCTGGTGGGTTTTCGCTGGCCGGCCAAGCGGGCCATGCCGATCTGTTACGTGGTGGCGGTGGTCATCGCCTTGTGGTTCTGGGAAGTGGATTTCAACCGGGTGGCGGCATCCACCATCCAGGGACTGTTCATCACCGCGGATATCCTGTTCATCATCTTCGGGGCGATCCTGCTGCTCAATACCTTGAAGCATTCCGGCGCCATTTCCGCCATCCGCACCGGATTTTCAAACATCAGCCCAGACCGTCGGGTCCAGGTGGTTATCGTGGCCTGGCTCTTCGGCTCCTTCATCGAGGGGGCTTCGGGTTTCGGCACGCCGGCGGCCATTGCCGCGCCGTTGATGGTGGCCATCGGTTTCCCGGCCCTTGCCGCCGTGATGATCGGCATGATGATCCAGAGTACCCCGGTGACCTTCGGCGCCGTGGGGACCCCGATCCTCATCGGGGTCAAGGGCGGGTTGGAAAATCCGGAACTGGCCGCCCAACTGAGCC
>JAQVTF010000199.1 GCA_028700185.1 Desulfobacteraceae bacterium | reverse complement strand
TGCTCCGCGGTGTCAAAAGCGCCATGGTTCTGCTGGGCGATGCCGATCAAGGGCCCTTCAGCCCGGTGGCGGTGTGGCCGGACGCCAAGCTCGGCATGAGCCATCTGACCGGTACGGCGGAAAAATCGCTGCGGGAAAGACGCGGGGTGTTGGTCGGGCCCGGCCAAGGCGCAGCACCCACCGAAACCTGCCAGATCGCCTATCCCGTTCAAGTTTCCGAAAAGATTCACGGTGTGGTCGTCCTGGAGGCCGAGGGATGTAACCGCCCGCAAGTCCAGGCCCTGATGCGTCAGCTTCACTGGGGAGCGGCCTGGCTCGAAGTCATGATCCGACGTTCCGAGGCCGCCCACGCCGAAGAGGCCAACCAACGGTTGCGCCGTGTACTCGATCTGGTGGTCAGCGCGCTGGAACATGAAGGATTCTTTCCGTCGGCCATGGCGCTGGTGACGCGGATGGCGACGGTGCTCGAGTGCGACCGGGTGAGCCTGGGGTTTGTAAAGGGCCATCACGTACAGGTCTCCGTTTTGAGCCACAGCGCTGCTTTCGGTGATCAGACCAACCTGGCCCGGGCCATCGGGTTGGCCATGGACGAGGCCGTGGACCAGAAGGCGGTGGTACGCTACCCCGACCAGGATCCAGCGGAACCTGTTTTCAGTCGGGCGCACGGGGAGTTGGCACGCCAGTATGGATACGGTTGCGTTCTGAGCATCCCCCTGGAAGTGGATGATCGGATCCTCGGAGCCTTGACCCTGGAACGCCCGACGGACAAACCCTTCGATGCCAGGGTGGTGACGTTCTGCCAAAGCGTCGCGGATGTGATTGCGCCGGTGTTGGCCATCAAACAGCGGGAGGACCGCTGGATCGTGCGCAAGGTGGCCGATTCCTTCACCGTTCAGGTCAAGCGTTTGCTGGGCCCCGGTTACATGACGCGCAAACTTGTTCTCGGCGCTCTGAGCGCGCTGGTGATTTTTTTTGCCCTGTTCAAAGTCGACTACCGGGTAACAGCCGACAGCGTCATCGAAGGACAGGTGAAACGGGTAGTGGCCGCGCCTTTCGACGGATACATAAAGGAGGCCCCCATCCGGGCCGGCGACGTGGTGCGGGCGGGAGAAACCATCTGCGTCCTGGACGACCGGGACCTGAAGCTGGAGCGTTTCAAGTGGGTCACCGAGCGCGAGCAACTCACCAAGCAGTACCACCAAGCCATGGCCGAGCACGATCGGCCCCAGATCCAGGTCACCAAAGCCAAGATCGAACAGGCCAACGCCCAGATTGATCTGCTGGACGAACAGCTTGTCCGCACCTGCATGGCCGCCCCCTTCGACGCGGTGGTGATGAGTGGAGACTTGAGCCAGTCGTTGGGATCACCGGTGGAACGGGGCCAGGTGCTCTTCGAGGTGGCCCCCCTGGACGAATACCGGGTTATCGTGGAAGTCGACGAACGGGACATCGGCTGGATCGATGTCGGCCAACGGAGCGATATTATTTTTTCTTCGATTCCCGGCGAGAGGTTCCCCTTTGTGATCCGAACCATTACGCCGGTGACCACCGCCGAGGAGGGACGGAGTTTCTTTCGGGTGGAAGGGCATCTGGAAAAGGCCAGTGAGCGCTTGCGACCCGGCATGGAAGGGGTGGGCAAGATCACCGTTGACCGGCGCCTGCTCATCTGGGTCTGGACCCACAAGGCGGTGGATTGGGTGCGACTGAAACTCTGGCGCTGGATGCCGTGATTGGAAACTGGAGCTATTTGGCAACATTCAGCCTTTTGACATGGGCCCTGGGTCGGTGCCATTTTTTTGAACCGCCCGTTCGCTGACGCTCAGGGAAAAACCGTTATCAGTTATAAGTTAAAAGTTATCAGGTAAGAATAAAAACACAGATAACCGACAACAGATAACTGATGACATACCTCGCTTCTTCGCTTTCTTCCCGAACTTGGCGGGATGACACTCTCTCCCGCTGTCATTCCGAACGGAGGTGAGGAATCTTGCGGTTGGGGAAATGGCGGGAGGTGGTGGCAAATGAGGAAGAGATCCCTCGTCGCTAACGCTCCTCGGGATGACAGAAAAGAGAGGGGCGCTGCTCGGAATGACAGAAAAGAGAGGGCGCTCTCCGGGATGACAAGTTGAGCGCTGAAGTTTTGGAAAAACAATCGTTCAAATTTTCAATCCAATGCCTTAAGTTCGGTAGATTTAACCAATAACGGCAAAAGGTTATGTCCGATTCCCTCTACAGCCCAACCTGGTACCGGGTGGCAGAATTGAAGCCCCGTCTGCGGGGTCACGTCCAGATTCATCGCCACCATTACCGCGGGGAGCTGTGGTACGTGCTCCAGGACCATCTGTCGGGCAAGTTTCATCGGTTTACTCCGGCGGCGTACCAGGTCATCGGGTGGATGGACGGTACCCGTACCGTACAGCAGATCTGGGACATGGCCTGCCGGCGCCTGGGGGCCGATGCGCCGACCCAGGAGGAGATCATCCGCCTCTTGAGCCAGTTGCACGCTGCTGACGCCCTTCAGGCCGACGTGATTCCCGACACCCTGGAACTGCTCAAGCGTTACGAGAAACAGCGCTACGCCAAGTGGAAACAAAACCTGCGCAGTCCGCTGTTTATGCGTTTTTCCCTGTTGGATCCGGAGCGCTTGCTCTCCCGGTCGGCATGGCTGGTGCGACCCGCCTTCAGTTGGGCCGGTTTCATTGTCTGGCTGGTGGTGGTGGGGAGCGGCCTCTTTCTGGCCGGGGTGCACTGGTCCGAACTGACGTCGGATATCACTGACCGGATCCTCTCTCCCGGCAACCTGGCCGTGATGTGGCTCACCTTTCCTTTTTTGAAGGCCTTCCACGAATTTTCCCATGCCTTTGCCGTCAAGATCCGGGGGGGTGAGGTCCATGAGATGGGCATCATGCTGCTGGTGTTCACCCCCATTCCCTACGTGGACGCTTCGGCCGCATCGGGCTTTCGCCAAAAGCGTGACCGTATTCTGGTGGGGGCGGCCGGGTTGATGGTGGAAATCTTCATCGCCGCGTTGGCCCTGTTCGCCTGGATCCAGATGGAACCGGGAGCGGCGCGTTCCCTCGTTTACAACGTGATTTTCATCGCCGGTGTTTCCTCGTTGTTTTTCAACGGCAATCCCCTGCTGCGTTATGACGCCTATTATGTGTTGGCTGATTTTCTCGAGATGCCCAACCTAGGCTCCCGGGGGACCCGCTACTTCTTCTATCTCATTCAGCGTTACTTGCTGGGAATCAAGGATGTCGAGCCGCCGCCTTACGGTCGGGGCGAGCGCGGCTGGTTCGTGGCTTACACGGTGGCCTCGTTCATCTATCGGATTTTTGTCTATGTGGCCATCATCCTGTTTATCGCCTCCAAGTTTTTTTTCGTGGGGGTGATGTTTGCCGTTTGGGGAATGGTTAACATGCTGGTTCTACCGGTTTTCAGAGGGGCCAAGTTCCTGCTGACATCGCCGCGCCTGAGCCGCAACCGGGGGCGGGCCTTGTTGGCCGGCGGCTTGCTGGTGGCCGCAGGCGCAGTGGCTGTGGGGGGAGTGCCGATCCCGTTGAACACGGTCACCGAAGGGGTGGTGTGGCTGCCGGAGAACGCCTTCGTGCGAGCCCGGACGGACGGATTCGTGGCCGAAGTGCTGGTGGCACCGGGAACTCGGATCGGCGTGGGCCAGCCGCTGATCCGTTGCATCGATCCTTTGCTGCCGGCCCAGATCCGGCTCCTGGAGGCCCAAAAGCAAGAAATGGAGGTGATCTATGACACCGAGCGGATCGTTGACCGGGTCAAGGCGGAGATCACCCTCGAAGAAATCGCCCACATCTCGGCCCGGTTGAAAGACGCTCGGGAACGTGAAGCGGAGTTGACCATCCATAGCCAGACCGAAGGTCTTTTCATTGCTCCCATGGCCCGGGATCTGCCGGCCGCTTTCGTGCATCGGGGGCAGTTGCTCGGGTACGTGGTGAGCCCCGCCACCGTCACCGCCCGGGTGGTAGTGGCCCAATCCGAAGTGGATCTGGTACGGCAACGGACCCGTGAGGTCCGGGTGCGAATGCCGGAAAGTCTTTCGCAGACCCTTCCGGCCGTGTTGCAACGCGAAGTGCCGGCCGCTACCGATGAGCTGCCCGGGATGGCTTTGAGCCAGGAGGGCGGGGGAGAGATCGCGGTGGATCCCCGGGAAGGTTTCGGTCACAAGGCCTTTCAGAAACTGTTTCTCTTCGATATCGAGATTCCCCAACGACCGGATGTCTTTCATGTGGGCGGACGGGTACACGTGCGCTTTGACCACGGCAACGAACCGGTGGCCTACCGCTGGTACCGAGGGGTGCGACAGTTGTTCCTGAAACGCTTCAGCGTGTAGGACGATTGCGGCGCGTTCCAGGTTCCTGGTTCGGGGTTCCTATTTTAGGCTTTCAGGAGAGTTCAGGCAGTGGGCAGCGGCATAGCGAGACCGTGGGGGGTGGATCGGGTTTATCCCGAGCGCGAGGAGTGGCGCCGCGATGCCGGTGGCCGTTTGGCCGACGAACCGGTGCGAAGGCGCCTGTCCGGTCGGCGCCCCAAACCCGGCGCCTTGGCCTGGATTGTGGATGCCACGGCGCAGCACGGCGGTTCTTTGGCCGACCTCAGCGACGCGGGGCTTCTTGCCACGACCGCTGAGTTGCGTCCCCGGCTGCGGCGTGAAGGGTTCACCCGCGAACTGACGGCTCGCGCCTTCGCCTTGGTGCGGGAGGCGGCCGGGCGGCATCTGGGCATGC
>JAQVTF010000042.1 GCA_028700185.1 Desulfobacteraceae bacterium | reverse complement strand
TATTGACCGGCGAGCTGCCCGAGCGCCAGTACCTCGAGTTGGTCGAAAGCATCCGGGGCATGATCGGGCGATGCCGGGAACGCCAGGGGCGCAGCGCCTCTGGTGATCATATCCTGCGGAGCGCCTAGTGGAGGACAGGAAAACGTGAAAGGCGTGGGATGGGCACCGGCGTTTTCAGCGATTACCCGATTTCCGACTCGGCGGTGATGGTGATCCCGCCGCGGGATTTCTGGAAGACGGTGACCTTGAGCCACCCGGGCTGGAGGGCGGCGGCCACGTCGGTGGCGATGCGGGCGGCCAGGGCTTCACAGAAGTGGCCTTCGTTGCGAAAACTCCAAAAGTAGAGCTTGAGGCTCTTGCTCTCCAGGCACAGGGGGCCGGGGACGAATTCGATGCGTACCCGTTCCCAGTCCGGCTGGCCGGTGACCGGGCAGAGACTGGTCACTTCGTCGCTTTCCAGCACGACCCGGGTAACGCCAGAAGGGGTCGGGAAGGTTTCCAGGCGGCGCCGGGGTTCAGTGACTTGGCCACCGAGGGCTTCGAATCGTTTCATGCGCGAATCCATTCGGTATCTCCACGAAGCGGGTTGTAGCGGATGCCATCGTCAAAGACGTCCAGCCCCTCGGCTCGCTTCAACCAGCCGACCACGGCGTAGGTCAGGGGGGTGCAGAGGGTTTCGAAGCCCACCTTGAAGAGGTACTGTGCCCACACCATGCCCAGGAGCACCGGCCAGGGAATGAGACCGGCGAAGGCCACCGTCAAAAAAATACCGGTATCGGCGGCCTGTCCCACCAGCGTGGAACCGATGGTGCGGGACCACAGATGCCGCCCCCGGGTGGCCCGTTTGAGTACCGACAGCACGAAGGCGTTGAGAAATTCGCCACACCAGAAGGCGGCCAGGCTCGCCACCACCACCCGGGGCGCTTGCCCCAGAACCGTGGCGTAGGCGGCCCGATCTTCAAAAAAGGGCGGCGCCGGCAAGGCGATGGTCAACAGGGCATAGCCCAGCATGAGGCAGTTGGCGGCAAACCCGGCCCAGATCACCAGGCGGGCACGCCGGTAGCCATAGACCTCGGTACACACATCGCCCAGAATATAGGTGATGGGAAAGATCAGGACCGCGGCGGGCAGCACCACCCCGGCGATCTCGATGAGACGCCCGGCGATGAGGTTTGAAATCAGCAGACAGGCCACGAAAATGGCGGTCAGAAAAACGAACCGGTTGGAATGGCCGCCCGTCACCGGCGCGGGGGCAGAACAGGGAACACCGGGCATGGAAAATCTCCTATTTTGGTAAGGCGGGTGGTTTTCGACCGCCGTGATGAAATGCTCCCTACCATGGCAATGGATGAGCGTCAAGGCCGCCGGCATCGTCTGTTCCCGGTATCGCAGAACGTTGAGGGAATCCCGGCCAGGGTTTGACCCTGGCATCGTCTCGTAGTAAATACGGAGGACTTCCTGGAAAAAACCGCAATAAAAGACAGGAGTGGCGCCCATGGATGATCCGATGGTCTGTACCTGGAAAGGCTGGACCGGTCGCGTGGATGGCAAGGGCAGCGGACACCCCGCCGCCGAAGGCACCCCCTTCAGGGCCGTGCTCGGATGGAAAGGGCTCGTGGTTTGGGATCCGGAAGTCGATCCGGTGGATCTGCTGCGGGCCTACCTGGAAAAGGTCAGGGACGAATCCTGCGGGCAGTGCACGCCCTGTCGAGAAGGCACGATGCGGATCTGTGCCATCATGGATCGCATCTGCAACGGGGCGGGGCGCCCGGGCGACCTGGAGGAGATCGCGGCCATGGCCCGCTTCATATCCGATGCGGCCCGCTGCGATGTCGGCCTGTTCGTCGCGCCGCCCACCCTGGAAATGCTTCAGCGTTACCGCGACGTCTTTGAGGCCACCATTCGGGACAAGCGCATCGTTCCGCGTGGCAACTACGAAGCCACCATGACGGCCCCGTGCATGAGCGCCTGTCCGTCCAATGTCGATGTGCCGGCCTACGTGGAGGCCGTGCGCCTGAACAAACTGGACGAGGGCCTGGCCATCGTGCGGCGCGATTGCCCCATGCCGGGCACCATCGGCCGGGTCTGCGTGCGCCCCTGTGAAGCCAACTGCCGGCGGGCGCTGGTGGATGCGCCCATCTCCATCCGGGCGCTGAAACGTTATCTCGCCGACCATGAGATGAGTACCGGCACCGCCCCGAAGTTGGAATCGGCCTCTGCCCGCCAGGAGCGGGTGGCGGTGGTGGGGGCCGGGCCGGCCGGACTGTCCTGCGCTTTCTATCTGGGCCAGCGCGGATACCGCACCACGATTTTCGAAGCCCAGGAGAAGGCCGGGGGCATGGCTTCCTTCGGCATTCCGTCCTACCGGTTGCCGCGGGATATCATCGCCTATGAAGTGTCGGTGGTGGAGCAGCTCGGCGCGGAAATCCGCTATGGCGTTCGAATCGGCGAAGACATCAGCGTGGAGGAGCTGGGGCAACAGGGCTACCGGGCGGTATTCCTGGGGGTCGGCGCGCCGGAATCCTCCAAGATGCGCTGTGAGGGGGAAGATGCCGGCTACGAGTGTTTCATGACCGGGATCCATTTCCTCGGCGAAGTGGCCCGGGGGCGGCGGCCCGTCGAAGGCCGGAAACTGGTGGTGGTGGGCGGCGGCAACGTGGCCATGGACTGTGTCCGTTCGGCCCTGCGCATCGGTTTCACCGATGTCAACCTCCTGTATCGGCGCACCGAGGCCGAGATGCCGGCCGATCCCCAGGAGATCCACGAGGCCAAGGAGGAAGGGGTCCAGTTCCACTACCTCGTGGCGCCGTTGCGCATCGTGGAGGAAGGGGGCCGGGTGCGGGGCCTGGAGTGCCAGCGCATGACCCTGGGCGAACCGGACAAAAGCGGTCGGCGCCGGCCCGTGCCGTTGGAAGGCTCGGAGTTCGTCATCGAATGCGACGCCATCATCCCGGCGGTGGGGCAAGTCTGTGTGGTGGACTGCGTCCTGCCCGAAGCCGAGGAACTGACGCCGTGGAAGACCCTGGTGGTGGATCAGATGACCTTTCAGTCCCACAAGCCGACAGTGTTCGGTGGTGGTGACTGCGTCACCGGACCGTCCACCCTCATCGCCGCCCTGGCCGCGGGAAAGAAGGCCGCTTTTCACATCGCCCAGTACCTTGAAGGGGGCGACGTTCAACCCACCGCGGCCGAGGTGCTGAAAGCGATTGTCAACCAGAGCGGAGTGTTGGATCGAAACGAAGCCTGGCCCTTCCATGACGTCACCGAGCGGTTCGATCCGCCGGTGGTGGATCCCGAGGTGCGCAAGACCAATTTCGAGGAGGTCGAAGGCTGCCTGACCCAAGCCCAGGCCACCGCCGAGGCCTACCGCTGCCTGCGCTGCTACCGCATTGCGGTGGCGGCCGTCTGAGTTTTCCGTTCCATCCTCAAGCCGTTCCAATCCCGCCGCCTGTGCCGGCATTCAGCCGGTACAGGCGGTTTCAAGTTGCCTGGCGGGACTGAACCGTCATTCGGATCAAGCCATCGGATTTCAGGAGGGGTTGCCGCGCTCATCGGCTGTCCACTCCGGCGCAGAGATTCTTGAGCCGGGTGAGCCAATTCCAGGAGAACCCTTCGGGCCGGCAGGGCCAGATGGCGTTGTTGGCAAAAACCGGATCTGACTCCAGGTCGTACCGGGCAGCGCGCTTGGCGGCGGGCCAGAGGCGGGTGCCGGCAATGGGGCTGTAATGGGCCGGAATCGGCGTGGCCCCGGTGGCGCGCACCGTGGCGATGGCCGCTTCCACGGCTTCCAGGGGCTGGTCCGGCAGACCCGCCAGGAGATAGGCGCCGACCTGATCGCCGGTGAAGCCGGCCCGCTGGAGACAGGCCACTGCGTGCTGAAACTGCCCCGCGCTCACCTTGGCGTCCAGGTTGCCGCGGTGGGCGAAATCGGTGGTTTCCAGGCCGAGGCGGATGGTCACCATCCCGGCCCGGCGCATGGCCCGGGCCACCCGGTCGTCGATGCAGCCGATGTGCAGTGCGTTGGGGGTGTGGAGACGCAGGTTCAAGCCGGCGGCGGCGATGCGTTCGAACAGCGGCAGGGCGTGGGCCTCGGCATCCACCAGAAGGGCATCGTCGTAAAAGGCCACGTCCCGCACCCCGAACCGCCGGTGCCAGTGGACGATTTCCTCGAAGACGAGCTGGGGACTGCGGCGCCGGCGCTGCGGTGCCAGGATGGCGGCGGCGCAGTAGGCGCACCGGTACGGGCATCCCCGGGCCGTGAGCAGCGGGATGAAGGGGACCCGGCGCTGCAAGTCCAGGGCCGGTAGCGGGTGGGTGTCCAGGTCGTCGGGGTCGAAGCGCAACGCCGTCCGGTGACCGGTGAACTCGGCCGCCACTTCCAGCACCGCCCTTTCGCCGGCCCCGGTCACGACGTGGTCGGCACCGGAATGGCGCCGGGCATGATCGGGTAGCAAGGTGGCATAGATGCCGCCCAGCACCACCGGGCGTCCGGGAAAGGCGCCCTTGAGTTCGGCGATGGTCTCGGCCACTCCGGAGGCCCAATAGGTCATCAGGCCGGTGACGAGGATGAGATCCGGCGGATCCATGGCCGCCAGATCTTCCCGCAGCCATGGCACCGGAATCCCGTAACGCGAAAAGGTGCGCGGCACGTCGGCCAACCCCGGCGGCCTGGCGATGGGGGTTTTCAAGAACGGTCCCCGGCCCTGGCGTTTCGCCAAGGGCGTTTTGCCGGTGCGGGGATGGAACCGGTCCAGGCAGTCGCAGTAGGTCACACGGTAGCCGTGTTGGCGCAGGATGGCCGCCAGCAACAGCAGGCCCAGGGGACGGGCCCAGAAATCGTAGGCGGCGAAATCATGAATCCAAGGATTGACCAGCAGGATCCGGGGGGCCTTGGGACTCACGGGTCGGTGAAGTAGCGCATGGAGGTTTTCTTCAGTTCGCGCTGGCTGAACAGGAGGATATAATCCGAAATCCCGGTTTGGCGGGAGAGCTCCTCGGCGATGGCTTGGCAGGTCTCCCGGTCCCCGGCGTGGATCATCGTGTACAGGTTGTAGGGCCAGTGGGCGTTGGGATCCCGGCGGTAGCAGTGGGAGACGCTGGGGGAGGTGGCCATGATTTCGCCCACCTCGGTGATGCGTGGCTCGGGCACCCGCCAAGCGCCCATGGCATTGGCGGCAAAGCCGGATTTCTGGTGCCGCAGGGTGGCGCCGAAACGGCGGATCACGCCGCGTTGGCACAGATCCCGGAGGATGGCGAGAAATTGGGCTTCCGGAATGCCCAACCGCTCGGCGATGGGTCGATAGGGCCGCTCGATGACCGGCAGGTCGCCCTGAATGGAAGCGATGACGCGTTTTTCCAGATCGCTGAGCATGGCGACATTAAACGGGAAAAGTGATTGAAAAGCAATAGTCGGCTACCAGGAAAAATTCCTCCTGAGCAGGATCGCGAAATTTTGACGAAACCGTGACCGGTGAGGACGGAAATCTCAAATTTCAAATTTGAGCTGACGGGCGGTGCCGATCTGGAAACAGGTTCCGGATCGCCTCGGGGGAGGCGCCGCAGACGCCCCGCTCGGTGATGAAGCCGGTGACCAGGCGCGCCGGGGTGACGTCGAAGGCGTAGTTGCCGGCCGGGCTTTGGGCCGGCGGCACCAGGACCCGAACGCTGCGGCCGTCGGCCCACCCCTGCACGTAGCGCACTTCGTCCGGGTCCCGCGCCTCGATGGGAATCTGGGCGAGGCCGTCATCCAGGCACCAGTCGAAGGTGCTCGAGGGCAGGGCCACGTAGAAGGGGACCCCGTTGTCCCGGGCGGCCAGGGCTTTCAGGTAGGTGCCGATCTTGTTGGCCACGTCGCCGGTGGCGGTGGTGCGGTCGGTGCCCACGATCACCAGGTCCACCATCGCGTGCTGCATGAGATGACCGCCGGCGTTGTCCGTGATCACGGTGTGGGCAACCCCCCGCTGGGCCAGCTCCCAGGCCGTCAGGCGGGCGCCCTGGTTCAGGGGGCGGGTCTCGTCCACCCAGACGTGCACCTCGATGCCGGCCTCGACGGCGGCATAGATCGGCGCGGTGGCCGTGCCGTATTCGACGCAGGCCAGCCATCCGGCGTTGCAGTGGGTGAGCACGTTGACCGGGCCGTCTTTTTTCGCCGCCACGGTTTCGATCAGCGGCAGGCCGTGACGGCCGATGCGGCGACAGTTGTCGGCCTCCTCATCGGCGATGGTGGCCGCCAGCGCCAGCGCCGCGGCCCGGCGTTGGCGCGGGGGCGTCGCCAGGAGTGTTTTCAGCATCCGGTCCACGCTCCAGGCGAGGTTGACCGCCGTGGGACGGGCCGCGCGGAGGCGTGCGCACTCGTGCCGCAGGCGGTCATCGTCTATGTGGCCGGCCGTGCGGCAGGCCACATAGACCCCGTAGGCCGCCGTGACGCCGATGAGGGGGGCTCCGCGGACCACCATTTCCACGATGGCCTCGATCACCGCGTCCACGGTGGAAAGATCCATCACCACCAACTGGTGGGGCAATCGGCGTTGATCGATGACCTGGACCGCCTCGGAGGCGGGGTCGAACCAGATGGGACGCGATGGAACGTCTTGGAAAGCCATAACTTTTTCCTCGTTTGGGCTTCGGGGTGTCGGGTGTCTTAAACGAAGAGCGGCACCGGGGCGAAATGGACCACGTCCACCAGGCCCTGGTCGGTGAGCTTGAGCTCCGGGATCACCGGCAACGCGAGAAAAGAGAGGGTCATGAACGGATCGTTCAGTCGTCCCCCCAGTTCGCGGGCCGCCGCGTTGAGTCGGTCGAGATGGTCACGCACCGTTTCCAGCGGCTCCGGGCTCATCAATCCGGCCACCGGCAGCGGCAGGCGGCTGCGAACCTCACCGCCGGCGGCCACGGCCAGCCCACCGCCCATCCCGGCAACAGCGGCGATGGCGGTCCGCAGGTCCTCATCATTCACCCCCACGGCGATGATGTTGTGGGAATCGTGGGCCACGCTGGAGGCCAGGGCGCCGTTTCTCAGACCGAAGCCGCGCGCAAAGCCGATACCGGTCTGGCCGTGTCCGCTGTAGCGTTCCACCACCACCAGCTTGAGCAGGTCCCGGGACGGATCCGCCACCGCCAGGCCGTCCCTGACGGAGACGGGGGCCTGGCTGCTGCCGGTGACGACCTGGCCGGGAACGATCTCGATGACCCGGATCTGCACTCCGGTGGCGGGGATGGCCAGGTTCAAGGATGCGGGATCCAGGCGCATCACGGTGGGGGCGGCCTCTCCGGCGTCGTCGTCTTCCAGGATCATGGCCCCATCGGCGGCTGCTTGCTGTCCGCTGGCCCACACCTGGTGGATGGCCACACTGGCCAGATCGTCAAGGACCACGAGATCGGCTCGCCGGCCGGGGGCCAGGGCGCCGCAGCGGCGCAGGTGGAAATACTCGGCCGGGGCAAGGGTGGCCATGCGGATGGCGCGCACCGGGTCCATCCCCGCGGCGATGGCCCGTCGCACCAAGGCGTCGATGTGCCCCTCGGCGATGAGATCGTGGGGGTGCCGGTCGTCGGTGCACCACATGATGCGCGACCAGTTGTCGTCGGTGACGATGGGCAGGAGGTCATCGAGGTTTTTGGCCCCGGTGCCCTCACGGATCATGATGCGCATGCCGGCGGCGAGTTTTTCCAGGGCCTCCTCGGGCCGGGTGCACTCGTGGTCGCTGTCCACCCCGGCGGCGATGTAGGCCGCCAGGCCCGCGCCGCTCAACCCCGGGGCGTGTCCGTCCACCGGCTTGCCACGGGTTTCGGCCGCGGTGATCTTGGCCAGCACTTCGGTATCCGCGGCCAGTACACCGGGAAAATTCATCATCTCCGCCAGCGCCACGATGCGTGGATGGGACCAGAAGGGCGCCAGGTCGGCGGCCGTCAACCGGGCACCGGCGGTTTCCATGCCGGTGGCCGGCACGCAGGAAGACAGGGCGAAGAGACACTGCAAGGGCAGGCCTTCGCTGGCCGAAAGCATGTACGCGATGCCCGCCGTGCCTAACACATTGGCGATCTCGTGGGGATCGGCCACCACCGTGGTGGTGCCGTGGGGCAGCACGGCCCGGGCGAACCGGGCCGGCACGGTCATGGCGCTTTCCATGTGCACGTGGGCGTCGATGAAGCCCGGGGCGACCCAGCGGCCCCCCAGGTCGATTTCCCGCCGGGCGGGACGGCGGTCCAGCGCCGCGATGAGACCGCCGTGGATGGCGATACACCCCTCGTCAATGCGTCCGTTAAAAACGTTGATGATCCGGGCATGGGTCAGCAGCAGATCACAGTCGATGCGACCCTGGGCTGCTTGGATCAGCGATTCATAAGGCATGACAACTCCTTCCAACGGCAGGGAAAAAAATCAACCCTCAATGGTCCCGGATAATTTCTTCCGCCACCAGGCGTGCCTCGGTCAAAATGTCGTTCACGTCGGCCGTCTGCAGGAGGCCGTCGCGCACCACCATCTGCCCGTCGATGAAAACGTGGCGCACGTCGGCCCCGGTGGCGGCGTAGACCACCGTCGAGGCGGGGTGATACACCGGCACCAGGTGGGGGCGGTCCGCCCGCAACACGACGATGTCCGCCCGTTTACCCGGCTCCAGGCTGCCGATGACCGCTGCCAGCCCGATGGCCCCGGCTCCGGCAATGGTGGCCATTTCCACCACCTGCCGGGCATCCACTACGGTGGGACGGCCCGTGATGACCTTGTGCAGCTTGGCGGCGGTGTCCATCTCCCGCAGCAGATCCAGGTCGTTGTTGCTGGCGCAACCGTCGGTGCCCAGGCCCACCGTGATGCCCGCATCGAGGAAAGTAGGCACCGGGGCCACGCCGGCGGCCAGTTTCATGTTGCTCTGGGGGTTGTGGGACACGGCCACCCGCCGGCGGGCCAGGGTGTCGATGTCTTCCCGGTCCACCCACACGGCATGCACCGCCAGGGTGCGATCATCCCAGATGTCCAGGCTTTCCAGCCAGGCCACCGGTGAGCACCCGTGGGCCGTGATGCTCCGGCGTCCCTCGGCTTCGGTTTCCGCCACGTGGATCTGAAAGAGGCACCCGGCTGCGCGGGCCGCCGCCTTGGCGCGCACCAGGGTGCGCCCACCACAGGTGTACGGCGAGTGGCAGAAGATGGCCGGATGAATGCGTGGGCATTTGTGTTGCCAGCGATTTACGAAACATTGGGCCGCTTCCACGTTGCCGGCGGGGTCCGGCACCCCCGGGGCGGGAAGGTCCAGCACGCCCTGGCCGATGACGCCGCGCAGCCCCAGGGCGGCCGCCGCTTCGGCCACCTGGTCGGCGAAAAAATAGCCGTCGCAACAGCAGGTGGTGCCTCCGAGGAGCAGCTCGGCGCCGGCGAGGCGGGTGCCGACGGCAACCGTTCGGGCGTTGATATGGCGAGCCTCGGCTGGAAAGATGTGGCCGTTGAGCCACTGGTCCAGGGGAAGGTCGTCGGCCAGGCCCCGGAACAGGGTCATGGGAAGATGGGTGTGGGTGTTGACCAAACCCGGCATCACGATACCGCCCTCGGCGTCGATATGCTGAGTTGCCGGGGGCGGCGGCTGGCCGGGGCGCCAGGGACCCGTTTCGACGATGCCGCCGTCACGGATGACGACCATTCCGGGCCGATGGATGTCAAAGTCCGGATTGACCGTCATGACGATGCCATTGTAGATGACCAGGTCGTTGGGTTTCATGAGGCCTTCTTTTATCGTCTCGTGGACCGGCTGTCCACCCGGTGCTCGGGGAAGTCCGCGTTTCAAGGACCGAGGCGCCAAAAACGGAAAATGGATGGAAGACATGTCTGACAATGAACTGGTGATTTACAACGGAACGGTGATGACCATGGACCCCTCGGGGACGATGCGCTCCCCCGGCTACGTGGCGGTGCGCGACGGATGCATCGTGCGGGTGGAAGAGGGGGACCCCCCCGCCGGCGGCGGCGAGCGCCTGAACGCCGAGGGCGGATTGATCCTTCCCGGCCTGGTGAACACTCATACCCATGCCGCCATGACCCTGTTCCGGGGTCTGGCCGACGATCTGCCGTTGATGGAGTGGCTGGAAAACTATATTTTTCCCGTGGAAGGTCGCATGGATGCCGAATTTGTGCACACCGGCGCCCGGCTGGCGTGTGCCGAGATGATCCGCGGCGGTATCACCTGCTTTTGCGACATGTACCTCTTCGCCCACGAGGTGGCCCGCGCCGCCAGCCAGTGTGGGGTGCGGGCCGTGGTGGGCGAGGTGCTCTACGATTTTCCGTCTCCCAACTACGGGCCCATCGAGGCCGGCTTCGCCTACACCCGTGAGCTGATCGAGACCTGGAGGGGAGATTCGCTGATCTCGGTGGCCGTTCAACCCCATGCGCCTTATACGTGCAGCCCGGAACTGCTCCAGGAGGCCGACCGCATTGCCCGGCACTACGGCGTGCCCCTGGTGATGCACCTGGCCGAAACCGAAAGCGAGACCCGACAGATCCAGGCGCGCTACGGCCTGCGGCCGGTGGCCCATCTCGATCGCCTTGGGCTCCTACACGCCGACCTGGTTGCCGACCACGCCGTCTGGGTCACCGCCGAGGAAATCGCGCTGATGGCCGAACGGGGGGTGCGGGTGGCCCACTGCGCCGAGAGCAACATGAAGCTGGCTTCCGGAATCGCCCCTCTGCCGGCGCTGCTGGCCGCCGGGGTGACGGTGGGCCTGGGCACCGACGGCTGCGCCAGCAACAACGATCTGGATCTGTTCGGGGAGATGGACACCGTGGCCAAGTTGCACAAGGTGCAGCGCCTGGATCCCACCGTCGTGGATGCCGCCACGGTGCTTCGCCTGGCCACCATCGGGGGGGCCCGGGTTTTGGGACTGGGCGATCGCATCGGGAGCCTGGAGCCGGGAAAACGGGCCGATATCATCGTGGTGGACACCCGTCAGCCCCATCTTACGCCGCTCTACAACCCGGTGTCCCATCTTGTTTACGCGGTTCGCAGTGCCGATGTGCGCCATACGGTGATCAACGGCCGGCTGGTGATGCGTGATCGGCGCCTGCTCACCGTTGACCTGCCGTCCCTGTTGGAAGAGGCCCGGGCCAAGGCGGCCCTGGTGGCTTCCTGGGTGAGTTGACCCCGGCCGGATCGGAATCTCAGATTTCGGCGATCACCGCTTCCAGCACCGCCGCCAGGCGTGGGGCCGCCGCATTGGCCACGGCCACGATTTCCTCCAGGGTGGCGGGGGCCGGCCGATCGGGATCGTTGACGTTGGTGATGGTGGACAGACCCAACACCCGCATGCCGGCATGGACGCCGGCGATGGTTTCCATCACGGTGGAAAATCCCACGGCATCGGTGCCGATGATTTTGAGGAAACGCACTTCGGCGGGGGTTTCCAGGGACGGCCCCCGCAGTCCGGTGTAAACGCCCTGGCGCAGGGTGACCCCCGTCGCCGTGGCCTTGCGCTGGGCCAACGCCCCCAACTCGCCGTCGTAGACCCGGGACATGTCCGGAAAGCGCGGCCCCCACCGGTTTTCGTTGGGGCCGCAGAGGGGATTGGCGCCGGTGAGGTTGATGTGGTCACGGATCTGCATGATGTCGCCCGGAGCGAAGTCGGGGTTCAGCCCTCCGGCGGCATTGGTGACGATGAGGCGGCTTACCCCCAGTTCCTGCATCACGCGGATCGGAAAGGTCACCTCCAGGGGATCGTAGCCCTCGTAGAGGTGGAACCGTCCCTTGCAGGCCATCACGAGACGGTCGGCAACCCGTCCCACCGACAGCCGGCCCGGATGTCCGGCAACGGTGGAGCGGGAAAAATGGGGCAGGTCGCGGTAATCGAAATCGACGGTGGCGGACATTTCCGGTACTCCGGCACCGAGGCCGGTGCCGGTGATGAGCCCCACCTCGGGCAAACCGGAAAGCTTTCGGCGGATGTGGCGGGCCGTTTCTTCGGCCAAGGGTTTGTAGCGGATCATGGAACCTCGAATCGGTTGTGGGTTCATCATAGGTGGCGAGCATAGCAAAATCCCGGGCACCGGGAAACCGACCAGTTCGTCGCGGACCTGCCGGAACCGGGGTGCCCCCGCTCTTCTGGTGTGATGAGGCTTTATCCGGCCGGAATCCGCCGGAGATCTCATTGACATCCTCAGGCGTTTGTGAAATGTTTTCAGTGATACTTTTTTGCCTGTCCAGACCCGCGCGCATCGAGGATTCGGCGCACAATCCAAGAGGGGCCGGGGCATGTCGCGTCCCGAATATTCTGATCTTGCCGATATCAACAGGGCGACGCAGGAGGCGATTGACCGCCTCATCGCCGATCACCGGCATTCTCCCGGTGCCATCGTTGCTGTGTTGCGCCAAGTCCACGCCGTCGCCGGACGTCTGTCGCCGCCGCTGCTCGATTACATCAGCGCGGAGATGAGCCTGCCGCTGCGGCTGGTTCACGATGTGGCCGCGTTTCATCGCCGGTCCTTCCAGGCCCCAGAAGGGCGCCATAGCGTGAAGCTCTGCACCGGGGCGGCCTGCGATGGTCGGGGCACGGGGCCGGTACTCGGACGGATCCGCACGGTGTTGGAGCGGAAGGGTCCCCTTTCCGAGGACAGACGGTTTTCCTTCGACACCGTGCGGTGTTTGGGCGCCTGCGGCATGGCGCCGGTCATGGTGGTGGACGAGGATACCTACGGCGCCATCGAAGTCGACCAGGTGCTCGAAATCCTCGAGAAGTACCCATAACCCTTTTGCGGCAGGTTTTTCACATGTCCATGAAAATCTACGAAGTCCGCGATATCCTCAAGGCCCAGGTACTCCACGGCGACGCGCATCTGGACGACACCGTCCTTGCCGGCGGGGGCGCTGACCTGATGGAGGATGTCCTCGCTGCGGCCGCCAAGTCGGCGGTCCTGCTCACCGGGTTGACCACGGAGCAGGTGCTGCGCACCGCCAAGATCGCCGGGGTCGGTTGCCTTGTTTTTGTCCGCGGCAAACGTCCACCCGACAATGTGCTGGCGTTGGCCCAATCCTATGATCTGCCGGTTTTGACGACGCGTTATTCCCTGTTTGTCGCCTCCGGGCGGCTTTACATGAACGGTCTGCGGGGCCTGGACGGATCCTGGTGAACCGAGGCGCTGGAGCCTTCAAGTCGGGCGACGCGCAACCCCGCAAGACGCAAATGATCCAAGATGGGCAACAGGTGGCGACCCGGCGGCAACACGCCGAGGCGCCGTGATCATCATCGACTGATGACCCGGGCGTGACAGCTTGCCCGTCCAGCGTCCACCCGCAAGACGAGCCGAGAGGAAACCATGCTGCAAGCCGTGATTCTGATGGGGGGCCTCGGTGTGGCGGTCGGTGTCTGCCTCGCCATTGCATCCAAAGTCTTCTATGTCTATGTCGATCCACTCATTGAGGCCGTGGAAGCCGTGTTGCCCGGAGCCAACTGCGGCGGCTGCGGGTATCCGGGATGCAGCGCCAACGCCGCGGCCATTGTCGCCGGAGAGTCTCCCCCCAACAGTTGCGTCGCCGCGGGGCCGGAAACCGCCGCCGCCATTGCGGCATTGCTCGGCGTCAAGATCGAAGCCCGTGAACCGGATATCAGTCGGCCGGGATGCACCTACGGTGTGGCCGAGGCCGAGACCAAGTTCGACTATGACGGCATTGCCGATTGTCGCGCCGCGGCACTGCTCAGCGGCGGGATGAAGGTTTGCGCCATCGGCTGCCTCGGCCTGGGCTCTTGCGTGCGCGCCTGCCAATTCGACGCCCTGCATATGGGGCCGGCGGGCCTGCCGGTGGTGGACCCGGAAAAATGTACCGGTTGCGGGGCCTGCGAGCGGGTCTGCCCCAAGCACATCATCACGTTGAGTTCGGTCACCCGTCGAATTCTTCACGAGTACACCCAGTCGGACTGCACCACGCCCTGTCAGCGGGCCTGCCCCGCCGGCATCGATATCCGCACCTATATCCGCCAGATCGCCGAAGGCGACTACCACGGGGCGGTGCAGACCATCAAGGAGCGCAACCCGTTTCCGGCGGTCATCGGCCGCATCTGCCCGCGGCCCTGCGAGGACCAGTGCCGGCGTCAACTGGCGGACGAGCCGGTGGCCATCAATTTCCTCAAGCGCTTCGCCGCCGACTACGAGCGCCGCCAGGGTGATCCCATCCTTCCGTACAAGGCCCCGGACACCGGACGGCGCCTGGCGATCATCGGCGGCGGGGTGGAGGGGGTGTCGGCGGCTTTTTTCGCCGCCCGTCTCGGCCACGGGGTGGTGGTCTACGAAGCTTCGGATCACCTCGGGGGCCTGCTGCGCACGGCCATCGCCCGCAATCGCCTGCCGATGTCGGTGCTGGAAGAAGACCTGCGGTCGGTGGAAGCCCTGGGCGTCGTGACTAAGACGGGACAAACCCTGGGGCGGGACATCACCGTGGCCGGCCTACTGGCTGAAGGCAACGAGGCGGTCCTACTGGCCACCGGCGGGTGGGACAGTCGCCTGGCGGCCCTGCGAAGCAGCCCGCCGCCGCCCATGGTTCCCGGTACCTGGTTGCTCATCGACGTGATGCGACTTCCTGTAAAGGCGGATAAGACCGTCTTCAACGGCGATGTGGTGATTTTCGGCGGCGGTGAATTGGGTGTGGCCGCGGCAAGCCGCTGCCGGGAACTGGGGGCCAACCGGGTGACGGTGGTGCTGCGCGACAAAACGTCCTCGGCAACCCCGGGCCAGGGCCTGACGGTGATCACCGGGTCCGCGGTGGACACGCTCCACGGCAGCGGGACCGCCCTCACCGGGCTGAGTCTGCGCAATCTGGAAAGCGGGCAGACCTCTCTTGTTTCGGCCCAGCATCTCGTGCTGGCTTCAGGCCGGCTGCCGGAATTGATCTTCCAGATCGACAAGCCGGACGATGCCGAAGCGGAGGCACCGGTGGAAACCTGGACGGCATATTCTCCCTACAAGGCGCCCTTGAAGGCCGCCGAGGGGGGGATCGGGCTGTTTTCCGAGGCGGACGTGCTCAGCGACTTTCCCGCCGCCATCAAGGCCATCGCCGCCGGTCGGCGCCTGGCGGCCTCGGCCCATCACCTGATGACCGGGAGCGATTTGGCCCTGCCGGAAAACGTGTTGACCCCCTATGCCGTGGTGCAGAACATCGACCATGTGGAGGGGGTGGCCCCCGTGCCGCGGGAAATCATGCCGTTGTGCCATGAAACCGGGCCGGGAGCCGAGATGGAAATCGAGCAGGGCTTCGACGAGGCCCAGGCCCGGCGCGAGGCGGCCCGCTGCCTGCAGTGCGGCCTGATTTGCTACCGGCACACCACCGAAACCGTCAACGAGGCGCCAGCGGAGGAGATCCGGCCGGAGGGATGACCTCGAAGCGGTTTAGATCAGCGTAAACCCCCGCCTCCGGCGGGGGTGTGCTTTTGGCGGCCGTCGTGCCGCCGATGGGTCAAGGAGCTTTTTGATTCATGGCCACTGAAGAAGGCATTGTCACCAGAGTGAACGGGGTGCTGGCCGAGGTGCGGACCCTGAAGAGCGAAGCCTGCGCTGCATGCAACGCCAAGGAATTTTGCCATGACGGCGGCCGGGAAATGACCGTCTCGGTGCTCAATTCCGCCAAGGCCCGGATCGGTGATCGGGTGCGGTTGGAGATTGCCACCGGGGCTTTTGTCAAGGCGATGTTCCTGCTGTACATCGTTCCCGTGCTGGCCCTGCTGGCCGGTGCACTGGCCGGACTGGCCATCTCCGGGGACGAGGCCGCCGCCCTGGGGGCCCTGGCGGGGTTTGCCGTTTCCGTGGTCCTGGTCCGGGTCATCGGCCGCCGCATGGGCGACATGGCCGCCTATCAGCCTCGGATTGTCAGGGTCCTGGAGCGCTGCGCTGCCATCGATGTCAACGATCCTGCCTGTTGAAAGTCTCTCCCGCGTCGGACGTCATGAATCAACGCTATTTTTTTGATAACGGGTTGCGCTTCGCTTGCCAGCGGTGCGGGGCCTGCTGCACGGGTGACCCCGGGCTGGTGTGGGTCGATGGGGCCGAGGCGGTGGCCATCGCCGAATTCATGAACTGCGCCTCGGTGGCATCCGCCGAGTTTCTGCTGCCCCGCGGGGAGGGTTTTGCCATCCGCGAACATCCCGACGGACGCTGTTGGTTTTACGAGGAGGGGTGCCGGATTTATGCGCTGCGCCCCATGCAGTGCCGCATCTATCCGTTCTGGTTGGTTCATTTGCGTTCCGAGCAGAGCTGGCAAGAGGCGGCGAGGCAGTGTCCGGGCATTGGCCAGGGAAGATTGTACTCCCGCCAGGAGATCCTGGAACGGGTGGCCCTGGACCGTCGCCTGTGCCGGATGGCCGACTTCACCTCGTAGCCGGCTTGAGATCCACCAGGGTTGCTCCCCAGCCGCCGGCTTCCGGCGGCGCCGGGCGGAAGGCGGCCACCAGCGGATGCCGCGCCAGGATCGCCTCCACGCGACGGCGCAGGATCCCCTGGCCCTTGCCATGGATGACGCGTACCGAGTGGATCCGTTTTTCAAGACAGGCTTTGAAGTAGTCGTCGAGCAGATCGGGCACATCCCGGGGGTGAAAGGTATGCAGATCCAGGATGTCGGTGATGGGAAATTCGACGGGGTCCATGGTGATTTCCAATTTGAGAGTTGAGCGTTGAAATTGATGTTGATCTGTCTGTTGCCGGTTATTGCCTACCTGCTCGGCGCAGTTCCTTTCGGGCTCCTGCTGGCCCGAATTTTTGCCGGCGCTGATCTGCGCCGACTCGGCAGCGGCAATATCGGCGCCACCAACGTGCGCCGGGTGGCGGGAAACCGCCTCGGACTGGCCGTCCTGTTGCTCGATGCCGGCAAGGGCGCCCTGCCGGCGCTGGCGGCCGCCGCGCTGGTGGATCCGGCCGGCGCCCCCGGCGCCGCTTATACCGGCCTCGTGGCGCTGTGTGCTTTTGCCGGCCACCTGTTTCCCGTTTACCTGAAATTTCGCACCGGCGGCAAGGGGGTGGCCACCGCCGCGGGGGCTTTTCTCGTGCTGGCCCCCGCCGCCCTCGGCCTCAGCCTGCTGGTCTTCGTTCTCATGGTCTGCCTCACCGACCGGGTGTCGGTGGGCTCCCTGGCCGCCGCCGGCTTCCTGCCCCTGGCGGTTCACCTCACAGGCCGGCCCCTCGCCTTGGCCCTGTGCGCCGGGGTCGCCGGCGCCTTGATCGTCTGGCGCCATAAATCCAACATCCGCCGCCTGTTCAATGGCCGGGAGCCGCGCGCCGGGCTTTGAACCGATTCGTCCTCGATTTGGCGCTTCAGGGCTCCGTCAAAGTAAGCACCTCTGCCACTTTTCTTGCCGGATGTCACCGTTTTCCGCCGTTCTTTTCAACTGCGGATTCCTCACAGCCGTTCGGAATGACACGGGAAAACGTGTCATCCCGAACGCTCCTTTTGTAAACCCGGGCACCCCCTTTTGTCATCCCGAGCGCCAGCGAGGGATCTCTTCGAACGTTCCACCGCTTCCCGCTTTGTCCCCAACTGCAGATTCCTCACTGCCGTTCGGAATGACACGGGAAAACGCATCATCCAGAAACCCTCGCCTCGGCTCCCGTGTTATCCCCAAATCCTCGGTCCCTTCCCCGTGTCATCCCGAGGAGTTTACGACGAGGGATCTGCAGTCAAGGAAAGAGGCGGAAGGAGGTCATAAACCGGAAAAAATTCCTCCCAAGCGCGCAAGGATGATCGCAAAGTTGTAACGGGGCCGTGCCTGTCGCTTGACACCCCCCCTCGGGCAAACTACCGTGAGGATAAACAAGGAAAAAAGGAATCACGGAATGCTTGCAAAGCTGACATCAAAAAACCAGATCACCATCCCTAAGAAAATCATGGAGCGGCTGCCCCCGGTGGAACACTTCGATGTTGAACTCCGGGATGGGGTGGTGGTGATGACACCGGTTGTCCCTTACAAAACCGATCTATCTATTATCAGGGATAAAATCCGTCACTTGAACCTGACGCCGGACAGTGTGTGGGAAGCGATCGAGTGGGCGCGTCGCAAGTGACCGCCGTTGTTATCGACACCAACGTGGTCGTTTCGGCCTTGCTCTTCGGCGGTAAACCGGGGCAGCTGGTTTCCCATTGGCAAGACGGCCTCATCCGACCCTATGCGTCGGAGGCGATCATCGCGGAGTACCTGCGGGTTTTGGCCTATCCGCGTTTCGACCTTTCTGAAAACGACATCACCTACCTGATTTATCAACAGATCCTGCCTTTTTTCGAGATCGTGCCGGTCCAAACGCCCGCAGGCGTCATTTCCGAGGACCCCGAAGACGACAAGTTTCCGCACTGCGCCGTCGCGGCGGCGGCCCGATTCATCATCTCCGGCGACCACCATCTGTTGGGCCTGTCGTCTTACAGGAACATTCCCATCGTGACGGTAGCGGCCTTTCTGGAGGCCATTTCAGCGGATCGGCCGGGTGGATCCCGGGCATGAGTCGTTGTTTTTTGTTAGAGAAGCACTATATATGGCTTCTCCCAATTGACAGCTACCAGGTCTTGTAGCAATTGTGGGACTGATGGTGGGCCGGAGCATTTGGCGGGGATCCTATACCCGGAAGGCAAGATGGCCGTCGGCGGCAAGACCTTCGTCCTGGACACCAACGTCATATTGCACGACAGCAGTTGCATCGAACATTTCGACGAACACGATATCGTCATTCCCATCACGGTCATCGAGGAACTGGATCAGTTCAAAAAGGGCGGTGAAATCATCAACTTCCACGCCCGCCAATTCCTGCGCACCCTGGACAATCTGTCCAGCAACCGCATTTTCAACGGCGGCATTCCCACGAATTTATCGGTTAGCCCAAATATTCAGTCTGGCCGGTAGGGGACTCTCTAACTATCTAAATTAATTTTTTTGTCCGCGGCCAAAGACTCGCCCCGCTCAATTGCCTTGCTGACCGCCGCCGTGCTGATGCCGAATCGTCGCGCCATTTCGATGGACGGAAGACCCAGACGCCGTACCGCCCAGTAGCAGGTCAGCGCCCGGGCCATGGACCTGGGCCTCTGCCGGCCGCCGGAAAGCACCTGTTCCGGCGTTACCCCGCAAACCGCCCCGGCCCGGTCCAAAATACGATCAAAGTCCCATC
>JAQVTF010000041.1 GCA_028700185.1 Desulfobacteraceae bacterium | reverse complement strand
GGACGACACGGGCCGTCGCCGCGCTCTTCGCGATGACACCCTTTTTCCGTTGTCATTCCGAACGCCTTCCTCCCGTGTCATTCCGAACGAATGTGAGGAATCTGCAGTTGGGAGTACGGCGGGAAGTGGTGGCAGAGGCCGAGAGATCCCTCGTCGCTGGCGCTCCTCGGGATGACAGAAAGGTTTAGGCGCTCCTCGGGACGACACGGGCCGGCGCCGCGCTCCTTGGGATGACAGAAAGGCCTGGACGCTCCTCGGGATGACCAATAAAGGCGTCGAATGTGACATGGAAGCGATGGCGCAGGGCGCCTGGCTTGAAGTGGTCATGATTTCGATCGGAAAGGAAAGATTCCCATGGCATGGGTGATTCTGACCCTGGCCGGGCTCTTCGAGACCGGTTGGGCCATCGGTTTGAAATACTCGGCGGGCTTCACCCGCCTGTGGCCCACCGTGTGGACGGCCGCGGCGATGGTCGTCAGCCTCTGGCTGCTGGGCATCGCCATGAAGGATTTGCCGGTGGGCACGGCCTACAGCGTGTGGGTCGGGGTGGGCGCGGTGGGCACCGTGATTCTCGGCATCGTGTTGTTCGGAGAGCCCGCCAACCCGGGCCGGATGATCAGCGTGGCCCTCATCATCGCCGGCATCGTCGGCCTCAAGCTGGCGACGCCGGTTTAGCCCAAATTCGCCAAAATTTTCGTTGTCGATCCTGTTTTCCGCTTTTCCGCAGAAATTAGCTTCTTAAATTTTTCGAGGAAAGGTTATAAACCATCCACCCACTGCCAGCGCCAGAGGTGACCTTCCAGTTGGCGCCGCAGGTTGCCTTGAGCATGCGTGTAAGCCAGAGCGGTTTGGAGCGTTGGGGCATCGTAGCGGCAGCGGGCGGCCAGGCGTTGGCTCAAGGCATCCAGGGATGAGGTTGAATTGAATTGCGCGGCATCGCCCGGATCTGTTTCCAGCAGCTCGCCCATCATCAGATCATAGAGCAGCACGGTGCGCTCCAGGTTGATGATGGTGTCGGCCTCGTCGGCACTGGCCTCGCCGGTGCCCATGCGTCGCTGGATATCGCCGAGGTAGGTATCGAAGCGCTGTTTCCAGCCGCCGGCGATCTCGTCCAGGCGGGCCGCCGGAACGGTGGCGGTTTCCACGATGGCCCGGTTGGCGTGGTACTGGCGCCAGTCGTCGGTGAGGATCTTGATGCCGTACTCGGCGGCCCGCTCCCGGACCCGGGTGCCGGGGAAGGGAGCCAGGAGGTGGAAACCATAGGAGACGCCCATGGTTTCGAGACGCTTGCCGAAGGCCAGGGTCCGTTCGATGGTCTCCGGCGTCTCTCCGGGAAGTCCGAGAATGAAGCTGCCATGGGGCATCAGGCCCGCTTCGTTGCACATGGCCACTGCCGTTTCCACCTGGGCCAGGGTGATCCCCTTGCGGATGGTCTTGAGAATGTCGGGATCGCCGGACTCGATGCCGAAGCTCACCGCCTGGCAACCGGCCTGCCGCATTTTTTTCAGAAGCGCCACCGAAACGGTATCCACCCTGGCAAACGAGGTCCAGCGCACCTGCAGCCCGCGATGGAGGATTTCGTCGCAGACCGCCAGGCAGTGGCTGGTGCTGGCAGTGAACAGATCGTCGGCCAGGTTGACCTGATGGAAGCCGTAGTCGGCGATCTGCGCCAGTTCATCCACCACCCGCCCCGGGTTGCGGTAGCGCACCCGGGCGCCCACCATTTTGCGGCCCACGCAAAAGATGCAACCGTGGGGGCAGCCGCGGCTGGTGGTCATGCTGATGGGCATGTGCAGGGCCCGGTAACGGCCCAGGGGCAGCAGGTGGCGGGCCGGGGGGGCCAAGGCATCTAAATCGCTCTGGAGCACCGGCCAACCGTTGTCGATGATGGCTTCATCACGACGAGAGACGATACCCGGCACCTGCGATCCGTCGCTTCCCTCCGCCAGCGCCCGGGCCAAGCGGACGATGGTGGTTTCCCCTTCGCCCCGGGCCACCATGTCCACCGCTGGATATCGTTTCAACGTTTCCTCGGCCCAGAAGGTCACATGGGGGCCGCCGATCACCGTCGGCACTTCCGGGGCCAGCGCCTTGATGTCCCCCAGCACGCCCACGGCATGGTCGAAGGTCATGGTCACGGCCGTGGCGCCCACCAGCCGGGGCTGGACGGCGTCGAGGATCTGTTGCAGGCGTTCGGGGTGATATGCTTCCACCACCAGGTCGAGAATCCGGACCTCGCATCCGGCCGCTTCCAGGGCGCCGGCCAGAAATGCCAGTCCCAGGGGCGGCGAGGGGGTTTCATCGATGGGATAGAAGGGGTTGATCAGCAGGACGGGGAAGGGGTGTTTCACGTTGCGGGTTCCAATCGGGAGAAATGGCTAAAATGTAGAATGACTAAAATGATTAGAACGACTAAAATACGGGTGTCGCCGCGCGCCGGGATTTCGGATCCGTTCGATCCGTCCGATCGGCAGCTCGGCGGTTTTGCCAAGGCCAAGCAAAACGGCCCGGGAATACTCCCGGGCCGTTTCCATGGTACGATCGTCGGTTCTAGAACAGCCCGCTCACCTTGCCGGTGGCCGGATCGACGTCGATCCGACGGAAGGCCGGGTTGGAGCTGGTGCCCGGCATCAGGCTGATGGCGCCGGCGCAGGGGCAGAGGAACTTGGCGCCCGAGTAGATGAGCACGTCGCGGATGGGCAGACGCCAGCCCTTGGGCACGCCCTTGAGGACCGGGTCGTGGGTCAGGGACAGGTGGGTCTTGACCATCATGGTGGCGAAATCGGCGTACTTGGGATCGTCTTCGAGCATCTTGGCCTTGGCGGCGGCATCCGGTGCCCAGTCGACCCCGTCGGCGCCGTAGACCTCTTTGGCGATGCGGTCCACGCGGTCGCGCAGCTTCATCTCCAACGGATAGAGGAAGTCGAAGTCATTGGTGTCGTTGCAGGCCTCGATGACGGCATCGGCCAGTTCAAGCGCGCCTTCGCCACCCTTGAGCCAGTGGTTGGACTCGGCGCAGCGGGCGCCGGCGGCCTCGGCGGCCTTCTTGACCAGGGCCACTTCAGCGTCGGTGTCGGTGTAGAAGCGGTTGATGCACACCACCGGATTGATCCCGGACTTGCGGATCACGCCGATCATGTGGACCATGTTCTCGCAGCCCTTTTCCACCAGGGGCAGGTTTTCCTTCTTGTACTCTTCCGGCAGGTCCTTGCCGGCCACGACCTTGGGGCCGCCGCCGTGCATCTTCAGGGCGCGGATGGTGGAGGTGAGCACCGAGACGTGGGGTTTGAGGCCGGAGAAGCGGCATTTGACGTTCCAGAATTTCTCGAAACCGATATCGGCGGCGAAGCCGGACTCGGTGACGTGGTAGTCGAAGAGCTTCAGGCCCACGCGGTCGGCGATGATGGAGCTCTGACCCACGGCGATGTTGGCAAACGGGCCGGCATGCACCATGCAGGGGTTGTATTCGGCGGTGCACAGCAGGGTCGGGTTGATGGTGTTGCGCATGAAGGCCGCCATGGCGTTGCCGACTTCCAGGTCGCGGCAAGTCACCGGTTTGCCGCTCTTGTCGAAGGCCACGGTGATGTTGTTGATCCGTTCCTTCAGGTCGGCCAGGTCGGTGGCCACGGCCAGAATGGCCATGAGCTCGGAGCCCACGGCGATGCCGAACTTGCTCTGCATGGTGAAGCCGTCGAAACGGCCGCCGAGGCCGATGACGATGTTGCGCAGGGCCTGGGCGCAGAAGTCGATGATCCAGCCCATTTCCACGCGGGTCGGATCGATGTCCAGACGGCGCATCTTGGTCAACCGGGCGAGCTGCTCGTCGTTGTAGTTGCGCTCGTGCTGCATGCGGGCGGTCAAGGCCACCATGGCCAGGTTATGGGCGTTCATGATGTCGTTGATGTCGCCGGTGAGCCCCAGGGAGAACTCGGTCATGGGGATCAGCAGTGAGTTGCCGCCGCCGGCCGCGGTTCCCTTGACGTTCATGGTGGGGCCGCCCGAGGGCTGACGCAGGCAACCGCCCACGTTGACACCGCGTTTGCCCAGGCCTTCCATCAGGCCGCAGGAGGTGGTGCTTTTGCCTTCGCCCAGCGGGGTGGGCGTGATGGCGGTTACCTCGATGTACTTGCCGTCCGGTCTGTCTTTGAGCCGCTTGATGATTTTGAGAAAATCCAGTTTGGCCAGCCGTCCCATCGGGAGCATTTCGTCGCTTTCAAGGCCCAGCTTTTCACGCCACTCGTCCGGTGTCGGCATGTTTTTCTCGGCTTCTTCCGAGATCTGCCAGTCGGCCATCTTCGTCGCATCGTACGCCATCTTCCATCCTCCTTTTGCTTGTTTAAGTCAGTGGTTCCTTGAACTGTCGGGGCGCAATAATTTCCACACCTTCACCGGAGAACCGGTGAACCGATGGGTAATTAACGTCCGGGCAGGTTCCAAGCGGTTGATAAAAATAGGAATTCGGCTATAGCACGGCCGTGCTCATTTTTCAAGCGATATCTCATTACGGGGTCGTCGGGGCCGGCTCAGACCTGCTGCTGGCAGAGGCGGTGATAAAAACCGCCTTGGGCGAGCAACTGTTCATGAGTGCCCTGTTCCACGATGCGGCCGTGATTCAGCACAGCGATGCGGTGGGCACTGCGCGCCGTGGATAACCGGTGGGCGATGAGAATTGCCGTACGGCGCCGGGTCAGGTGGTCCAGGGCGGTCTGGATGCGGTCTTCGGTGGCCGAGTCCACATGGGCGGTGGCCTCGTCGAAGATAATCAGGGACGGGTTCCGGGCCAGCGCCCGGGCGATGGCCACCAACTGCCGCTCTCCGCTGGACAGGGTGCGCCCCCCTTCCCCGATGCGGGTGTCGAGCCCGTGGGGCAGGCGCTGGACCAGGTCGGTGCACTGGGCCGCGGCCAGCAGCGCCGCGGTCTCCGACGATGATGGGAGCCCGTCGGGGAAGATGTTGGCGCCCAGGGTGTCGGAAAAAAGGAACGGGTCCTGGGATACCAGGGCGATGTCCCGGCGCAGGTCGGCTGCCCCGCGGGTGGCGACATCCCGTCCCTGGAAACAGATCTTGCCCTTTGACGGTTCGTAAAACCGGAGCAGAAGGTGAATCATCGAGGTCTTGCCCGCCCCGGTGGGGCCCACCACGGCCAGGGTCTCACCGGGGGCCAGATGCAGCGACAGGCCGTTGAGCACCGGTTGGTCCGGATTGTAGCCGAAGACCACGTCCTGGAAAACCAGGGCCGCATCCTTGTCGGCCGCCGGCGTGGAGGCGCCGGCGGGGCGGGGCGGGGCGTCCACGGCTGTCTCGTCCATCAGGCCGAAAATTCGTTCCACCGAGGCCATGGCGTTTTGCATGATGTTGTATTTTTCCGAAACATCCCGGATCGGGCGGAAAAACATGCGCATGTAGGAGATATAGGCCACCAGGGTGCCGAGGCTGATGTGCTCGGCGATCACCGCACCGCCGCCGAAGTAGATCACCATGGCCAGGGTTGCGGCGCTGAGGAACTCGATTACCGGCATGAAGACGGCAAAGACATGGATCTGGTCCATTCCCAGGCGGTAATGGATGTCATTGAGGGCCCTGAAGGACCGGGCATTGGCCGCTTCGCGTCCCATGAGCTGGATGACGGCCAGGCCCCCGATGGTCTCGGAGAGGCGCGTGTTGATCTCGGCCAGCCGAAGGGTCAACTGGCGAAACAGGGTGCGGCTGCGGCGGGCGAAATACCAGGCGGCCGCCATCACCAGGGGCAGGATCGAGAAGGAGAGCAGGGCCAGGCGGGCATCCAGGGCCAGCAGGATCGTGGCGATGCCGGCCATGAGAAACAGATCCTTGAAGACGAAGGCCACCACCGAAGTGAACAACTCGTGGAGGTTCTGGGTATCGTTGGTGGCCCGGGTCACGAGGCGTCCCACCGGCTGGCGGTCGAAGAAGCCCACGGGGAGACGAAGGACGTGGGCCATCAGGTCGATGCGCAGGGCGTGCATCACCCGCTGGCCGATGGCCTCCATGGCCTGGACCTGGAAGAAATTGGCCGCGAAACTGGCCGCCGCCAGGACCAGAAAGACCCCGGTGAGTCGGGCGATGCCCGCCAGGCGCGCCGGCACCGGCAAATCGCCGCTTCGGGGAACGATATAGCCGTCGATGGCCATCTTGGTCACGTAGGGCAGGGCGACTTCCAGCGCCGTGATGAGCAGCACCAGGACCACGGCGCCGGCCAGGCGGCGGAGATGGGGACGCAGGTAGGGCCACAGCCGCCGCAGCAACCGGGTGTCGTAGCCCCGGGCCAGGGGGCGTTCCGGATCGTAGGCGCCGTCAATTGGCATCGCCGTTGTCCTCCAGGGCCTGGATGCGCAGGGCGTTGCGGTAGTAGGCATTCTCTGCCGACACCGCGTCGTGGGCGCCCACGGCGCTTACCGTGCCGTTTTCCACCACCACGATGCGGTCGGTCCAGCGCACCGCGGCCATGCGGTGACTGATGATGATCACCAGACGGCCACCGGCCCGATGCCGCAAGGCCTCGATGACCTTGCGGCCGGTGACGGTGTCCAGTTGGCTGATGGGATCGTCCAGGAGCAGGATCGAGCGATCGCTCAACAGGGCCCGGGCCAGGGCCACCCGCTGTTTTTGCCCGCCGGAAAGCATGATGCCCCGCTCCCCTACCACGGTCCGCAGGCCGTCGGGGAGCCGTTCCACCATGGATTGGAGACCGGCGTCGGATATGGCCGCCGTCAGTTCGGCCGGCGCCACCGTCTGCCCCATGGTGATGTTGTCCCCCAGGGTGCCGGCAAAGATGAAGGGCTCCTGAGGCACGTAGGCGATTGCGCCGCGTAGATCCGTCAGCCGGATCCTGGCCAGGGGACGGCCATCGATGGTCACGGTGCCGGCGGTGGGCTCGTAGAGCCGGGCGATGAGACGGATCAGGCTCGTTTTGCCGCTGCCGGGAGGGCCCACGATGCCGTAGCTGCATCCCATCTCGAAGCGCAAGTCGACGTTGGATAACGCCCGGCGGTCGTCACTGTAGGTCAGCTCGATATCGCGCAGGACAATCTCCCGTGGGCGATCCGCCAACGGAAGGGGCGCCGGACCGTCGGCGATGGACGGAACCGTGTTGAAAATGGCCGCCAGGCGTTCCAGGGAAGCCTTGCCGCGTTGAATCAGGTTCATCACCCAGCCCAGGGCCATCATCGGCCAGGTGATCAAGCCGATGTAGCTGATGAAGGCGACGAAGTCGCCGGCGGTGATCCGGCCGGCCACGGTGGCCCGTCCGCCCAGCAGCAGCACCAGGGCCAGGCTGATGTTGGAAAAGAGCACCATCATGGGAAAGAAGGAACCGGTGATCCGCACCAGTTTGAGATTCTCCTGGACGTACCGGTCCGAGGCGGTTTCGGCCCGTCGCACCGCCGCCGGCTCGAGGGTGTAGGCCTTGACCACGCGGATGCCACTGAAGTGTTCCCGAACCGTTTCGGTGAGCGACGCGAAGGCGGCCTGAACCTGCTGGTAGCGCCGATGCATGCGACGGCTGAACAGCCGGGTGCCCACGACGATCATCGGCATGGGGATCAACACCAGGGCTGTGAGGCGCCAATCGATGTAGACCATGAAGCCGATGGCCGCCGTGCCGAGGACCACGGCGTCGGTGAGCGCCACCATTCCCATGCCGGTGGCCATGCGCACATGGTTGATGTCGTTGGTGGCATGGGCCATGAGGCTGCCGGTGGGGTGGCGGTCGAAGAAGGCCGGCTCGAGTTTTTGCAGATGCTCCAATAGGCGCCAGCGCAGGTCTCTTTCCACCTTGCGGGAAGTGCCGATGAGACAGCGGCGCCAGATGTAGCGGAATACGCCGATGCCCACGGCCAGGGCGAGAATCTGGGCCGCGTAACCGGCGAGGGGGACCGGCCCGGCGGCGGTGGTCAGATCGTCCACGGCCCACTTGACCACCCGGGGAATCCACAGTTGCATGAAGTCCACCACCACCAGACAGCAGATCCCCACCAGGATTGCCCAGCGGTTGTCCCTCAGGCAGGGAATGACCAGTTGAAACGGGCTCATCGGTGGGCTCCGGCAACGGGGCGGCCAGGGGGTGACGAGATCCCGGGCGCCACGCCGGCGTTTCGGGCGATGGGGGGCCGCCGGAGTGATTCGTTGACTTTGATCAGGGGCATTGTTAAGACCATATCCTTATGGAAATCGGGCATATTGTCGAATTTATCGACCATGAAAAAATCCTGTGCGCCGTCGTTCTGGAAATCAAGAAAGAACGGCTTCGGATTCTGACCGAGAACGGCCGCGAGGTCAAGCTGGCCTCGGCACGGCTCTCTCATCACAGCGTTTACCGGATCGACCCGGGCGCCAGCCGGGTGCGCATCCTGGAGACCCTGCGGACCACCACCGCCCGGCGTCGGTCCCTGGCCGCCGAGATCGATGTGGGGCAACTGTGGGAAACCCTCAACGAGGAACAGGTCTGGATCGATCTGGAGACCATGACCGGGTTGTGCTTTCCCGGGCAGACGGACGCCGACCACGAGGCAGCGGTGATCCGGGCCCTCTTCGACCATCGTCTTTACTTTCGCTACGATCAGCAACGGTTCCATCCCGTTTCCCGGGACGAGGTTCAGCGACGCCTCGCCAGAGAGGCCGAAGCGGCTCGCTGTCAACGGATTGTGGACACGGCGGCCCGCTGGATCAAGGCGGTGCAGGAAACCGATCCGCCCCCACCGGCACCACCCATCGACGCCGAGATCGACCTTGAGACGATGCTGCTGGACTACCTGCTCCATGGCCGCGACAGCGCTCACGCGTCCCTGGTCAAGGAGATGTTGGCCAGCAAGGGGGGATCGGAAGCCGACGGTTTGTTGACGGTTTTGGTCAAGACCGGCCGACTGACGCCGGACGTCAATCTGGATCTGGCGCGTTACCAGACACCCATGGCCTTTGCCGATACCGAAACCGCCGCCGCCGAAGCCGTTCTGGCCGCACCGCCCCCGGATCCTGCGGCGGGCCGGCGTGAAGATCTCACCGACCTGCCGCTGTTGACCATCGACGGGCAGGGCACGTTGGATTTTGATGACGCGTTGAGTCTGGAGCCGCTGGACAGGGGATGGCGTCTGGGAGTGCATATCGCCGACGTGGGGACCCGGGTGACCCGTGACGGGGTCCTGGATGCGGCGGCTCGGGAGCGGGCCAGTTCCATCTATACCCCCGATCTGAAGATTCCGATGTTGCCCCCCGTTCTGGCCGAAGATGGGTGCAGCCTGCGGGCCGACCAGGTGCGGCCGGCCATCAGCCTGCTGGTCATCCTGGATGAACGGCTGGAAATCGTGGACCAGCGCCTCGTTGCCAGTCTGATCCGGGTGGGCGAGCAGTTGACCTACCACGATGTGAACCTGGTGGTGGAACAGCGCCCGGACCTGGCCCAGCTTCAACGCATCGCCACCCATTTCCGGCAGCGCCGCATCGATGCCGGCGCGGTGCAGATCAATGTTCCCGAGGTAATCGCCGCGCTCAACGGCAATGGGCAGGTTCTGGTACACCGGCTCAACCGGGAGAGCCCGGCGCGGCTCATCGTTTCCGAGTTGATGATTTTGGCCAACTGGCTCATGGCCAGGGCCCTGGTCCAGTGGGATCTGCCGGCCATCTTCCGCAGTCAGCCGGCGCCGCGTGAGCGCCTCTATCAGGGCGAGGAAGGGACGCTTTTTCAGCATCATATGCAGCGCAAGCAGCTCAGCCGCCTCGTGCTCGATACCCAGCCCCGGCCCCACGTGGGCCTGGGCGTGGACGCCTACGTCACCGCCACCTCACCGATTCGCAAATACTTCGATCTGTTGACCCAGCGCCAGCTTCGCGCCGGGCTGGGGCTTGAAGATCCTTACCGTCAGGAGGAGATCGCTAGGCTGCTTCAGGTGCTTGAACAGCCCCTGGCCCGGGTGGCCCTGATTCAGCGCAATCGCCAGCGCTACTGGCTGCTCAAATACCTGGAAGGGCGAATCGGCACCAAGGAAGAGGCCATTTGCCTGCAGCGTCGCCGCTCCAGCTATCTGGTTCTGTTGACCGCCTACATGCTCGAGTGCGATCTGCCCCTTTCCACCGGCACCACCTTGAAACCCGAAGACCTGATCCAGGTGACGATTCAGCACGTGGATGCCAGGCGCGACCTGCTGCGGGTTTTTCTGGGGTGATGCGGCTCAGAGCTTCACTTCGCCGGATTGAATCATGGCCACGAACGGCAGGTCGGCGGGGGTGAAATCGAAGTCGGACAGGGACGCGGGCGTCGCCCAGTGAACTTCCTGGTGGTCGTTGAGGCAAAGAGGACCGTGGATGTCCGTTACCCGAAACGCGGTGAGCGCCACGGTGCCGAAATCGTAAGCGTGGACGTGGCGGCCCAGGGCCCCGCCGATGGCGGCCTCGATCCCCAACTCCTCCTTCAACTCGCGCCGGAGGCAGGCTTCGGGACTTTCACCGGGCTCGATCTTGCCCCCGGGAAACTCCCACTTGCCCCCCAGGCGTGCGCCGGGCCGGCGCCTGGCGATGAGAACCCGTCCCCCTTCGATGATGACGGCGGCGGTGACGTGGATCACGACGACTTTCCCCCGTGGTCAAGGTTCGTTACCCGGCCTGACTTTTCCAGCGCCATCTTGAAGCAACGGCGCCCGGTCACGGCCGGCGGGTCCACCCCGGGGGCGAAGGTCCACTCGCAGAAGGTGGCCCGCCCCTGGCGGGAAACGAGCAGTACCGAAGAGGACCGGGTGCCGTAGGACGGGGTGACGATGAACCGCGGTGACAGAATCCGCTCCCACGCCAGGCCCACGCCGGTGTCGGGAAGCTGGTGGTCTTCCGGTTGCCGGCGGCAGGTGAGCAGTGCCAACAGCGCATCCGGGGCCACTTCATCGCCGGCGGTCGCAGCGGCCAGCGCCGCCTTGCCCTCGGTTACCTTGGGCCAGGGGGTGTCCAGGAGGTGGTTGCTCAGCCCGTGGATCCCCGGCGCCACCGGCCGGGGGCGCTGTTCGCGGCTGCCCAGATACCACATCTGCTCCCCGTCGGCCACGATGAGGTTGAAGTCGTTGTAGGCGGCACGCCGGTTGTGGACGGTTTCCAGGTAAGCTGCCGGCGGGGCCGTGCCGCGGACGAAATCTTTCACCAGGTGTCCCCGGGAAAGGGCATCCGGTCTTGCGGTCTCGGGGTCCCGGTAGTTGGTCAAGGCCGCCAGGCGCCCGTTGCGGCCCAGTGCCAGCCAGGTGCCGCCGGCCTGCAGGTCCAGTCCCCCCAGGACTCCGCGGCCCTCTGACCCGTAGGCCGCCGCGGAGGTGGGACGCTGGTAGAATTCATCCCGGTTGGCGGCGAGGATCAACCGGTAGCGGGGATGGCCGGAGAGGGCCCAGAGAATCAGGCACATCAGGCAACCGTCATTGATTCTTGGTGTTGGTCGTGATAGAAAAATGCGTCTTTGCAGGCGACGACACCGTCGGGCCTGCCCCTGAGAACGGACTGTTTTATTCAGCTTGTAGCCTCAGCACAACTTCAACGATAAATCAACACCAACGGGAGGGCAGTCATGCGGGAAGTGGTCATCGTCAGCGGAGCACGCACGGCCATCGGGACCTTCGGCGGCGGACTCAAGACGGTCAGCGCCATCGACCTCGGCGCCACAGTGATGAAAGAGACGCTCAAACGGGCCAGGGTGCGGCCGGTGCGCAGCCAGCAGATGGCCGAAACGGCCCCGGATGCCCTGCGCGATCAAGGCACGATTCCGCTGGAACAGGCGGCGGCCGAATACGATGCCGCCGCCCCGGAGCTGGTGATCGATGAAGTGATCATGGGCAACGTGCTCACCGGGGGGCAGGGCCAGAACCCGGCGCGCCAGGCCATGATCCGCGCCGGCATCGCCAAGGAGACGCCGGCCTTCACCCTCAACAAGGTCTGCGGGTCCGGCCTCAAGGCCATCACCGTGGGGGCCCAGGCCATCATGACGGGCCAGGCGGACGTGGTGCTGGCCGGTGGCCAGGAAAGCATGAGCCAGGCGCCCATGGCGCTGCTCAAGGCCCGCTGGGGGCATCGGATGGAATTGACCGGGGTGGGCGATGTTCACGATCTCATGGTTTTCGACGGTCTCTGGGAAATTTTTTACGGCTACCACATGGGGCAGACGGCCGAGAATATCGCCAACCGCTACGGCATCGGGCGCCAGGAACAGGACGAGCTGGGGCTGATGAGTCACCAGCGGGCACGCAAAGCCATCGCCGACGGCACCTTCGCCGAGGAGATCGTACCGGTGACCGTCCCCTCGCGCAAGGGGGATATCGTGGTGAACGTGGACGAGCGGCCCATGGATACCACCATGGAAAAAATGGCCCGCCTCAAACCCGCTTTTCGCAAGGACGGCACCGTGACCGCCGGCAACGCATCGGGTATCAATGACGCCGCCGCCGCCGTGTTGCTCATGACCGCCGAAAAGGCCCGGGATCTCGGGTTGGAGCCGTTCATGAAGATCCGTGCCTTTGCCGCCGGCGGGGTGGATCCGGCCTACATGGGGCTGGGGGTGATACCGGCGGTGCGCCGGGCCATGGCCAACGCCGGCATGACCATGGCGGACATGGAACTCGTGGAGCTGAACGAAGCCTTTGCCTCCCAGGCCATCGCCTGCATGCGCGAGCTGGGGCTGGCCGTGGAGCGACCCAACCCGCTGGGCAGCGGGATCAGCCTGGGCCATCCCATCGGTTGCACCGGCGCCCGACAGGTCGTCACCGGCATGTACCAGATGCGTCGGCAAAACCTCGCCACCGGCCTGTTCACCATGTGTATCGGTGGCGGGATGGGGATGGCAATGATCGCCGAGCGCTGAGTCGAATCGCTTGGCCGCGGCCCATTTTTTCGCTGTACTTTCAGCGGGCTTGCTGCTATTTTATCAACTTTGAAAACGAGGACCGCAACAGCGTGAGCGGGCGCTGACATCACGGTCGGCGGCCGCCTCCAGCGAGGAGGGGATTCGATGAGCGTCGCCCGGAAATTGGGAATACTGGTCTTTTTTGGCGTGCCGGCCATCGTCGGCGGAGGTGTTGTCTATGCCTTGGCCGGAAACAACTACACGGCGGTGTTTATTTATGAAACCCTGCTGGTCCTGACGGCCGGCGCCTGGATCGCCCGCCTTTCCTGAGCCTTAAAACCCATTGCTTGTCCACGCATTTTCACCGCGGCACCCTCTTTTCCCCGGCGGGAACAGGCGGTGCCGCCTTTTTTTCGCGCCGTTGTGGCGTGAATCGTTTGCGCCGTTGGCCGGCGGCCGTCACACGGCCGGCGGCGGCGACGTTCAGGTGACGAAATGACCGAGGTCGACCAACTGCCCGATATCAGTATCGAACGCGAAATGCGCCAGTCCTACCTGGACTATGCCATGAGCGTGATCATCGGCCGGGCCCTGCCGGATGTGCGCGACGGGCTCAAGCCGGTCCACCGGCGCGTGCTCTTTGCCATGCACGAGCTGAAAAACGAATGGAACAAGCCGTACAAGAAATCGGCTCGCATCGTGGGTGATGTCATCGGTAAGTACCATCCCCACGGGGACAGCGCCGTCTACGACACCATCGTGCGTCTGGCCCAGAATTTCTCCATGCGCTACCCCCTCGTGGACGGCCAAGGGAACTTCGGTTCGGTGGACGGCGATCCGCCGGCGGCCATGCGTTACACCGAGGTGCGCATGCAGAAGCTGGCCCACGAGATGCTGGCCGACCTGGAAAAGGAAACCGTCGACTGGATTCCCAACTATGACGAATCCCTCAGCGAGCCGGCGGTGTTGCCGGCCAAGTTTCCCTGTCTGCTCGTCAACGGCTCTTCGGGCATCGCCGTGGGCATGGCCACCAATATCCCGCCTCACAACCTGAACGAGGTCATCGCGGGGATCAACGCCCTCATCGACGATCCCGAGGTTTCCATCGACGCGCTGATGGCCCTGATCCCCGGACCGGATTTTCCCACCGCGGCCATGATTTACGGCACCGACGGCATCGTGGATGCCTACCGCACCGGGCGGGGGGTGTTGCGGCAACGGGCCCGGGCCGTGGTGGAGGAGGACAAGAAGAGCGGCCGCGAGACCATCGTGGTCACCGAACTGCCCTACCAGGTCAACAAGGCAAAGCTTGTCGAGAAGATCGACGAGCTGGTCAAGCACAAGCAGATCGAGGGCGTGGCCTTCGTCCGCGACGAGTCCGACCGGGATGGCATGCGCATCGCCATCGGTCTCAAGCGGGACCAGATCGCCCAGGTGGTGCTCAATCAGCTCTACAAGCACACCCGGATGGAGAGCAGTTTCGGAATCATCTTCCTGGCGGTGGTGGACGGCCGCCCCGAGCTGCTCAATCTCAAAGAAATACTCGGTCATTTCATTTACCACCGTAAATCGGTGGTGATCCGCCGCACCCGTTTCGACCTGAAAAAGGCCGAAGAGCGCGCCCACATCCTCCTCGGACTCAAGATCGCGCTGGAAAACCTCGACGCCGTGGTGGCCCTGATTCGGCGCTCGGCCTCTCCCGGCGAGGCCAAGGCCGGTTTGATCAGCACCTTCGGGCTGTCCGCCATCCAGGCCCAGGCGGTGCTGGACATGCGGCTCCAGCGGCTCACCGGCCTGGAGCGGGACAAGATCCTGGAAGAGTACGCCGCGGTGACCAAGGACATCGAGCGCTTCAAGGCGATCTTGGCTAGCGATCAATTGGTGCTGAATATCATCAAGGACGAGTTGACCGAACTTCAGGAAACCTTCGGCGACGTGCGGCGCACCGAGATCGTGCCCTCGGCCGAGGAGATCACCATTGCCGACATGATCGCCGAAGAGGATATGGTGGTGACCATCACCCAGGCCGGCTATATCAAGCGCACCCCGGCCAGCATTTACCAGAGCCAGCGGCGCGGCGGCAAGGGCAAGACGGGAATGGTGACCAAGGAGGCGGATTTCGTCCAGCTGCTCTTCGTCGCTTCCACCCATCACACGTTCCTGTTTTTCACCAACCTCGGACGGGTCTACTGGCGCAAGGTTTACGAGATCCCCCAGGCCGGACGCACCAGCGTGGGCAAGAACATCGTCAACCTGCTGGAGTTCGGCGAGGGCGAGAAACTCACCACCGTGCTGGCGGTGGAGTCTTTCGATCCGGGCCAGCACATCATCATGGCCACCCGGGACGGACTGGTGAAAAAAACCGATATCATGGCCTACAGCCGCCCCCGGGCCGGCGGAATCATCGCCCTGGACCTGGTGCCCGGTGACGAACTCATCGCCGCGCGCATCACGGACGGTACCCGCAACGTGTTCCTCGTCTCGGCCAACGGCAAGTCCATCCGCTTCCACGAGACGGATGTGCGTGCCGCCGGCAGGGTCTCCCGGGGGGTGCGGGGCCTGCGCCTCGATCCCGGGGACCGCATCGTGGGCATGGAGGTGCTCACCCATGGCCAGACCCTTTTCGTGGTGACGGAAAACGGCTACGGCAAGCGCACGGTCATCGACGCGTACCCGGTGCAGCGGCGCGGCGGCAAGGGGGTGATCACCATCAAGACCAGCCAGCGCAACGGATTGGTGGTGGGGACCGCGTTGGTGGAGGACCAGGACGACATGATGCTGGTGACCAACCGGGGCATGCTGATCCGCATCCCCATCGCCGGCGTGACCACCATCAGCCGCAACACCCAGGGCGTGAAGCTGATGGATCTGGTGCCCGAGGAAAAGGTCGTGAGCATGGCGCGGCTGGCCGAAGGGCAGGAAGACGAAGAGGACGACGGTCCGGTCGAGGGGGACAGTGGTGACTGAAACGGCCAACCGAAAGGGGCCTCCGTTGCCGGAGGCCCGCATCGCGGTGGTAGGGGCGGGCAGTTGGGGAACCGCGTTGGCCCAGCTCCTCGCCGACAAGGGATACGACGTCGACCTGTGGACCTTTGAAGACGAAATTCGGCAACAGATCCGCGACCTGCGGGAGAACACGGTGTATCTGCCCGGTTGCCCCCTGTCGGAGAACATCCGTCCCGACACGGATCTCGATGCGGTGGTGCGGGAAAAAGACCTGGTGGTCATGGTGGTCCCCTCCCACGTGATGCGCCAGGTGGCCGAGCGTCTCAGCGGTCACCTCCCCCCGACCTGTATCGTGGTGTCGGCTTCCAAGGGGATCGAGAACACGACCCATCTCACCATGACCGGTATCCTGGCAGAAACGCTTCAAGGCCATGATCCCCGCTATCTGGCGGCGCTCTCCGGGCCGAGCTTTGCCCGGGAGGTGGCCCGGCGGGTGCCTACCGTGGTCACCGTGGCGGCCCGTGACGAGGCGGTGGCCGCTTACGTGCAGCGGGTGTTCGCTGCGCCCTGGTTCCGGGTTTATACCAACGAGGACGTCATCGGGGTTGAACTGGGGGGGGCCGTCAAGAACGTCATCGCCATCGCCGCCGGGGTCATTGACGGCCTCGGCCTGGGGCTCAACACCCGGGCGGCGCTCATCACCCGCGGCCTCACCGAGATTCGTCGTCTGGGGCTGGCGTTGGGGGCCAATCCGCGCACCTTCACCGGACTAGCCGGGATGGGAGACCTGGTACTCACCTGCACCGGTGCCCTGAGCCGCAACCACACGGTGGGGGTCAAGCTCGGCGAGGGCAAGCGCCTGGAGGAGATCCTGGCCGAGATGCGCATGGTGGCCGAGGGGGTCAAGACCGCCAAGTCGGTTTACAACCTCTCACGGCGCCTGGGGGTGGAAATGCCCATCAGCCACGAGATCTACCGGATTCTCTACGAAGGCACTTCACCGGCCGAGGGGGTGATGCGCCTGATGACCCGGGATCTCAAGGACGAGCTGGACGAACATTGAATCAAGTCCGGGCCGAAGCGCCGGCGGGTGAGGCGTTTCGGCCCCTAGCGGGGAAGACGCCATGGCCACCAGCGGGAAAGAAGACGCCCAGGGGCCGGACGACAGCAAGAAGGGGCACCGGAAACGGTTGCGGGACCGCTTTCGCACGGCGGGACTGGACGGATTTCACGATTACGAGGTCATCGAGCTGCTGCTGACCCTTGGGGTGCCTCAAATCGATTGCAAGCCGGCGGCCAAAGCACTCATGGCCCATTTCAAGACCCTGCCGGCGGTGATGGAGGCCTCGGAGGAAGCCTTGTGCCAGGTGCGGGGGGTCGGGCCCAACAACGCCATCGCCATCCGTCTCATCAAGGCCGTGGCGGACCGCTACCTTCAGGAGCGGCTCATCGACCGGCCGGTCCTCACCGATTCGCGCACCCTCTTCGATTTTCTCTACCATACGATGCGCGACCTGGGACGCGAGCGGTTTGTGGCCATTTTCCTCGATGCCAAGAATCGGGTCCGGGAGAGCGCCACCTTGTTCGAAGGATCACTCACCGCCAGCGCCGTCTATCCGCGAGAAGTGATCCAGGCGGCCATCGAACACCGGGCCGCCGCCCTGATTTTCGCCCACAATCATCCCTCCGGCGATCCGACCCCGTCGGCCGAGGATGTCGCCCTGACACGACGGCTGGTCTTCGCCTGTCGCGCCGTGGGCGTCACGGTACACGAGCATCTGGTGGTGGGGGCCAACCGGTATTATAGTTTTGCCGATCAGGGACGCATCGCCGCGATGAATCGGGAGTTTGACGCCGTGATGGCCGGTCCTTAGCCGCCTGGTCCCTGTTTATCCATCGGCTTGCAGAGGATAGCGCAGCGACAAATGGAAAATCGCCGACCCAATACCCGACCGTACTGTTTCGGAAACCTGGACATCGTCTTCCCCATGGGCCCCGATGGGCTGCGGGCCACCCCCGCTTCGTGCATGGTCTGCCATTGCAAGACCGAGTGCCTGCGTGCGGCGATGGCCGGCCCCGCGGGCAACCAGGTCCACCAGGAGCATCTGCGACGGGCGGAAGATGCGGGAATGGTTGGTTTTTTCGAACGTTGGTCCCGCAAGAAACAACTCGACCGACGCGACCGGACCCGCAAGCGGTAGGCGCAACGAGGGGAATTCGCGCCTTGAGCGCGCCGTCGGTCATCGGCGGCAGACGTCTCCGGGCCACGCCAACTTCATCCATTCTTCGGAGGACCGGGACCATGAAGACCATTAAGCAGATCGACATCGAAGAGAAGCGGGTACTGTTCCGGGTGGATTTCAACGTTCCCCTCGATTCGCAGCAGAACATCACCGATGATACCCGTATCCGGGCCGTGTTGCCGACCCTGCGCTACGCCCTGGACAACCGGGCGAAGGTGATCGTGGCTTCTCACCTGGGCCGTCCCAAGGGAAAGGTGGTGCCCGAGATGAGCCTGGCGCCGGTGTCCAAACGGCTGGGGCGGCTGTTGGAACAGAACGTGAAGATGGCCCCGGACTGCATCGGCGCCGAAGCGGAGGCGGCCGTGGCGGCCCTGGCCCCCGGCGAGGTGTTGCTGCTGGAAAACCTGCGCTTCCATCCCGAGGAAACGGCCAACGATGACGAGTTTGCCCGCTCCCTGGCCGCGCTCTGTGATGTCTACATCAACGACGCTTTTGCCGTCAGCCACCGCCAGAACGCCTCGGTGGAGGCCATCACGCGCCATGCTCCCATCTGCGGCGCCGGATTTTTGCTCCAGCGCGAACTGGATTATTTCCGTAAGGCCATGGCCGACCCTCAACGTCCGTTGGTGGCCATCGTGGGCGGCGCCAAGGTGTCCAGCAAGCTCATGGCCTTGGAAAACATGATTCAGCATGTGGACAAGTTCATCATCGGCGGCGCCATGGCCAACACCTTTTTGTTCAGCAAGGGCTTTTCCCTGGGCCGGTCGATGGTGGAACCGGACCTGGTAAACGCCGCTGCGGACATCATCCGCCAAGCCCAGGAGCGCGGGGTCAAGTTCTACCTGCCGGTGGATGTGGTGGTGGCCGATCGCATGGATCCCAAGGCCCAGATCAAGATCGTGCCGATTCAGGAAATTCCCGAACAGTGGATGGCGCTGGACATCGGCCCGGCCACGGCGCTGATATACAACCAGGCGCTCTACGACGCCAAGACCATCGTCTGGAACGGTCCCATGGGGGTGTTCGAGATGGACGCCTTCAGCCGCGGTACCACCGCCCTGGTGCACAGCGTGGCCAACAGCTTCGCCCTGTCCATC
>JAQVTF010000198.1 GCA_028700185.1 Desulfobacteraceae bacterium | reverse complement strand
ACAATGACCCGGGCCTCGCCCAGGCCGGCATCCATGTCGGAGGCCCGGATACGCCCGAGGTGGCAACGGCCGCCATGGCCGGCTCGGCGTCGGCGGAGCCGGACATCCGGCGGTCTGTTGTTTTTCTCCCCTCGGTCACCGAAAGCGCCGCTGGCCACGGTGGCCACGGTGGTCTTCACTGTCGCGCGGACGTCGGCCCTGAACTTGCCGCCCCAGACGGCCCGTGTCAAGACGGGGCCGGCCGCGGCGCTTTTCACCGCTTCCACCCCGGTGACGCAGGCGGCCGATAACCCCGCCGCCAGTTCGCCGGCCAGGCGCCGGCCCAAGGTGGTGTCTTCCATCAAGATCCAGGCCGGCGCCTCACTCTCCAGGAAATCCCTCAGAGCGACACCGGCGGCACCGTCGCCGGGATCGGAAAGCCCGGTGATTTCCAGAGCCGTCACCGGCATTCCCAGAAGCCGGGCGGTTTCCCCGGCCGCGGCCGATGGCGCCGCGCCGGCCACCACGGCCCGGATCGGAGCCGGAGAAACAGCCGCGACGGCCCGGCCGCAGGCGGCGAGGTTTTCGGCAGCGGCCGGTCGGCATCGATCCCGGGCAAGCATGACAAGATAGATCGGTGCCGTATTCATGGATGCCCCGGGGGCAGAAACCCCTGCTGTCGCAACAGATGGACCAGTTGGGCGGCCTTTTCGCCGGCGGATCCGGAAAGGATCCGCCCCCGGCGGGTGGGGGAAGGCGAAGCAAGCCCCGCCATCCGCAGCCGCGGCTCCTGGACAGCCAGCGCGAAAGTCTCGATGGCCTGGCGGCGGGCCTTGAGGAGACCGGACAACGACGGGTAGCGGGGCGTCCAGGGGCCGCTCTGAATGGTGACCACCGCCGGGAGCGCAAGAGTGACGACGCCGCGCTCGCCATGCTCCAGCTCTTCTTCCACCCTCAGGCCTGAACCGTCGGGCGCCGGTTCCAGGGCCAGCGCCGCCGTGGCGCAGGGACGGCCCAGAAGCGCCGCCAGTATCGGCCCCATGGTCCCCTGCATCAAGTCTTCGCTCATCACGCCGGCCAGAACCAGATCGCTGTCTTGGGCCGCCGGCGCCACTGCCCGTGCCACGGTAAACGGATCGATGAGCTCATCGGCGCAAGCGATGTGCAACGCCTCGTCGGCCCCCATGCCCAGAGCCCGGCGCAAGGCATCCGCCGCATCGGCCGGCCCCACGGTGACGACCTGGACGCGTCCGCCGATGCGTTCGCGCAGTTGCAGCGCCGCTTCCAGGGCGCATGCGTCGTAGCGGCTGATGCGCCGCTCCACCGATCCCTGGGGCACCACCGCGGTGCCGTCACCACTCGGGGCCAGATCGGATTCAGGGGCCAGGATTTGCTTGACGCAGACGAGAATTTTCATGTTTCAAATGGAAAGAACCTGGTGCCGTTCGTTTAATGACGGATTCGGGCACGATAAAAAAAGATCCGCTTCCTGTCAATAAAAAGCGAGCGTTCGCTCGTTTTTTATTGACAACCGCCTCCGCGCAGGGCTACAGGCAACATCCATGACCGTGGGGTTGACCCGGGCCATCACCACCGACAATGGGAATTCCATGACCGAAATCTACCTGATTCGCCACGGCCAGGCCTCCTTCGGCGCGGCCGACTATGACCGCCTCTCGGCTCTCGGCCACCGCCAGGCCGGATTGCTGGGAAATTATTGGCGCCGGGTCGGTGTCTCCTTCGACGCGGTTTTCGCCGGGCCCCTGCGACGCCATCGCCAAACGGCCCAAGGGGTGTCGGAAGCGGTGGCCATCACCGCGCCGCTGGAAATCGTCGAGGGGTTCGCCGAAATCGACGTCGAAGCGCTGCTGGCCGAACGCCTCTCCGCCCTGCTGGCGGCCGAGCCGGATCTGGCCGATGCCTATGCCAGGCGCCACACCGATCCGCAAGATTACCGCCGGGTGGTGAGCCGGGCCATGCAGATTCGCGTCGGTGAAGACGAGAGCGCCACCCATCCGGTGACCGGATTCAGCCGCCGGGTGCGTGACGGGTTGCGCCAGGTGGCCACCCGGGCCGGCGGTTTGCGCCGGGTGGCGGTTTTTACTTCCGGCGGCCCCATCGCCGTCAGCATCCAGGAGGCCCTTTCCCTGGAGCCGACGGTGGCGATGTCGCTCGGCTGGCAGATCTACAACACCTCGGTCTCGGTGCTTGAAACCAACGGCGAAACTTTTTCCATGAGAAGTTTCAATGCCACCGGGCACCTGGAAATCGACGCCGATCCGACCCTCAAAACATTGTTCTAGGAGAATCTATGGACTTTGGCCTTTCGGAAAAAATGCAGGTGGTGCTGCCGCTCATCGACGAGTTCGTCGAGAACGAACTCATTCCCCTGGAGCCCGACTTTTTGCGCCGGCCCTTTACCGACCTGTTGCCGGTGATCGAAGAGAAGCGGCGCATGGTCAAGCAGATGGAACTCTGGGCCCCCAACCACCCGGTGGAATTCGGCGGCATGGGCCTCAACCTGGTGGCGCACGGACTGGTCTCCGAGGCGCTGGGCCGCAGTCCCCTGGGCCATTTCGTTTTCGGTTGTCACGCCCCGGATGCCGGCAACATCGAAATCCTGCACCTCCACGGCACGGCGGCCCAGAAGGAAAAGTACCTCAAGCCCCTGGTGGCCGGCGAGATCCGTTCCTGCTTTTCCATGACCGAAGTCGACCTGGCCGGCTCCAATCCGGTGTTGATGGATACCACCGCCGTGCTGGAGAACGGCCACTGGGTGATCAACGGCCAGAAGTGGTACACCACCGCCGCCGATGGGTCCGCTTTTGCCATCGTCATGGCCAAGACCGACCCCGAGGCCAGCCCGTATCTTCAGGCCAGCATGATCATCGTGCCCACCGATACCCCGGGCTTCAACCTGGTACGCAACATCCCGGTGATGGGCCACAGCGGCGAGGATTACTTCAGCCACGCCGAGATCCTCTACCAGAACTGCCGCGTGCCGGAAGAAAACCTCCTCGGCCCCCGGGGTCACGGCTTTGTCATCGCCCAGGAGCGCCTGGGGCCCGGCCGTATCCACCACTGTATGCGCTGGCTGGGGATTTGCCGGCGGGCCTTCGACCTGATGTGCCACCGGGCGCTGCATCGGCCCATCGGACCAGGCAAGACCCTGGCCCACAAGCAGATCATCCAGTCCTGGATCGCCGAATCGGCCGCCGAGATCGAGGCGGCCCGGCTCATGGTGCTCAACGCGGCCTGGAAGATGGACCGGGAAGGGAGCAAGGCGGCCCGGCGCGAGATTTCCCTGATCAAGTTCGTGGTGGCCAACACCATGCAGCGGGTGGTGGACCGGGCGCTGCAGGTTCACGGCGGGCTGGGGATGACCGACGACACGGTGCTGGCCTTCTTCTACCGCCATGAGCGGGCCGCGCGGATCTACGACGGGGCCGACGAGGTGCACAAGGTGTCGGCGGCCAGGCAGATCCTCAAGGGTTACGAGGGACGCAAAGTGAGATAAAGATCCCCGCCGAAATTTGTCCCGTTTTGACGGAAAGACCCATCGGATCATTTCATGTCTTACCCGAAATTCAAAAAATCGGTGGCGCAGGCCAAGGCCGACCTCTACCGCGAGACCCTGGCGCGCCACCCCAAGACCGTCCGTGTCAAGAAAGAGGCCACGGCGGTGCGCAACCTGGAGCGAATCTTCGCCGCGGCGCTCAAGGTGGCCAACGAAAAAGGGTTTGCCGCCATGACCTTGCGCGATCTCAGCACCGCCGCCGGCCTGAGCATGGGGGCCCTGTACGCCTATTTCAGCGGCAAGGAAGAGCTGTTGGCCATGCTCCAGGAACAGCACCGCTCGGTGACGCGTCGGATCCTGGAAGAATCCCTGGTGCAGGTTCAAAATCCCCTGGAACGCCTCCGCACCGCGGTGCGCACCCATCTGTACCTCAGCGAGGCGATGCAGCCCTGGTTTTTTTTCGCCTACATGGAAGCGCGTCACCTCTCCGCCGACGAGCGGAAAAAAAGCATGGAGAGTGAACTGACCACCGAAAAACTGTTGGCGGATCTGATGACCGATGCCGTGGCCGCCGGCGCCCTGGCGCCGCGGGACTGCCGCATGGCCGCATGCCTGACCAAAGCCATGCTCCAGGACTGGTACCTCAAGCGCTGGAAGCACGCCGGCCGCCGGATCACGGTGGACCAGTACGCCGATGCCGTGCTGGCGGCCATCGAAAACTACCGGGACCCGGGAGAAGGATGATGACCGGTGGGAGGGAAGATCGCCGGCAGACGCCGCGCCACGGCCCGAGCAGCTTCGCAATGCAGGCCCCGGAGCAGGTGTTCGGCCCTCTGGAGCTGGGGTTTGGCGACGTGTTTCTCGACCTGGGGTGCGGGCCCGGGGACTACGCTCTGGCGGCTGCCCGGATTGTTGGCCCCTCCGGACGGGTTTACGGCCTGGACCAATGGGACGAGGTGCTCAAGTCCCTGCGATCGGAGGCGAATCTGCTGGGCATCTCAAACCTGCTGCCCGTTGTCGGGGATTTCAGGGAGGGGTTGCCGCTGGGCGATGACCGGGTAAATGCCTGCCTCATGGCCACCCTCTGGCACGTGCTGAATCTGAAACGCGATGCCGGCCGGATTTTCGGCGAGCTGCGGCGGGTGATGAAGATTGGAGGCCGGCTGGCGGCCCTCAGTTTCAAGCGGGAGGACCGGCCCTGGGGGCCGCCCATGGCCCAACGGCCGTCTCCGGAGCAGATCGCCGCCGCGGTGACCCCCCACGGGTTTAGCCAGAATCTTCTGGTGGATCTCGGGGACAATTTTCTCTTGGTATTCGGCCGCCAATGATGG
>JAQVTF010000197.1 GCA_028700185.1 Desulfobacteraceae bacterium | reverse complement strand
AGGTTCGTAAGCGATGTGGCCGGCATGACCAGCTCCGTTACGGCGAATGAAGTTTCCATCACCGCGGGCCTCGATGTAACGGCGTCGCTGGCTCTCTGGAACGTCGATCCCGTGATCCGCTCGAATTTGAGTGTCCTTATCGATGAAAACTACCACGGCCCCTTTGTTCTTACCGCCGAACGGGACATCATCATAGATGCGCCGGTTTTCACCGATGACATCGTTGATTTCAAAGCGGAGAACATCATTTTCACCGACAAGGGGGCGCTGGGGAATCCTCTCGGTACCATCGCCCTTCATGCCGGAAGCGAAGTGCAGTTCAGTCAGTTTTCATCCGACGGGATCCAGGCGGCGCTCCTTGGCAAGGATGTCCGGATCCAGGCAGCCAGAATCGTCGGCGCGGAGCACAGGACCATCAGCGCCGACACGCTTTCGGCGATCGCGGAATCGGGGTTCGGCCTCCGGACCAATGTCCGGCACCTGGAGGCCCGGGTGCTTGGGGACGGAGATCTTGAAATCAACGCGTTGGGCTCCATTGAACTGGGCGGGGTAGACGTTCTCGATGGAACCCTCTCGGTGGTCTCGTCCGGAAACATCCTTGCCCGGGATGTGAACGTCAGAACAGATCGGTATGCCAACCAGTTGTTGTTGAAGGCGGCGGGCGGCATTGCCGTCGATCAGGTCGTGGTGGGGCAAAGCATGGGGGTTTGGCTGGAACGCGGCACGTCCCTGAGCAACATCGACAATGCGTTGGGTGTCCTGCCGGTTGCCCTGGACGAAACAATGCGGGAAGGCGACCCGGCGACATTTCAGGTTGAAATAAGGGATCTTTCGGGAATCCTCCCCGCGGGATCCGCCGATTTTGAAGTGCAGGTCGATTTTGGCGATGGCACTCCGGTCCGAACCATCGTGGTGCCCTATGTGGAACCGCAACTCCCCACCTATGGCAAGCCTTCTCTGGTGATTGACGGCGGCTTTGCGGATTCGTGGCTCGGCGGTGCCATTGCGGCGGCAGGGGACATCAACGGCGACGGATATGCCGACATGGTGGTTGGACAGGGGGCCGCCGACAGAATTCTGATTTTCCTCGGCGGGAAGGGGGGATTCAGTGAAACACCGAATGCGGTGATCGAAGGTCCCCAGGCCGGCTCAGGTTTCGGCGACAGGGTCGCCTCGGTGGGGGACATCGATGGGGACGGTTTTGACGATATCATCGTGACCGCTCCCGACCGCACCACCGCCAGCCAAATCAGTATCGTGCAAACGGATGGGACGATTGTTAAAGAGACGGGCACTCTTTTCGGGCAGGTGCTCGTCTATCAAGGCACGGAGACCGGGCTGGCGTCCAAGGCGTCGTGGACTTTGGAAGGTTTTGAAAAGGCCGGTGGGATCATCGTGGCGGGCGCCGGGGACGTGGACAACGATGGCTATGGCGATATCCTGGTGGCTGAGCCCCAGGCCGATGTGAGCATCGTAATCGATGGTGAGCTGGTCACCCTGGCGGATGGGGGAACGGTCCGGCTATTCACCGGATCGGCCCACGGACTCTCCGGGGAGCCGGCATGGACCTACCTGGGGCAGGAAGCTGGCGGGCTCTTCGGCTCGGCGGTATCCTCGGCGGGAGATGTCGACGGTGACGGCTTTGACGACATCATGATCGGCGCTTACCTGGAAGATGGGGGGGGGCTGATCGACAGCGGCCGGTGCTATTTTTTCCAGGGATCGGAAAACGGGATTTCGAGCGTGCCCATGATGGTTTTGGAGGGTGGACAGGAAGGGGACTGGTTCGGGGCATCCATCGCCGCCGTGGGCGATGTGAACAATGACGGATTTGACGATGTCCTCCTGGGAGCACCTGGCCACACTGGCGGGGACGGGGGCTCCGGGGTGGCATATCTCTATTCGGGAACCTTGGACGGACTTGATGCAAATCCGCTGACAATAAATGCCCAAACCGGATACAAACGGTTCGGCCGGGAGGTTTCCGGCGCCGGGGATGTGAATGGAGACGGCTATCATGACGTTCTGGTTCAGGGCGTGACCCAAAACGGCGATGTCCAAGAAGTCCGAACGGTTCTGTATCTCGGCGCCCAAGAAGGCTTGCCCAACGAAATGATCGCCTTGGGCGAGAGGGTGGTCCTGAGCGCCGGGTTCGGTGATCCTGGCGGTTCGATGGCCGGTCTCGGGGATATCGACGGTGACGGTTTCGATGACATGGCCGTCGGCGTCTGGACGAAGGTTGGCAAAAACCTGGGGGGGATTCTCATCTATGATGGTAGAGTCGTCGACCTCGACCCACCGATGGTCGGCTCTGCCCAGTTCAGCCACATCTACCAGGACGATGGCGACTATATCATCAGCGTAACGGTGGCCGGGACGGCCACGCGAGACCTTGGCGCCCTGAGAATCCCGGTGGACAATGCATCACCGGTGCTGGGACCGCTGCACATAGAATCGGTGGGGGGCGATGAAAACGGGTCGGTGGCGGTGAACGGGGTTTTTACGGATGAAGGTTTTGCCGATACCCACACCGGACGGGTGGAATGGGGCGACGGAACAACTTCCGATGTGATGATCGATGAAGAGAACGGAACCGGCACGTTTACGGCCAGCCATACCTACCTGAATGCCGGCATCTATGATGTCAGCGTAACCCTTTCAGACGATGACGGCGGTAGTGCCGTTCAGACGGGGACCGCAATGATCGCCGGCACACGGGTGCACGACGGTGTCCTGGAGATCGTCGGTACCGCCGGCGCCGACAATGTGACGGTGAGGAGGAGTGGGGCGGATGACGAATGGATCGAGGTCCGGGCCGGTTTTCTGTCCGAGGACAACCATACCCGCGCCTATGCGGCCGATTCCATCGAGCGTATCGTTGTCATGGCGGGCGACGGGAATGACAGCGTGAAGATCGACCACGAGATTGTCAACCCGGTGACGATGGACGGCGGCGATGGAGACGATCATCTCTTCGCCGGTGGCGGGCCCGCCGTTCTCATCGGTGGCCCCGGTGATGACAGAATCTTCGGATCGCCGGCGAGTGATACCATTCATGGCGGAGATGGAAACGATACGCTTTTCGGAAACGGCGGCGATGATATCATCAATGGGGGCATGGGCGACGACCGGGTCTTCGGTTCCACCGGCGGTGACATTCTTTCAGGGGCCGATGGAAATGATGTTGTATTCGGTGGCGAAGGCGACGACATCCTTTACATCGGTGCCGAAAACGATCGGCTGTTGGGCGGCCAGGGTGAAAATGAATTCAAGGAAGGGGATATGCCAGTGCCTGCGCAATATCTCCTTTCGGACGGAGGGATACTGGAGAGCGGACAAGCGTTCAACTTGATGGATGCCGATGGCGATTCCCGAAGTCCTCAGCAAGTCGGTGAAATCGATTCGAATCAGGTTGGAACCGAATCCTGGGTCACCACCACGGTAACGATGGCGGCGGCAACGGCGGCGGGGGATGATTTCCGCCTCGGTGATGACGAGGATTTCTCGCCGGACAGCTACCGGGGAGTGGATTTCGTTCGGGAAGCGCCAGGTGCCGATACCGTTGACGCCAAAGCCGGTGGCGACCAATTGCCCGGCAGTGGGCGGAGCTCGGGAAATGACGTGGTTGAGGCGGAACAGGACGACAATACGGCGGCCACAAACGACCGGTCCCGGGTGTCCAGTGCCGTCACGCCGCCGGCGACAGGTGAAACTGAAAACCAGTCGCCAATGATCGTATTTGAAATGAATGAAAGGGACTTTGACGATCATTCCCTGAAGTTGAAGGTCACCCCGGAAGCGGATGCGGCGAATCTTTTCTCCGGTTTGGAGGATGGAAACCTTTGGCTTTCGGACTTTTTGACCAACTGCGGTGAAGGTTTGGAAGATCCCAATGCAAAGATCGCCTTGGTGCTTACCGAACCGATGAATTCCCAGGCGGTTCAGACGGAGTTTAGGAACAGCGGCAATCATCGCAAAGCTGTGAACAAGAAGAAATAAAAGGGGGTTGGCCTCCCGGACCGAACCGGTGGAAAAAAGTTTTTCAGGCCCTGAAGACCGTGCGGGCTCGCTGTTTGATGCTGGCAGAGACAAACCGCGAGCCGGCACGGTTTTTTCAACTGAAAGGGATTCAAGGAGATTGCCGTTATTCGAAAAAAGAGCTATAAGAAAACAGTCGAATTCATCCGAATTCACCTCAACCACCCCAAAAACCATTCAAGGAGGAAGACTCATGGCGGACCAGAAAGATGCCAGTTCCGAGCAAGTGACTCAGACCCGTATCCTTTGGGATGATGCCAACATGCGCAGCGTCTATTGCAACGTTTCCAACGTCGCTGGTGGTCGTGAGGAAATCGTGCTGCTGTTCGGTATGAACCAAGCCTGGCACGCCGGGCAAAAAGAGATCAAGGTCCAGCTTTCCGATCGCATCGTGATGAGTCCTTTTGCCGCCAAACGGCTTTCCATCCTGCTCAACAACGTGCTGGCGGACTACGAGAAGCGTTATGGCAAGTTGGAGCTCGGCTTGCCCCAACCGACGCCGGCGCCGTCGACCTCCATTCAGTAAGAAAGTCATCGGGCATCAGTCATTGGTCTTTGGATAAGCATCTTTAATAATCATCATCGTTTAATTCTTTATCCGAGGCGCGGCGAAGCCATGGACCAGGATCGGGCCGATCGGGGCAATCCCCGTTTGTTGGAAACGCCGGACGGGGCCTCGGGTCCACACGGATCCGACCCGGACTACCTGTTCTGGTCCCGCTTCGCCGAGGCCAAAACCCCCAAGACGTTCTGTCAAAGCTGGCTTCCCCTCCAGTGCCGCATGCTCCGCGGAGTCAAAAGCGCCAT
>JAQVTF010000196.1 GCA_028700185.1 Desulfobacteraceae bacterium | reverse complement strand
AACATTCTCCAGATCGGCAGGGATAAAATCAGAGCGGATGATCCTCAATCCATCACAGACTTTCCGGCAACGACGCCACGAAGGCGCGGACCTCGTCGCGCACCCGCCGGTAATGCCCCATGGCCTCCGCCTCGCCGCGCGCGTCCCGGGCCAGTTGGGGCGGATCGTCGAAGCCCACGTGCACCCGCTTGACCCGGCCCGGAAAGACGGGGCAGGTCTCATTGGCGTGGCCGCAGACAGTGACGACGACATCCCATGGTTGCTTGCGCAGTTCCTCCACCGACTTGGAGCGGTGGCGCGAGATGTCCACTCCCGCCTCGGCCATGGCCCGCACGGCCAGGGGGTCGAGGCCCTGGGGCTCGATGCCGGCCGAGGCGACTTCGATGAGATCGGCCTTCAGATGACGGGCCCACCCTTCGGCCATTTGGCTGCGGCACGAGTTGCCAGTACACAAGAACAGGATGCGGATCTTGTTGGCGTTCATCTCTGGAGACCTTCATTTTCCATCGGGGGTACAGGCTTGACGGCATGGATGTCGGCGGACGCCACCAAGTCGGCGACGTTGGTGCCCGGCGCCCACTGGCGGATGAACGTCCTGCTTTCCGCCTTGGGCGTCACCCGGATGTCGACAAAGCCGCAGGCGTGCAGCATGGCCTCGACTTCCGAAATCAGGGAGGCCCCGGCGATGCAGCCGGCGTGAAGGGCCAGGTCCTGGCGCACGGCCTCGGGCAACTGGGCCGTGGCCACCACATCCGAAACCGCCACCCGGCCACCGGGCTTGAGGGCCCGGAAGATCTCGGCAAAAACGCGGGGCTTGTCCGGGGAGAGGTTGATGACGCAGTTGGAGATCACCACGTCCGCCGTGTCGTCGGCCACGGGCAGGTTTTCGATTTCGCCGAGGCGAAATTCCACGTTGCCATGCCCTGTTTTGGCCACGTTGGCCCGGGCCTGGGAAATCATCTCGGGGGTCATGTCCACCCCGATCACCCGGCCCGTCTCGGCCACCTGGCGGGCGGCCAGGAAGCAGTCGAAGCCGCCGCCGCTGCCCAGGTCGAGGACCACCTCGCCGGGTTTCAGGGCCGCGATGGCCTGGGGGTTGCCGCAGCCGAGCCCCAGGTTGGCCCCCTCGGGCACGGCGCCGACCTCCTCGGAACCGTAGCCGAGGGATTGGGAGATGCCGGCGGCATCGGCTGCCGGGGCGCCGCAGCAGCCCGGGGCGCAGCCGCAGCCGGCTTGGCGGGGGTCAACGATCCGGCTGTAGCGCTGGCGCACAGCCTGGCGGATTTCATCGTTCTTCAGGATCTCCATCACATTCTCCTCTGGTGTCACGCCTTGCAGGTGACATGGCATACGCCGGTGGGGGTTTTGACCGCGTAGGGGAAATATCTGCGCTTGAACCACAGGGCCACATGGATTCCCCGGATCGAGTCCAGGGCAGGCTCTGCTTTCGCAGGAATGACAGAAATAAAGTCGGAACCTGATCCAGAATCCTTGCCGTCACTCCGGACTTGATCCGGGATTCTTCGGTGCCCGTCATCCCGGGCTTTGACCCGGGATCCATTTCAGAGGGCTGAATATTTTAGCAAAATCAGTGCCCCGGGGTGGCACTGGCATGTAAGCGCCGCATTGGGGTCTATTTGCAGCACAACCCCTCGGGCTGTGTTTCAATCATTTGCGCCAGACGCTGCCGGTCTTCCAGAATCAAGGGGTTGTCCTTGAGGGCGTCGATGAGCCAGGTCAGCGCCGAACGGGCCGCCGGGGGGGCCTGCGCACCGGTCAGCCGGTAGTACATCCAGCGGCCGTGCTTGCGCCCCTCGATCAGCCGGGCGCCGCGCAGGATCGAAAGGTGCTTGCTGACGGTGGAAGGCGCCAGCCCGATCAACTCGATAAGCTGGCAGACGCAGAGCTCCCCGCCCTGCAGGGCGGCCAGCAGCCGCACCCGGGTTTCATCGGCCAAGGCCTTGGTCACAGCCATGATTTCGAACATCGCGGGATCCTTGATAGACTTTTTATATACATTATAATTCGCCATGTGACGAATTGCTATGGGTGGAAATTAACCCACGCGGTTTTTCCTGTCAACCGGCAACGTTGTTTTTCCTGGAAATTCCGGCCGCAGCCGGGACCATCGGCGGGTTTTCGGCTAAAGGCCAAGCACATCAACTATCTCCAGGAGTCGGCGGCCCAGCTTCCTGACCGATTGCAGGCCCTCGTGGTCCTGAAGGATTCCGCTTTTGCAAAAGCGCTTCCCGGGCCCCCCCGGTTGGCCGCAATCATTTCATGATTGAGAAACAGGGCGTGGATGGCCGTGATGGCGCCCTCGGCACCGTCGCCCCGGCCTACGACGATGGCGCCTTTTATGAATCAAAATGGTATACTCGGTTCATATCGGCGATTTTAAGGACAGAACGGGAGAAAAATGGATTCAGGCGACTGCATTGTCTGCGGCGCGTTTTCAGCCGGATTTTTCCTGGATGTGAACGGCGCCCGATACGTGCGCTGCGGTGTTTGCCAGGCCACCTTCCTCGATCCGGCGCAGCGGCTGTCCATCGAGGCGGAGCAGGCGCAGTACCGGCTGCACCGCAACGATCCGAGGTCGGCGGGTTACCGCCGCTTCTTGTCCAAGCTGGTCGTCCCCCTGCTCGAGCGGTTGCCGCCGGAGGCCAAGGGCCTGGATTACGGATGCGGTCCCGGGCCGGCGCTGGCCTGCATGTTGCGGGAGGCCGGCCACCGGGTGAGACTGTTCGACCCGCTTTTTTCCCCCGCGTGGGAAGCGCTCGAGGATGTCTACGATTTCATTACCTGCACCGAAACCATCGAACATTTCCACCGGCCGGCCGAGGAGTTCGCCCGGCTGGACCGGATGCTGCGCCCCGGTGGATGGCTGGCGCTCATGACCTGTTTTCAAACGGATGACCACCGTTTCGCGCAGTGGCATTACCGCCGCGATCCGACCCACGTGGTGTTCTTCCGGGAGGCGACCTTGCGTTTTATCGCCCGGCGATTCGGGTGGACCTGCGACATTCCGGTCAAGGATGTGGCCTTGATGCGGAAACCGCTCAACACCAAGGCAGACGACGGGCAAGCCTGCCCTGGGTGACGCCATCGACCGCGGCTTCTTTCAACGGCGGCCCGTTCGCCTCTCCGGGGGATCGGGTGTGAAAACCCCGGCTTTCAGCAACATCGGTGTGGGCTTGCGGGGCACGCCTGACAGCGCTTGCCATCATCTTCAAGCGGGGCCGGCGTCGCCAACCTCGATGGCGCCTCGATCCGGGACATGATGATGCGTTCCACCACCGGCAGGTTTTGGACTGAAAACCGTCGGAAAGCCAACATGCCGACGATGATGCCCGAAAACAGGACGGCGCCTGAAACCAGGAGGCCGGCACCGATGTTCCGGGCGAAACCGTGGGTCAAAGACGAGACCAGCGCGAGGCTCAGCACCAGGCCGGCCAGAGGGGGGCCCAGACCTGCCGCGACATTCCGGACCAGGGCGCCTCTGTTCAGGCTGACGACAACCCGATCCCCCGCCTGCGCGCCGGCGCTGTTGAGCGCTTCCACCGTAAACGAGGACCCGTCGGAGGCACAATGGCAGACCCGTCTGTTCACCTCGCCTGAAACGCCAGGAATGCCGGGGCTTCCGGGCTGAATGAAGACCTCGGCCTTGCCGTTCGCCATGCGCATTGCGACATATCCCTCATATTCCGCCATGTCTTTGTTGCCTCCTTGACACTTAGATACGGACAAACGGGTTAGCGATAAAGTAGATTCCCAACAGCCCGATCACCGCTCCGGCGCCGCGCCGAAACCACAGGCCGTCCCCCTGCCAAGCGCCGTTTTCCATGATGCGGCGCACCGTGGCAGTGGCCCAGGGCAAAGAGAATCATCATCAGCGAGCCGGCGAAGATCTTTCCCGGGCCGCCGTCACGCCGGGCCGGCGGACGGCACCCCCAGGCGGGTCAGGATCTTTACGATGGCCTTTTTTTCCATGAAGCCGACGTGGCGGTGGACCTCCCGGCCTTGGCGGTCGAAGAAGATCTGGGTCGGGATGGCCCGAATCCCGTAATGCTTGGCCGGGGCCGGGTCCTTCCAGACATCGTGGAAGAGGATATCGGCGCGGCCGACATATTCCTACTTGATCCACTGGAGCACGTCCTCCTTCTTGGGAATTTTGCCCACCGATTTGACCTCGCCGTCCACCACCACCGCCGGGGTGCCGAAGACCCCGTAGCCGGCGATTTTCATCAGGTCGGTGACTTTTTCCACCTCGGCCGTCAGGCCCGCTTCGGCCACCGCTTCCTTGACGATCTTTTCCGTCTGTTGGCATTTGGGGCAGCCAGGGCCCAGGACCTTGATATCCATGGCGTGTATCCTCCGTTCCGATCTGTCCGTTTTCACTCCACCTAGGATGGGTTCGTGCCAAATATTCAAATTTTCATCCAGAATCTTGAGCGGTCACCCCACCTTCCGAACTGTCATCCCGATCGCAGCGAGGGCTCTTTTCTCAAATCCGAATTCTTGTGTTCTGCCAAAGGTCATCAGCCAGAAAAAGAACCGTAGATCATCCCGGCGATGGTGGACAGGATGACGATAATGCCGCAGAAGGTGGCGGTTTTCTTGACCCCCATCACCGAGCCGATCACCAGCATGTTGGGCAGGGAAAGCGCAGGGCCCGCCAAAAGCAGGGCCAAGGCCGGTCCCTGGCCCATGCCGGCGCCGAGCAGGCCCTGGAGAATCGGCACTTCGGTGAGGGTGGCGAAGTACATCAGGGCGCCGGCCAGCGAGGCGATGAGGTTGGCCCACAAGGAGTTGCCCCCCAGCAGCGCGGAGATCCACTGCTCTGGAATCAG
>JAQVTF010000040.1:7500-19351 GCA_028700185.1 Desulfobacteraceae bacterium | reverse complement strand
TCCTATCGCTGCTGGAAACGGTGGGGACACGGAGACCTCAACGTGGTGGAAGCCATCAGTCAGTCCTGTGACGTGTTTTTCTATCAGTTGGGGATCAAGCTCGGTGTGGATCGTCTGGCCCGTTATGCCCGCGGTTGCGGCCTGGGCAGCCGGACGGAAGTGGGGCTGGATCACGAGGACGCCGGTTTGATTCCCACGGCGGCATGGAAGAAGGGCCGCTTCGGGGTCGCCTGGCAGGGAGGGGAGAACCTGTCGGTGGCCATCGGTCAGGGCTACAATCTGGTGACCCCGATGCAACTGGCCATGATGATCGCCGCCGTGGGCAACGGCGGCACCCTCTATCGGCCGCAAATGGTGCTGGCCGTGGAGAGCGCAGCCGGCCAGGTGATCCAGCGGATGACCCCGGAAATAAAAGGCCGTCTCGATGTCAGCCCCCGGAACATGGCCTTGGTCAAGGAAGGCCTGTGGCGGGTGGTCCAGGGGGATCGGGGGACGGCCCGGTCGATTCGTCTGGAGGGCATCGACATCAGCGGGAAGACGGGCACCGCCCAGGTGTTCAGCCGCAAGGGAGAGACGGATCGGAAAGGAGAGGTGGCCGATCACCTCAAGGACCACGCCTGGTTTGTGGCCTATGCGCCCAGTGAGGCGCCCCGGATCGCCGTGGCGGTGATCATAGAGCACGGGGAGCACGGCTCCAGCGCCGCGGCGCCGGTGGCCCGGGCCGTGATCCAGGCCTATCTGGATCCGGCCGGCGCTGCCGAGGAGGCGGCCAAGGTGGCCCCCCAGACCGACGAGGTGGTGCAGTGATGATGGTCGACCGCAGATTGATCAAGAACTTCCACTGGGGGCTGCTGGCCGCCACTTTGGCCCTGGCCGCCATGGGCGTGATCACGCTCTACAGCGCCGTGAACGCCGATGCCACCGCGGCGCCGTCCCGGCTGCATCTGAAGCAGATGCTCTGGTACGTCATGGGGCTGGGGGCGATGAGCGTGGGGTTTTCGGTCAACTACAAGACGCTGGAACGCTGGGCGCCCTTTTTTTACGGCATTTGCGTGCTGATGCTGGTGGCGGTGCTGGTCATGGGCCAGATCGGCGGTGGCTCCCGACGGTGGCTGGTCCTGGGCCCCGTTTTTGTGCAGCCGTCGGAGCTGGCAAAGATCGCCGTGGCCTTGATGCTGGCGCGCCACTACGCCAAGGAGGTCACCACCCGCGGTTTCGTGCTCCATGAGTTGATCTGGCCCATGGCCATCACCGGGTTGCCCTTCCTTCTCATCGTCCGCCAGCCGGACCTCGGAACGGCGATGCTGGTGCTGCTCATCGCCCTTTCCATGACTTTTTTCGTCAAGATCGAACGACGCACCGCCATCGGCATTTTCGCCTTCGGCGCCGTGGCCCTGCCGGTGCTGTGGCATTTTTTGAAAGGATACCAGAAGGAGCGCATTCTGACCTTCCTCGACCCGGGCCGGGATCCGCTGGGGGCCGGGTATCATATCATTCAGAGCAAGATCGCCATCGGCAGCGGCATGCTCACCGGTAAGGGGTTTCTCAAGGGGACTCAGAATGCGTTGAGTTTTTTGCCCGAGCAACACACCGATTTCATTTTTTCTGTTCTCGCCGAAGAGTGGGGCTTTGCCGGCGGCCTGGTGCTGCTGGTGGTTTTTCTCCTGCTGCTGCTCTGGGGGCTCAGCGTGGCGGCTGAGAGCCGGGACCCCTTCGGCATCATTCTGGCCGTGGGTCTCACGGCCATGATTTTCTGGCACGTGACCATCAACATCGGAATGGTCATGGGGCTCATGCCGGTGGTGGGGGTGCCGCTGCCTTTCATCAGCTACGGTGGATCGTCCCTGATCACCACCATGCTATGCGTGGGGCTGCTGATCAACATCCGGATGCGGCGCTTCATCGCCGATTGATCCGGCGGATACCAAAAAACCTTTGACAGGCCATGGGGCCAGGTGATATAAGCCGCCGAGTTTAACAGGTGGTGAAGACCGCCTTCAGACGCGCGATAAAACCCCGGAATATCATATTTTTTTAAAATCCAGCAGCGGAGGGCGCCAATGGTCAGCGTTGATGGATCCGTTTTCATCCAGATTATCAACTTCTTGTTTCTCATCTGGGTCCTCAACCTTGTGCTCTATCGGCCGATTCGCAACGTGATTCGGCAGCGCAAGGAGAAAGAGGAGGGCCTCAAGCAAAGCATCGACGGCCTTGCCGATGCGGCCCGGGAAAAGGACGAGGCCTTCGCCAGCGGCATCCGCGAGGCCCGAGTCCGCGGGTTGAAGCAGAAAGAGGCGATGGTGGCCGAGGCCGAGGCGGAAGAGAAGCGGATCATCGCCGAGATCAACGAGAAAGCACAGGCTGATTTGGCGGCGGTGCGCGGCAAGCTGGCCGTCGAGGTGGACGGGGTGCGATCGCGATTGGAGAAGGAAATCGACGCGTTCGCGGATGCCATCGGACAAAAGATTTTGGGGAGGGCGGTTTGATGAGGCGCATGTCGATTGATCGTCTAAGGCGATGGCGATGTCTGATGTTCGTGCTTGGCTTATTGATATTCCAAGCCTCGCCGTTGCTCGCCTCCGAGGATGCAGGACACTCGACCGAAGGGGCAAAAGGATGGGTGGCCACCGATACCCAGCGCGTGATGAACTTCGTCGTGCTGGCCGGTGGCCTTTATTTTTTGTTGCGCAAGCCGACGAGCAAGGCGTTGCGGGACCGCATCGAGGGGATCGAAAAGCAGCTCCAGGATCTCGAAGCCCGCAAGCAGGCCGCTGAAAAAGAGCTGGCCGGCTACACCGAGAAGATCGCCCGGCTGGACCAGGAGGCCGGGCAGATCGTGGCCGAATACGAGCGACAGGGGCAGGAAGCCCGGGCCCGCATCATCGAGGAGGCCAAGGCGGCGGCGGAAAAGCTCGAGGAGCAGGCCAAGCGCAACATCGAGTACGAGATGAAATCCGCCCGGGAGCGGCTGCAGGGGGAAGTGATCGACAAGGCGCTGCTGAAGGCGGAAAGTCGGCTCAAGGAGCGGATGACGGCAGAGGATCAGGACCGGCTCGTCGATGAATACTTAGCCAAGGTGGTGGCATCGTGAAGAATCTGCGCATCGCAAGGCGATATGCCAAAGCACTGATGTTGATCGGCAAAGAGGACGGCCAAGCCGAAGTTTACCGAGAGCAGTTGGGTGCCGTGGCCGGGCTCATCGAGGGCAACAAGTCCCTTGAACAGGCTTTGTGCAACCCGCTCTACCAAACCGAAGGACGGCGAAAGGTATTGGTTGCCCTGGTGGACAAACTCGGGCTGGCCCCCGTGATGAAGTCTTTCCTGATTCTTCTTTTCGACAAGAGCCGTCTCCCCTTCATCGGGTCTATCTCCCAGTATTATGAAAAATTGGCAGATGAGGTGAAAGGCGTGGCCCGGGCGACGTTGGTGTCGGCCGTGACGCTCAGCGATGAGGCGGTGCAAAAGATTCGTGCCACCCTGTCCGAGAAGACGGGTAAGGATATCGTGCTGGAGGTCCATCAGGATCCGTCGCTGATCGGCGGCATTGTCACCCGCATCGGCGACCTCGTGCTGGACGGGAGCATCAAGACCCAGTTGCTCAACATGCGAGAAACCTTAAAAAGGGGCGAGAGTGCGTGATGGAATTAAGAGCCGAGGAAATAAGCCAGATTATCAAAGACCAGATTACCGATTACGACAAGAAGGTCGAGCTGAGCGAAACCGGCGTGGTGCTGTCGGTCGGTGACGGCATTGCGCGCGTTTACGGGCTCGAAAAGGCGATGGCCCTTGAGCTGGTCGAGTTCCCGGGAAACATTCTGGGCCTGGTGCTCAACCTTGAGGAGGACAACGTCGGTATCGCCATCATGGGCGAGGATATCCACATCAAGGAAGGCGACATGGTCAAGCGCACCGGGCGAATTGCTCAGGTACCGGTGGGCGAGGCGGTGCTCGGCCGCGTGGTGGATGGCACCGGAGCTCCCATCGACGGCAAGGGTCCCATCGAAACCGACGAGTACCGGCGGGTGGAAATGGTGGCGCCGGGCGTCATCGCGCGCAAGAGCGTCCATGAGCCCTGTTACACGGGACTCAAGGCCGTCGATGCCATGACCCCGGTGGGCCGCGGGCAACGGGAGCTGATCATCGGCGACCGCCAGATCGGCAAGACCGCCGTGGCCATCGATGCCATCCTGGCCCAGAAGGAGACGGATGTCTACTGCATCTACGTCGCCTGTGGCCAGAAGAAGGCCACCGTGGCCCAGGTGCACGCCGTCCTGGAGAAGTACGGCGCCATGGAGTACACCACCATCGTGTCCGCCTGCGCCAGTGACCCCGCCACCCTGCAGTACATTGCGCCCTATGCCGGCTGCGCCATGGGGGAGTATTTCCGCGACAAGGGACAGCACGCCCTGATCATCTATGACGACCTTTCCAAACAGGCCGCCGCCTACCGTCAGGTCTCCCTGTTGCTGCGGCGTCCCCCGGGCCGTGAAGCCTACCCGGGCGACATCTTCTACAACCATTCCCGCCTGCTGGAACGCGCCGCGAAACTCAACGATGAGTTGGGCGCCGGATCGCTGACGGCCCTGCCGATCATCGAAACCCAGGCCGGTGACGTGTCGGCCTACATTCCCACCAACGTGATTTCCATCACCGACGGACAGATTTACCTGGAGCCGGGATTGTTCTTCGCCGGTGTCCGCCCGGCCATCAACGTCGGTCTCTCCGTTTCCCGGGTCGGGGGCTCCGCCCAGGTCAAGGCCATGAAACAGGTGGCCGGCACCCTGCGTCTGGACATGGCCCAGTTCCGCGAACTGGAGGCGTTTGCCACCTTCGGTTCCGATCTGGACAAGGCCACCCAGCGTCAGTTGACCAGAGGCCAGCGGCTGGTGCAGCTTCTCAAGCAGCCCCAGTACCAGCCCCTCAGCATGGAAAAACAGGTGACCATCCTCTTCGCCGGCACCCGCGGCTATCTGGACAAGTATCCGCTGGACGTTGTTGCCAAGTACGAGGCGGGCCTGTACCCCTTCGTCGAGGAGCGTTACCCGCAGTTGTTCAAGGGGCTCAAGGAAGAGCAGAAATTCACCGAGGAGTTGGAGAAGCTCGCCAACGAAGTGCTCACCGCCTACGATGAGGAGTTCAAGGATACCATCAAGTAAGCGGCCGAAGCAGCTGTCGGTCTAACCTCAGCGACAAGGGCAATCGAGATGGCGACACTCAAGGATGTAGAGCTCAAAATATCCGCGGTCAAGAAAACCAAACAGATCACCAAGGCGATGAACATGGTGGCCACCTCCCGCCTACGCGGGTGCCAGCAGGCCACCGATGCCTTTCGGCCCTACGCGGAGAAATTCGCCGAAGTATTGGGCAGCCTGGCGAGCCGGGCTCCGGGGGATGCCAATCCGTTGTTGATTCCGCGCGAGGAGGTGCGCAATGTGCACGTGGTGCTCTGCACCTCCGATCGTGGCCTGTGTGGCGGGTTCAATCTCAACTTGATTGAACGCGCCGAAAAGCTGGCCAAGGCAGAAGCGGCAGCGGGGAAAACGGTGTCCTTCACCAATTTTGGCAAGAAGGGACGCGATTGGGCGCGCAAGAGCGACTTCGAGATGGTCGAGGCCCATGTTGGCGTGGTGGGAGGACGTATTCCTTTCGCCACTGCCGTCACCAGCGGGCGACAGTTGGTGGACCGATTTCTCGATGAGACCTATGACGAAGTCTATGTCATCTATTCGTTGTTTGAATCCATGGCGCGACAAAACCCCGTGGTGCAAAAATTGCTGCCGATACCCGCTATCGGCAGCGAGGTTGAGGCCGAAGCCGGGCCTTACATGGCCGAGCATATCTGCGAGCCGAGTCCGGCGCAGTTGCTGGGGACCCTCTTGCCGCGCAATGTCTTTGTTCAACTCTACAAGGCCCTGCTCGAAACGTCCACAAGCGAGCATGCAGCCCGGATGATGGCCATGGAGAATGCTACCAAGGCCTGCAACGACATGATTGAACGGCTCACGCTGGCCTACAACAAGGCCCGCCAGGCCGCGATCACGGCCGAGTTGATGGACATCGTCGGTGGTGCGGAAGCGCTCAAGGGCTAGGACCGATACGCTAAAATTTTTGCACACAGGTTACACAGGAGGTTCTTCGATGGCAGAGAACATCGGTAAGGTCATACAAGTGATGGGGCCGGTTGTCGATGTGGAGTTCGAGCAGGGCAAGCTTCCCACCATCTACACGGCGCTGTGGATCAGCAACCCGGCCATCAGTGACGAGCCGGACAACCTGGTCATCGAGGTGGCGCAGCACCTCGGCGACAACGTGGTGCGCTGCATCGCCATGGACGTCACCGACGGTTTGGTGCGCGGCATGCCGGTGAAGGACACTGGCGCCCAGATCATGATGCCGGTGGGCAAGGCCGGTCTGGGGCGGGTGCTCAACGTGGTGGGCCGCCCCGTGGATGGCCTCGGTCCGGTGAGCCAGGAAAAGATGATGCCGATTCACCGCCAGGCGCCCGCCTTCACGGAACAGGACGTCGAGGTACGCGTGCTGGAAACCGGCGTCAAGGTGATCGACCTGTTGGTCCCCTTTCCCCGGGGTGGCAAAATGGGGATGTTCGGCGGGGCCGGCGTGGGCAAGACCGTTATCATGATGGAGATGGTGCACAACATCGCCATGCAGCACGGCGGTATCTCGGTCTTTGCCGGTGTGGGCGAGCGAACCCGCGAGGGCAACGACCTGTACCACGAGATGAAGGATTCGGGGGTTTTGCCTAAGGCGGCCCTGGTCTACGGTCAGATGACCGAACCGCCCGGTGCCCGCGCGCGCGTGGCCCTCTCCGCCCTGACGGCCGCCGAGTACTTCCGGGACGAGGAAGGTCAGGACGTGCTGATCTTCATCGACAACATCTTCCGCTTCACCCAGGCGGGTTCAGAGGTGTCGGCCCTTCTGGGGCGCATGCCGTCGGCTGTCGGTTACCAACCGACCCTGGCCGTGGACCTCGGCGAGTTGCAGGAGCGCATCACCTCCACCACCAAGGGATCCATCACCGCCGTCCAGTGCGTTTACGTACCGGCCGACGACCTTACCGACCCGGCTCCGGCCACCACCTTCGCCCACTTGGACGGCACCGTGGTGCTGAGCCGTCAGATCGCCGAGCTGGGTATCTACCCGGCAGTGGACCCCCTGGACTCCACCTCGCGCATTCTTGATCCGCAGGTGCTTGGCCAGGATCATTACCAGACGGCTCGTACCGTTCAGCAGATGCTACAGAAATACAAGGAATTGCAGGATATCATCGCGATTCTGGGCATGGAGGAACTCTCCGACGAAGACAAGCTGACCGTGCAGCGGGCGCGTAAGATCCAGCGTTTTCTCAGCCAGCCCTTCCATGTGGCCGAAGCCTTCACCGGCAAACCGGGCAAGTTCGTCAAGGTGGCCGATACGGTGCGGGCCTTCAAGGAAATCTGTGAGGGCAAGCATGACGATGTCCCCGAGCAGGCTTTCTACATGAAGGGGGGGATCGAGGAAGTGCTGGAGACCGCCAAGGAAATGGCAGCCGAAGCCTAATCGGCGGAAGGGAATGAGATGGCTGGCAATATTCGACTGGAAGTCGTGACCCCGGAACGCCAAGTGGTCAACGATGAAGCGCAGATCGTCATGGCGCCGGGCAGTGAGGGGGAATTCGGGGTTCTCATCGGACACACCCCCTTCATGACATCGCTGAAAACGGGCATCCTGCGGTATCGCGACAGCGGCGGAACCGAAAGATTCATCTTTGTTTCCGGAGGATTTGCCGAGGCCCTGCCCAACAAGGTCACCGTTCTGGCCGAGTCGGCGGAGCGCCGGCGGGACATTGATGTGGAAAGGGCGCGCAGTGCCCTGGAACGGGCCCAGAAACGTTTGGCCAGCAAACAGGAAGAAATCGATTACGTGAGGGCTCGAGCCGCACTGGAGCGGGCACTGCACCGCATGCGGTTGGTGGAGAGCCGTAGCCGCGGCTGATCGGTGACCTAGCAGCCAGCGGAAGGTTAAAGAAAAAGGGCAGATCATGCCAGACGCATGGCCTGCCCTTTTCTTTTGGGTCGAGGGGAATGCCAGCGGGACCGCCCATCGGCGGGTGGAATTTGTGAAACCGCTTGACATAACGGCAAGATACCGATAATACGAGAACAAAAAGGCGAGGTGCGACATTGGAAGAACAAACTATCTGGAATCAGTTCGATACCATTGAGGAGCGGGTCGGACAGGTGCTCGAAATTTGCCGGTCCCTTCAGGCCGATAATGAGGCGCTGAAAAACAGAGTTGAAAGTTTGGAAAAGGATCTTGAGGTCAAGGTCGAAGCAGAACAAAAATACCAGGCGGAGCGCGAGCAGGTCCGCTCGAAGATTGACGGGTTGCTACTCAAGCTCGAGGGGCTGGTGGTCGGCCCGCGTTGATCTCCGTCTTAGGCTTAACGGTTCACAGACGATGAGCGATTACGATTGAATCAGCTGTTGCACATAGATCTTTTCGGTAGAACCTATACGTTCAAAACCGATGCCGTCGGCCCGCAGGCCGAAGCGGTGGCGGCATCCTTGGCCAGTGAGGTGGGGCGGATCACATCCACCCAATCCGGCCAGATTGCCGAGACGTCGAAACTGACCGTCATGATGTTGGCGGCTTTAAACATCGCCAATGAAAATTACGAGTTAAAGTCTGACCGGACAACGGTTCAACACCAGTTGCGCCGGCGGACGAACCGGCTGATTCAAACCCTGGACAATGCCCTGAGCGGACTGGCCGCGAACCGCCAGGCGGATCGCGGCGACGTTCCCGGTGCCAGTGCAACGTCTTGAAAACCGTCGAAACCGGCCGATGCCTTTCGACCGGTGATTTATTGCTAAGGGGGCATCGCCCCTGCCGTGTGCGTGATTGGAAGATGTTCCTTTGATCCAACATTGCAGCTAATGGGGACCTTTTCAGCGCTTCGGTGAGCAGGTTCTGGATCCACAGAAAAGCCTAAAGAAGCGACAAGGTCCCCCTCTGAACCCCATGGTTCAAAAAGTCGTCCAACACGGCAATTGGCGGGGGCAATGGCCCTGAAGCATCCTGCACAGCCCGCGGTGCACAGCCTGCGGTAGACCGACCTCGATCGACCTCCCTTTTTCCGAGCCATTTTTGGCTTGTTCGGCTTCGGTAGCAAACCTGCCTTTTTTCAGACTGTTGTTCTGTCACCTAACGTCGGTGCCACCGGATCGGTTCGGGTCTGGCAGTGGCGAATCGATAAACCAGGGGCTGAGCCCCGGAGGATCATCATGACAACTTACTTCTACGCGATTGTTTTCGCTTTAATCGGTTTCGGAGCAGGATTCGGCGTCGCCTTCTGGGCCAAGGGACGAATTGCCGTGGGCAGGGTCAAGGAAGCCGAAGAGCAGGCCCGGCAGATCCATGATAACGCACAACGGCAGGCTGAAAATCTCGTGCGGGAAGCCGAGTTGGAGGCCAAGGACCGGCTCTTCCGGATGAAGAGCGATTTCGAGGCCGAGGCTAAGGAGATCCGTGGGGGGCTTGAGCAAAGAGACCGCCGCTTGGCCCAGAAAGAAGAACACATCGACCGGCGCAGCGAGCAGGTGGAGCAGCGTGAGGTCGAACTGAGCCAACGTGAGAAGAATGTACTGCAGCGAGAGGAGAAAATCGTCCAGGACGAGCAGTACTATCACGGGTTGATTACCGAACAAAAGAAACAGCTTGAGACGATTTCCGGCCTGACGGCGGAACAGGCCAAGGAGCTGTTGATCCGCGCGATGGAAAACGATGCCCGCTACGAGGGCGCCAAGCTGGTGAAGCGCATCGAAACCGAGGCCCGGGAAGAGTCGGACAAGCGGGCTAAGAAAATCATCGCCACGGCCATTCAGCGGTATGCCGGCGATTTTGTTGCCGAGCGCACCGTATCGGTGGTGCCCCTTCCCAGCGACGAGATGAAGGGACGCATCATCGGCCGCGAGGGGCGCAACATCCGGGCCCTGGAGGCGGCCACCGGCATCGATTTGATCATCGACGATACGCCCGAAGCGGTGATCCTCTCCGGATTCAACCCGGTGCGGCGGGAAGTGGCCCGGCTGTCTCTGATGAAACTGATCGCCGACGGGCGCATTCATCCCGCGCGCATCGAAGACGTGGTCAAGAAGGTGACCGCCGAGGTGGACAAGACCATCAAGGAGGCTGGCGAGCAGGCCGCCTTCGACCTGGGCGTCCACGGCATTCATCCCGACTTGGTCATGTATCTGGGGCGGTTGAAATACCGAACCAGTTACGCCCAGAACGTTCTCCAGCATTCGGTGGAGGTGGGATTTCTGGCGGGGATCATGGCCGCCGAGCTGGGACTCAACCAGAAACTGGCCCGGCGCATGGGGTTGCTGCACGACCTGGGAAAGGCCGTGGACCATGAGGTGGAGGGGCCCCATGCCCTCATCGGTTCAAAGCTGGCCAAAAAGTACGGCGAATCGCCCAAGGTGGTCCACGCCATCGCCGCCCACCACGAAGATGTGCCGCCCAACTCGGTCTACGCCTATCTCGTCCAGGCGGCGGACGGGCTCTCCGGTGCCAGGCCAGGCGCCCGCAAGGAGATGTTGGAAAATTACATCAAGCGGCTCGAAGATCTGGAAGGCATCGCCAACAGCTTCCGCGGGGTGTCCAACACCTATGCCATCCAGGCGGGGCGGGAGTTGCGGGTTCTGGTGGAAAGCGAGCAGGTGTCCGATGAGGAGGCGGTGCTGCTTAGCCGGGATATCGCCAAAAAAATAGAAGAAAACCTGACATTTCCGGGCCAGATCAAAGTGATGGTGATCCGGGAGACCCGGGCGATCGAGTTCGCCAACAAATAGCACGAAGGTGTGAGTTATGCCTCATGTTCTGGATATTCTTGAAGAGAGAGGATTTATCGAGGCCAAGACACACGGGCAGGAGCTTTTCGACTGGCTCGGCGCCGAGGGGCGAACCTGCTACGTGGGATTCGACCCCACGGCGGCCAGCCTGCACATCGGTCACCTGATCCCGGTGATGGCCTTGGCCCACATGCAGCGATGCGGTCATCGGCCCATCGCGCTGGTGGGGGGCGGCACCGGGCTGGTGGGCGATCCCAGCGGCAAAACGGAGATGCGACAGATGCTGACCCCCGCAGCGGTGCGCGCCAACGCCGATGCCCTCAAGGCTCAGTTGGCGCGCTTCATCCGGTTCGACGAGGAGCGGGCCCTGCTGCTCAACAATGCCGACTGGCTGGTGTCACTGAGTTATATCGATTTTTTGCGGGATATCGGCCGGCATTTTTCCGTCAACCGGATGATCAAGGCGGAAAGCTACCGCATGCGACTGGATTCGGATGAGGGACTGAGTTTCATCGAGTTCAACTACATGCTCTTGCAGGCCTACGATTTTCTCGAGCTGTTCCGACGCTGTGACTGCCGGCTGCAGATGGGCGGTAGCGATCAGTGGGGAAATATCGTGGCCGGCATCGATTTGGTGCGCAAGGTCTGCCAGGAGCCGGCTTACGGCATCACCTTTCAATTGATCACCACGGCCAGCGGCGCCAAGATGGGAAAAACGGCCGCTGGTGCCGTGTGGCTCGATGCCGAACGGACGCCGCCCTACGCGTACTACCAGTACTGGGTCAACAGCGCCGATGCCGACGTGGCACGCTTTTTAGCCCTCTACACCTTTTTGCCCATGAAAGAGATTCGGGAGGTGGCGGGACTTCGGGACGCGGACCTGAACTTGGCCAAGACGGTACTGGCCTTCGAAACCACCCAGATTGTCCATGGCCGTCAAGCCGCCGTGGAGGCCATGGAAGCGGCCCGTTGCATGTTTGGTGCCCGGGCCGTTCCGG
>JAQVTF010000195.1 GCA_028700185.1 Desulfobacteraceae bacterium | reverse complement strand
GCCGATTCGGTTTTTATGCTCGGATCAGGCACCAAAACCCTGACCACCGTGGCGCTGTTGAAACTTTATGAACAAGGGCGTGTGGGATTGGATCAGCCGGCGGTTCGCTACCTGCCTGAACTTGATTTGGCGTCCCGTTATTCAGATCAACTGCAGGAAATCACCGTTCGGCGTTTGCTCAACCACCATTCCGGTTTGCCGGGGGATTTGTACGCCGCCGGGTTTTTGTTCGATGACTCATGGGAGACCTACGGCTGTGATCTGTATATGGATTTTCTGATGAAATACCTGAGCACGGATTATCCGAGCCACCCGCCGGGAGAAAAGGCCACCTACTGCAACACCGGTTTTGTGCTGGCCGGTGAAATTGCGCTCAGGCAGGGGAGGGAGGCCGGTGAAACGTTTACCGACCTTATGGACCGTGAGATTTTCAACCCCCTCGGCATGAATCATACGTCTCTACGGGTAATCCGGGAAAACCTGGCCCGGGGTTACGGAGGAGGCCAAGTCTCTGACATTAAACAGACCAACTGCACCTTCGGGGCGACCGGGGGGGCCTTCACCACGGTCAAGGATATCGCCAGGTTCATGATGATGATCAACAACGGGGGAAGGACGGCGGAAGGGGCCCGCTTTCTCAAGCCGGAAACCGTGGCCATGCTGGGCGAGGCGGAACGATCGGAACTGGACATCGATTCCATGTTCCAGCCGGGGTTGGGCCTAGACAGCATGGATGATCCCGCGATGCGTTACGCCGGCCGGGCCTGGATGAAAAGCGGGGGGACCGGGGATTATTTCTCCTTGATCGAAATGCTTCCGGACAAGAAGCTCGGTGTGGTGGTGCTGACCAATTCGGATACCGCCCAGAATCTGCCGTGGGCGGTGGTTCGGGAGTGTCTCCAAAACGCGGTGCGGGAAAAATTCGGCCTTGAGCCCAAGGCGCCCATTCTGCCTGTCTATGACTCGGAAAACAATCCGGCTCGCATTGAAGGGCTCTATGTGAAAGCTTTTGGCTATGATCGAATCGTCGATAATGGAGATGGCACGCTGACCCGGCTCATCGACGCGCAACAGGCAAATCCGGACACGGTTGTGCTCACTTACCGGAACGGCGCATACAGAGCGGAACACCGAAACGAATCCCTCAGTTTCAAAAATCTTCGCTGGAATGGCCGGGATTATTTCGTCATGATCCAGTCCGGCAGCAGCGGAGCGGATCGTGATGAATATCAGTATGGCGGACACGTCCGAACCATTGTGGGGGAAAAGGTAACCCCCGGTCCGATTTCACAGGCTTGGAGAGGCAGGCTCGGTCTTTACGTCTTCGACAATGTGCCCTGGAATGATATCCGGTGGGGAGCCCCTTTCGGCATTTTGACCGAAAAGGACAATCTGCTCCTTTGGAGCGAGGAGAATACCGTGGTTCCGGAAAATGATACCACCGGATGGATCGCCGGTTTGAACAACCGCGGCGACAGCAGCCTTCGTATTATCAAGGAAGACGGTAAGGAAAAGCTGCTCTGCGGCGGATACCGCGCCTATCCCATGGCCCAGGTTCCGGTGGTTGCCCCTGGCGCCGTGATCAGCGGAACCGTTGATCTTTTCAAAACGGATTGGTTCCGGGTGGATACGGTGTTGGCCGGCCAGCATGTGGACATCGAAGTGACCACGGAAAGCGAGCGGTATGCCTTGACCCTGTTCGATGAAAACGGCCTGTTCCTGGGCAGGGAGATGGGGGCCATATCCTTTATCACTCAGCAAGGGGCCTATTTCTGCGCCATTTCCCCCCCACCCGACACCAACGGCAACTACACCCTGATGGTGAAATGACTCTTTCGGGACGGAAGCGATTTACCCTAACCTTAACCGGAATAGGCAAATAAACAACATGATGGGTTGTCTGTTGAAAATTAAAGGAAATAAAATTGTCTTTTCTATACTGGTTTTTGTTTTTTTGTGTTTTTTAAGTAATGAAAAAGCGCATTCAAAATTTTCCAATACTGGTCAAAAAGGAGCATCAGATACCAAACAACTCTTATTTTTAGGCAACAAAACCCTGCCCCCAATGATATATACACAAAAAGGAAAAACCACCGGTATTGTCGTTGATCTGGCAGAAGCCCTTAAAAAGAGGATGGAACAGCCAGTCGAAATAAAATACATGGACTGGTCCCAGGCGCAGCAGCTTGTGCTGGAGGGGAGGGCCGATGCGCTTCTTCAAATCAATCCGTCCCAAGACCGGGAAAAGATTTACGATTTTTCCGATTCACTTCTTGAATCCGAATTTTCCATATTCTCATCATCCGGATGTGCACCCAGAGGTATTTCAGATCTAAAAGGAGTTCGGGTCGGCGTTGAAAAAAATGGATTGCCCATTGAATTATTGAAACGGGATGCTTTCATAAAAACTGTTATCATTCCGGATATTCTGAGTGGTTTTCATTTGCTCTCCAGGGGTGAGTTGGACGTGATCATTGCCGACCGTTGGGTTGGTTGCTATATAGTAGCTGAACACAAAATCAAGAACATAATGATCCGTGGTACAATTGAGCGCAGCAATTCAGCGATTGCTGTAAAAAAGGGAAATTTGGCCCTGCTGCAAAATATCAACAAAGCTCTCGCTGAGCTGAAAGAAGACGGTACTTATGCCAAGATACTGAGAAAATGGGAACCGAAACAGATCGCTGTTTATACCAAAGAGCAGGTTTTCACAAGACAGATTTTTATGATAGCGATGCTCTGTGTTTTATTCGTGTTGGCGCTATCTGTTTTACTGTTGTTGAAAGAAATAAAAAAGCGGAAAAAGTTGAATGAAAAACTCAAAAACATGGCAACAACGGATCCGCTTACCGGATTGCTGAACCGAAGAGCAGTGGAGCACCTAATTGATAGAGAGATGTACCGGAAAAATCGGTATGATCATCATGTAAGTTTATTGCTGCTCGATTTGGATCACTTCAAGCAGATCAACGATCAATTTGGGCATGCAGTGGGTGATGAAGTGTTGGCTAAATTCTCAGAAAAAATCAAAACCATTGTCAGAAAAACGGACAGTATTGCCCGCTGGGGAGGAGAGGAGTTTATCATACTCGCCTCAGATACAGACATCACCAATGCGGTGTTATTGGCTGAAAAAATCAGAAAAACCGTAAAGTCGACTGAATTCGGAAAAATCAAAACCCTGACAACGAGCATCGGCGTCGCCGAGTATCACTGTGAAGAAAACTTTCTCCAGTGGTACAAACGCGTGGATGGTGCATTGTACAAGGCTAAAATAGAAGGGCGGGATCGGGTGGTTGCCGCATAGCATGGTCTTGGGGAAGCGGAACGAATTTTCCGGCCTCAATTTCGGGATCTACGCTACTGGAAAACAATTGCTCCCCGAGCGGCTCAGCCCACCCGGTGGACGGGGAATCCACACCTGCAAAGAGAGGACCTCAGCTATGAAGAAGCGCTACACACCGTTTGGGATGATCCTTTTTGTCATATCGCTGCTCGTCGGTTGCGCCGCCTTTAACGATTACCGCAACCAAGGTGAGCTGGCACTTTCCGGGTTGGCGGCGCCGGTGACGGTGATCCGCGACGAAAAGGGGATGGCGTACATCCGCGCCGGCAACGCATCCGACGCGGTGATGGCCCAGGGGTTTGTCGCCGCCCAGGACCGGTTGTTTCAGATGGAACTCAACCGTCGCTTTGCCGCGGGCCGGATCAGCGAGTTCGCCGGAGAGGCGGCCGTGGAGCTCGACACCCGCATGCGCACTCTGGGGCTTTACCGGAACGCCCGACGACACGCCCGTATTCTCGACGCCGCGGACCGGGCCTTTTTCCAGCGATACGCCGACGGCGTCAACGCCTGCATCGGCACCGGTCGGGATACGTTGCCGTTGGAATTCAAGCTGGCCGGCATCGATCCAGAACCCTGGACGGTGGAAGACTCCTTGGCGATCCTCTATCTGATGGCTTGGGATACCTCGGCCAACATGCAGACCGAGATCGTCATCCAGGCCCTCATCGAGGCCCTGGGACCGGAAAAAGCCCGGGAAATCTTCCCGCTCAACATCAACCCGGACGAACCGTCCGCCAGCGAAATTACCTTTGCATCCTTACCCCCCGACTGGAAATCGGCAGGCATCGTCAACGATCCCCGGCTGGCTGCTTGGCTCGGCCCCCGGCGGCTTGAGGCGGGAAGCAACAACTGGATCACCGGTCCGACCCGGTCCGCCAGCGGCAAGCCCATCGTGGCCAACGATCCCCATCTGGACGCCCGCCTCCTGCCGGGCCCCTGGTATCCGGTGGGCTTGATTACCCCTGAATTCCGCGCCGTTGGTGTGAACATCGCCGGGATTCCGGGGATGGTGGTGGGCCGCACCGAACACCTCGCCTATGGCGTCACCAACGCCTACGGCGACATGCAGGACTTGTACGTGGAGACCGTGGATCCCGAGGACCCCGGCCGCTACCTGGAAGGCGATCGTTCGATTCCCTTCCAGGTCATCGAGGAAACCGTGCGGGTCCGGGACAAAAAAGCCGCCGGCGGTTCTCGCAGCGAAATGTTGCGGATCCGCGCCACCAGACGCGGGCCGGTGGTGTCAGGAGTGCTCAAGGGGCTGGACGGTGACCATTGCGTCACGATGCGCTTTGCGCCCTTCGAGACCATGCACGGCCGGATGGGGCTGGACCGTTTCCTCACCGCCCGCTCGGTGGATAGTTTCCTGGCGGCCTTGAGAGACGTCAACATGATCTGTCTCAATCTCGTGGTGGCCGACACCGACGGCAATTTCGCCTGGTGGGTGAGCGGCACCTTGCCCCACCGATCATCGGGTGGCGGCGTTCCGTTTGTTGTGCGTGACGGCGCCGACAACTGGCAGGGCTGGATTCCCTTCGAAGACATGCCCCACCTGCTCAACCCGGCCAAGGGGTGGCTCGGCACCTG
>JAQVTF010000194.1 GCA_028700185.1 Desulfobacteraceae bacterium | reverse complement strand
CGTCGTACTCCACCCGCTCGCGAAAATCGTTGTTCAGCCGCCGGTTGAGCCGGTGGAGATCCGGCAGAAAGCGCGCCAGCCACCCGGGACGCTGGAACTCCAGGTCCACCAACCCCCGCCGGGCCACGGCCTCGGCCCCCAGTTCCTTCTTGAGCCGGTTGCGGGCGGCCTCGTCCAGTACCGATTGGCGCCCCAGGCCGAAGAAGGTGAAGGTTTCGATCTTTGTCTCTTCTGCCGCCGGTCTAGAGTCCGTCTCCGGATCCTGGCCGCAGCTCCAGACCACTGCCAGAATGGTCAGGAGGAAGAAAATATCCAAACTTCGGTGGGCGAAGCCACGATGCTCCCGATGCTTGTCATCCAATGGCCTTCGCTTTATCATCCCTGAGCCTTTTTTTCGGGAAAGAAACCAACCGCCGGTGCGCCATCAGGCGCATCCACCCTTTCTAATAACCATAACACGAGGGCCGAATCACGCACAACCCGGGCATGGGCCCACTCGGTGCCGCCGCCCTTCCCTTTTATTTTTCTTTCTTGCGCCGGAAAGACGGTTTAGTATAAGCGGAAGCATTTCTACGTCAATTCCCCACTCAACAGTCCATAAAAACTACGGGTCTTCATCGACCATCCTTTGCCGATAATTTGCGTGGCGGCAAAGAGGCCATGGAAAATGGAACCTCATTCTCTCATCCGGAACGCCAACGGGCTGTGTCCAACGGGGAATGATCGGTTGCATGGCGGCAGCAGTGATTTTTTTCGGCGTCAGAAAATCAAAAAATGAAAAAGAGGAGGCAAACATGAGGAAAAAGGTCCCCATAAGATTCAGAATGACGCCGTCCCTCGGGTGGGTCCTCGCCTTGGCCATGCTCTTTGCCATCAACGCGGCCGATGCCGCAGACCTCGTGATCACGAACACCGCGGAAGACCGACAGGTTCTGGCCGATGGCGACACGCTGACGGTTAAAGGAGGCGGGCGGGTGGACGTGACCGCCGAAGACGCCGATGTCACTGCCGTCGGCGGGGATGCGGCCGATCCGGAAATCGGTTTCACCAACGGCCGCGTAACCGTGGAAAACGGCGGCGCCATCATGGGCAAGGGCAAGGCGACGTCAGGCTACCCGAACGATATTAACACCAGGGCCATCCTCACCGATGCCGCCGGTGACAGCACTTTTGGCCTTACCAACGCCGGCATCATCGCCGCCACGGCAGAGGCCGTCGATCACGACGCCCAGGCCCGTGCCATTCAGGTTTTCAACCCTACATTCGACACCAACACCGGCGCCGTTCTGGTTGAGAATCTCCCCTCTGGAACCATTTCAGCCTTTGCCAACAGCACGCTGGAGGGAGAAGCATCCGCGCGGGGCATCCACGCCGGCAAGGACATCATCGGAACCATCACCAATTACGGCAACATTTCGGCATCGGCCCAGGGGGGTGACGCCACCAAGGCTTTCGGCATCCAGTTCGAAGAGGGCCTGACCCTGCTGAACTACGGCGCCATCGAAGCAAACGTCAAAGTCTTCACCCAGGCGGATTCCGTTTACAACAGTCGCGCCATCGGGGTTTTTGCCGACAATCTCTCGGATCCCGATGACGATGTCGCCATTTTCAATCAGGCAGGCGCACGTATCACGGCATCTGCGCACTTCCAGGTTGGCGAACACATCGATGACAACCCCGGCGCCATCGGGATCAAGGTGGCAGACGGGTGGTACTTGTCCGGGGCGGGCGTGGGCCCCCCTGTCTTAAGCCGCCGGGTCGTCAACGACGGAACGATTTCCGCCACTTCAACCCTCCATGCGGTGGATGAAGTCTACGAAAACCCCGGCGCCGGGGGAATCAGGGCAGGCCATACCGGAACAGCCAATTCCGTGGCCGATCAGGTGCGGACATCCCGGCTGGAGATCACCAATAACGGAGTGCTCAACGCCGAAACCGAGATCGCTTCCGCGGATGAAATCGATGACAATCCCGGGGCCTTCGGCATTCGAACGGGCCGCACCGAAGCCTATCAGAGCGGCTCCGGCGGGGCCGGCGCGGTGGCATCCACCGCCATTGTCAACAGCGGCGCCATGTCGGCCAGGGCCGGCCTTACCGCACCGAACATCCATGAAAACTCGGGTGCCTACGGCATCCAGACCGGCCGCACTTACGCCGCCGACAGCGATGACGATGCGTCCAGCACGGCCACCGCCACCACCACCATTGCCAACTCGGGGACCATCGAAGCGGCGGCGGTATTCAAGGCCGACGAACACCTCAATGAAAACCTGGGGGCCTTCGGTATCCGGACAGGGGAAACCTACACGGCCGGAGGATATGAGTCCACGGCCAACACCACCATCGTCAACAGCGGCCGCATCGCTTCCAGCGCAACCCTGACGGCGCCGGAGGTGGAGGAAAACAGCGGCGCCTTCGGCATCCGGAGCGGCAATGATCGAAATTACGCGGACGATGGACGCTATCATGTCACCGTCACCAACAGGGGAAGCATCCGTGTCGATGCCACCATCGAGACCGACGACAGCGATGACAACAGTGGCGCCTTCGGCATCCGCACCGGCACGGCCAAGGTGATCAATACGGGGACCATCGATGCCAGCGCCACCATCAACGGCCTCGACGACAGCGCCTACGACGGCGCCTACGGTATCCGCACCGGCGATGGGGCCGCCACGGTGATCCACAGCGGTGCCATCACCGCCGGCCTCATCGACCATGACACCTCCACCAAGCAGCGGGCCGTGGGCATCATGACCGGCCGGGATTACAACCAGATTCATCTCAGCGGCGATGTCACGGCCACGGCCTCCGGCGGCGAGGCCTACGCCATCGTCATGGGCTGCCAGAATCAGGGGGATGCCAACGCCCTGATGGTGATGAATGGCGCCCGCCTGGTTGGCAATGTGCTCAATGCCGGACCGACGGGATCGACAAACGGTGCGGCCACGGCCGTCTTCGGTTTGCAAAAGACCCCCGAGGCAATGGCCGACTTCGGTCCCCATGCCGATTTCAGTGAATTCAGCGCCGCCCTGAAGGCCAATCCCCAGGGCGGCCTTGCCGGCGTCCCCGTGGACGACACCTTCTCCTTCACCTTCAACGATGATTTTCTCGGCGAGGCCGGTTGGAACCTCCTGCTGATGGGTGGCACCACCACCCTTTACAACTCGGCCGCCAGCGCCATCCACGAAATGCGGGTGGCGCCTCGGGCCACCTTGGCCGGCAATGTCTACGTCGCCGGCAACTTCACCCAGATGACCGGGAGCACCTACCTTGCCCGGGTGGGGGACAACGGAAAAACCGATCATCCAAACGACGCGCTTCACATCACCGGCAAGGCGAACATCGACCCAGGCGGCAAACTGAAGGTCACCACCGACGGCTACGTGGCCGACGGCGACATTTACACCGTGCTCTCGGCGGGCACGCTGGAAGGTTTTTACGCCGCCGAGGATCTGATCGAAAACTCCACCGTGCTGGACTATACGCTGATCGATGACAACGACAACACCGTCAAGCTGGCCGCTTCGCGGATCCCCTACCGCGCCCTGGGCATTGGCGGTAACGCCGGCAGCGTCGGCAGCGCCTTGCTCGATCTGGCCGCTTTGCGCAACCCCGATGCGCTCCGTTACCTCGCCTTCATCGACAACAGCACCACCATCGCCGAGCTGGACACCATCTTGTCCAGCATGGCACCGGACGAGTACCCCAGCCTCATCGACGCCAGCATGGCCGGCGCCCGGCTCTATCGGTCCTCGGTGGTGGGCCGAATGGGCAATCTGCACAGGAACAGCGCCAACCGGACAACGCGCTATGCCAGCAACACCGTCACCTCCGACGGCCCGGTCCTCTCGCGCCTTTCCGCCACCGAGCGTCCATCGGGAGGCGGCAGCGTCTGGGCGCGCACCATCGGGCTGACCGCCGAGCAAGACCCCGACAAATCACTTTCGGGTTTCAAGATGGACACCATCGGCATCTCCCTGGGCTACGACCGCAAGCTCAACGAAGCCCTGAGCATGGGCGTCGGCTTCGGCCTCAATAACAGTGACATGGATTCTGACGACGGTAGCCAGACCGAGATCGACGGCCACAATATAGGGCTTTACGCCACCTTCTCCACCCCGGCCTTCTATGTCGATGGCGGTATTTTCTACGCCGGCGCCGACTATGAATCCCGGATCAGGCGCCTCCTGACGGGGCTGGCGCGCAGCACCACCAACGGCAGCCAGTGGGGCGCCTACCTGGGAGCTGGCTACACCCTCGTGGAGACCCGTCGTCTCTACGTCATCCCCACCGCCTCGCTGGAATGGGCCCGGATAGATATCGACGGGTTCACCGAAACCGCTGCGACGCTGCCCTACCAGGTCAGCGACTATGACGCCGAATCCTTCGTGAGCACCCTGGGCTTGCGCCTCGGCAGCGAGCTGATCAAGGGGGTAAACACCGAGCTGCGGCTTGGCTGGGCCCATGAATTCGGTGACACCGACCGGGTCATGAAGGCCCGTTTCGTCGGCGGCGGCACCGCCACCTACGCGTTTACCGGCGTGGAACCCGAAAAAGACAGCGCCCGGGTGGGGTTGGGACTCAACACGGATTTTGGGCACAATTTCAATCTGAGCATTGACTACGACGGCGAATTCCGCAGTGATTTTGACGGCCACAGCGTCTCGGCCATGCTGCGCTACAACTTCTAATCCAACCGGGCACTGGTGCCCTGGAGTGCATGACCAACAAAGGGTCGCGGCCATTGCCGCGGCCCTTTGTTCCACCGTTACCGGCGAGGAAATCGCGCGTGACATCCGATAGAAACGGTCCCTGGCGCAAAACCGTCCCTCCCAGGCTTCTGGCAGTGCTCTGCCTGGCTTGGCTGACCGCTGCCTGCAGCGCCCCGCGCCATGGACTCGATGCCTGCCTGACCGCCGGCTGTGAATCCCACCGCGAAGCCGTCGCCCTCAGCGCCCGTTACCGGGTTCGTACCGATGCCGGCATCGCCGCCGCCCGGCAGACGGCCGACTTCATGGAACAGGCC
>JAQVTF010000193.1 GCA_028700185.1 Desulfobacteraceae bacterium | reverse complement strand
GCGGCCGCACGGGCGCCGTCGGGGTTGCCGGCAAAGAGCCAGTTCTTTCTTCCGACCACAAAAGGCCGGATCGCATTTGAAAAACACGGGATAGCGCTGACCCGATCCGGGGAATTCATGCTCATCGGAATTCATCGGAACGAGAAGACGAAAGTGGCGCTCGTCGGCATTCCGATCCCCAACCCGTCATCCTGAACTCGATTCAGTACCGAGGTGACGGATGAAGAGAGCCGTCATTCCGGACAAGCGCAGCGCGATCCGGAATCCATTTTCTCCGGCTGCCTTTGGCTTTCCCCCCGCCTCACAACATGGATGCCGGATCGGGGTCCGGCATGACGAAAGCGGGAAACCGTCATTCCGGCACCTCTCCCGTCATTCCGGGCAAGCGCAGCGCGACCCGGAATCCATTTTCTCCGGCTGCCTTTGGCCATTCAACATGGATTCCGGGTCAAGCCCGGGGTGACGGCTTTCCTTGCTTCTATTTTCCGCTTCACCCTTGCCTGTGATTCAGACACGTATTAATAATTTGTACACATTTTCATCATCTCGACACCTCACTGTGAAGATCACCATGAGCGCCACGACCGTCACCGCCCGCCTCGATGCGGAAACCAATGCCAAACTGGCTCAGCTTGCCAAAGCCACCGTTCGGTCAAAGTCCTTCCTTGTAGCCGAGGCCATACGCACCTTTGTTCAAGAGCACGCCTGGCAGATCGAGGCAATCGAACAAGGGATCCGGGAAGCCGATGCCGGCGACTTTGCCACGGATGCCGAAGCCCGGGCGGTTTTTGCGAAATGGGGCGTCGACAGTGAACAATGAAATTCAAATTCTGCGCGGCCTTCACGGCGCCAGAAAGTGACCCGCGGCGTTATAGGGAGTGTCCGGCCAGAACTGAGGATTTTTCTCGTGAGATACGGCGGCGCCCGATTTAAACCGGAGGAATAGCGGCGCTATTTCGAGGATTTAAATGCTGCTGGATTTCGGCTCATTTCCAACGCCAAGCGGCCGGCGGTGTAGGCAGCGGCGATGGAGGTGCCGGCATAGGCGCCGGGCGGCTCCCCCTGGCTTCCCACGGGAAGGGATGCAAACCCTGGCGCCAGCAGGGCGACGAAATCGCCCTGGTTGGAGCGGGGCCAGACGGTGCCGTCCGGATTTAGGGCGCCCACGCCCACCACCCCCTCAAAGGCGGCCGGGTAGACCGGTTGCCCAGTATTGTCGTTGCCCACCGCCGCCACTACCACAGCCCCTCGGTCACGGGCCATGTGAACGGCTTGTTCGATAAAAGTGCTGGGCGCCGCCGCGCCCCAGCTCAGGCTGATCACCCGGGCACCGGCCTTCAGGGCGAAATCGATACCCCGCATCAACACACTGCTGGCGGTATAGCCGCTTTCGTCGAAAATCCGCACCGCCACCACCGGGACGCCGGTGTTTTTGGTCTGCCCTTCCGCCCCAGAAGGGCGGATCTGGCCGGAGGCGATCAGTGCCATTTGGGTGCCGTGCCCCACCGCATCGTCGATGGGCGTATCGGGCGCGAGGGCATCGTAGGCCGCCACCACCACATTCGCATAGGCCGGGTCCTCGCGCCAGCCGCTGTCGAGCACGGCGACAGGCGCCACCTCATCGGCCAAGGAAAGTCCGGCAGGATTTGAATCAGGGACGCTCAGCGGGGCCGTCCAGGGCAACGCCGGCTGCATCCGGAAGGCGTAATTCGGCTCGGCCGCCGCCACACCCGGCTCCAGGGCCAGCCTTCGACAAAGATCGGGAATATCTTCATCGCCGGGAACCGCGATGCGATACACCCCCAAAACCGGGTCCACGTCGATCAGCCGCCCTCCAATGCGGGCCAGCAAGGCCTTGAAGCTTTCGGCATCCATGGTTTCATCGAAGGCGAGCATGATCTGGTGCGCCACATAGCTTACCCCGGTCTTCGGATCCGTGCGGATCCCCAAAACCGGTCGCGGTACCGTTGCAACGGGAGGTGGACGGGATTCACCGGCGCGGAAGATGGCGATTTCCGCCAGTCGATTCACGGAGCCAAGGGGGGTCTGAACGGTTTCCCAGACAAGGGAGTGATTCAACGGCCGCAGTATCGCGGCCAACCCGGCGGCGATGGGGCGACGATCGAACCGGGCCGTGACCTCATGGACGATACCCGGTGAAATACTCACCCGCACCCCGGATTCCGAAAGACGCCGCAACATTTCAGATAGCGGCACCCGGTCCGCTTCGATGGATAAATGGTGATCATCCATGACCATCTCGAAGGCCAGGGGGGTGGCCGGCGCAAAAAGCACCAAGGCCAGAATAAAACCGATCAGGGGGAAGCCCGCCGCGCCAAATTTGTTTTTCACGTCTCGCATTATCTTTGGTCACTCATCGGTGATCGGCACCCGGATTTTTCCGATAAAACACCTGGCCCACACACTGAATATGCTCACGCAGTCCTTCGTGATCGATCTGGTCGAAAATCGAAAGATCGATCTGGTAGGGCAACAGCAGGTCGTCCAGTTGATCGGCAATAGTACCAAGGGTCGCGGACGACAACTTGTCCCCCAGTAAGGTCAAATCGATGTCCGAGCCGGGTTTATAAGTTCCCTTGGCCCGCGAGCCGTAGAGCACGGCCTTTTCAACGGCCGGGAAACGGGCCAGTATGGCGCATATTTTGGCAACAGTCGCCTCCGGCAGGCCGTGGTTCATGCCTCGCCATCCTCCTGCTCGCATAAACGGGCAAAACGCTGCAACATCCGGGAAAAGGCAGGATAAAAACGGTTCAATACGTCCCTTACGATTTCTTCCGCGATGGCGGTGTTGTAGGTATGCAAGCTCAAGTTCCGTGCTTTGATCATGTCCATCCAGGCTTCGCCGTCGGTGATCAAACCGTTTTTGAACGCCTCCCGCGTGGCGTTTTTGGATCCGATAATCCCCATAACACCCTGCGCTTCCAGGTAGTCCTTGAGCACATTCCAGCCGAGTTCATGAGTGAACTCGAATCCTTGAATAAGGCCCTGCTGCTCGAGTTCCGAGAGTTCGCGCTGTTTGGACAGGTCAACGGCCCGGCGCAGCGTTTGAAGCGCACGAACGTAATCGTCAAAACGCTGCTTCCAGCGAACATCCGGCATGTCGCCCCCTTGAAACCCTGTTCCTTGTCCGAACCGGATGAAATTGGTAAAATTAATTTTAAGTATATTCAATCCTCTGTTTCCTTCTCTCAATTTCCGTCATGGCTGTCAAATTGGATCCATCCGAGAGGCTAAGCCAGCCCAACGTCGGGCTTGGATTTTCATCCCAAGACCGGTATCATGGCACTCTGAACAAAAGATTGACGGGGCCATTCGATCTCGATTGGTGAAAGCGTCTCTATACAAACGGAGCTGGCAGGTGGGTGGCAATCGTTCCGGGTGGTGGATTCAGCTCATTTTTATGCTTCTTCTATGGCCGGGCTGGACTGCGGGAATCGCAAACGCCTTGGCAGGCTCCGAGGCCGAGACGGTGCCGGTCGAGGCGGACGATCCGGCCGACCGCCGGGGCCACCCAATTTACAGGCTCGGCGAACTGCTGGTGGAGTTCGCCGCCAAAACTCCGGAAGCGGAAATCAGGACGCTGCACGGCCAGAGCGGGGGCAAGGTACTCGGGCGCGCCCGCAAAGGGCGACTTCATCGGGTGCGCTTTACAAATTCACGGGCGGCCTTGAAAGCCATGCAGCGCTACCGCGAGGATCCCCGTGTGGTCCACGTCGAACGCCATGCCTTGCGCTATCCCCAAGCTTCCCCAAACGATCCCAAGCTCGCCGATCAATGGGCCCTGGATCGCATCGCGGCTCCGGCGGGCTGGAATTTTTCCACCGGTAGCGATGACATGGTCATTGCCGTGATCGATTCCGGAATCGACTACCTGCACCCGGATCTGGCCGCCAATATCTGGATCAATGCGGCCGAGCGGTACGGTATCCCCGGCGATGACGATGACGGCAATGGCTACGTGGACGATGTCATCGGCTGGGATTTTGCCGGAGATCAGATGGCGCTAGCCGACGATGGCGACGCGGACCCAATGGACAGCGCCGCCAGCGGACACGGCAGCCATGTGGCCGGTATCATCGCCGCGGCCGGCAACAACGGCGAGGGAATCGCCGGCCTCTGCTGGAACGCCCGCATCATTCCGCTGAAGGTCAAAGCCGACAATGATCACGATTACGGCACCTTCGAAGTGATCGAAGCCATCGACTATGCGGTCCGCCAGAGCGCTCGGATCGTCAATTGCAGTTTCGGCGGAACCACTTCATCCGACTTGGAATATCAAGCCCTTGAGCGGCTGCACCAGGCAGGCGGTATTGCCGTCTGCGCCGCCGGCAACGGTGGCGCAGACCTGGATCAAGGCAGTCCCGTCTATCCGGCCTGTTACGATTTGCCCCATATTATCGCCGTGGCGGCCGGTGCCCGCAACGATACGCTGGCGAATTTTTCCAACTGGGGCCAAGCCTCGGTGGATGTGATGGCCCCCGGGGAATCCATTCTCTCCACTGTCCCCACCGCTTTCGAGGTCTGTGTGGTGGCTGAACAGACGCGTTATGGGGCCATTGAAATGCTCTACGCAGGGACCACCGGTGAAGCCGGGGTCGTGGGCCCCTTGGTGAACTGCGGCCAGGGGTATCCGGAGGACTTCCCCCAAGATAGACAAGACTACGTGGCCCTCGTTTGGCGCAGCGATGAGACGGCCAATTTTTATTTTTCCCAGAAGGTTGCCAACGCGCAGGCCGCCGGAGCGGCGGCGGTGATCATCGCCAACAATACAGTGGATGATCTGGACCAGGACGGGGGCACACTAGGGGTGCCGGGAGATTGGCCACCGGTGGTCACCGTCACCCGCGCCACGGGAAATGCGCTGGCGCTGATGAGCGATCAACCCGTCGCGGTGATCAATCACCTTATGACCACTGCGGCCACTTACAACACCAATGAGGGGACTTCGATGGCAACGCCCCATGTCGCCGGGTTGGCCGGTCTGATCTGGTCGCGAAACCCTACCCTGACGGCGGCGCAAGTCAAGGAAGCGATTTTAATCGGCGTGGATCGTATTGACGCCC
>JAQVTF010000192.1 GCA_028700185.1 Desulfobacteraceae bacterium | reverse complement strand
CAACCATCAGCAAAAGCCACGCGGTTGTTGTGCTGGAAGACTTGCGGATCAGGAACATGAGCCGTTCCGCCAAGGGCGATCTGGATGAACCGGGCCGGAACGTCCGGGCCAAGTCCGGCCTGAATAAGTCCATCCTGGACCAGGGGTGGCATGAGTTCAGGCGGCAATTGGAGTATAAACAAAACTGGTCGGGCGGCATGGTCATCGCTGTTCCTCCGCAAAACACGTCCCGCACCTGCCCGGTCTGCGGCCTGGTCAGCCGGGAAAACCGGAAGACCCAGAGTCGGTTTGCCTGCGTACAATGCGGGTTTGTCGAGAACGCGGACTTTGTGGCCGCAATGAATATCCTGGCGGTGGGGCACACCGTTGCAGCCTGTGGAGAGGCCGTAAGACCTAAGCTTTCAGTTCGGGCAGCCTCCGCGAAGCAGGAATCTCCCGCCCTTTAGGGCGGAGAGAATGTCAATGTTTTACCCGTTCCGTCGCCCCCCCATCGGCAACTTGAATCATCCAGGAGAAGTTGGCGTTGACGCACCGAAACATCAGAAAAGCGTTGTGGCAAACCCCGATGCTGATCCTGTTCGCCTTGGCCATCGGTTTGGGGGTCAACCAGTGGCGCAGCGACGGATTGGCCCTGGTGGGCGATCCGGCGGCGATGGCGAGCCCTGGGCCCGGGGGAGCCGGGCCGCCCAAAATCGAGACGAGGGAGGCCCGCCGTTACCTCGATCAAGACGAGATTTTGTTTCTGGACGCCCGACCGGCACACCAATACGCGGAAGGCCACATCCGCGGTGCCTTGAATCTCCCCTGGCCGCAGGCGGAGACCGATTTCATCCACATGGCCGATCAACTGGATGCCGCCGGAATCATCATCACTTACTGCGATGGTGAAACCTGCACGCTGAGCCACGAACTAGCGCGGTTTCTGGCCGACATGGGCTTCGGCGACGTACGGATTTTTGTCAACGGATGGACCTTGTGGCGAGAGGCCGGACTGCCCATCGAAACGGAATCGTCGCAAAATGGGTGACCAGACCAATCCTGCTCCCTTCACCGGCAGCGGCGGGGCAGAAGCGACAAGCGAAGGACAAACCGCTGCGCCCGGCAACGCCAAAACCCCCTTTGGGCGGATACTGCCGCCGGCCTTGCGCCTCCTGATCGGCGCCGTCTTTCTCTACGCCAGCTACGATAAGATTCTGCATCCGGGAGATTTCGCCCGGGCCGTGCACAACTACCAGATCCTGCCGGCCGCCGCCGTCAATCCGGTGGCGGTGGTCCTGCCCTGGATGGAGCTGCTGCTGGGATTTTTTTTGGTGGTCGGAATCTGGTTGCCGGGCACCACGGTCTTGAGCGCCCTGCTGCTGACCGTCTTCAACGGCGCCTTGATTTTCAACCTCGCCCGCGGCCTGGATGTGAGCTGCGGCTGTTTTTCCACCCAAATCACCGGCGCCCCAGCGACTTGGGGGACCGCGGCCCGGGACCTGGTGCTGTTGGCCGCCAGCATCTATCTCACCGTTTCGGTCTTTTACCCTTGCCGAAGGAAGCCGACCGCCCGGAACAACGTCTAGAACGCTTCTTCGTCGCCCTGACTGGCCCAATGAACGGCATAGCGCACCAGCTCGGTGCCGTGTTTGAGGTTGAGCTTTTCCTTGATTCGCTCTCGGTAGGTACCGATGGTCTTGATACTGAGGTTGAGGCGCCGGGCGATGTCACGACTGCTCAACCCCTGGCTCAGGAGGCGGAAGACTTCCAGCTCACGGTCGGTGAGCCGCTCCAGGGGGGACTTGTCCCGGTTTTCCGGGTGGGTGGCTAGGTTGGTGAGGATATGTTCCTTGACCTGTTCGTTGAGATAAATCTTCCCCGCCAGCACCTCCCGCACGGCACTGACGACTTTCTCCATCGCCTCTTCCTTCGTGATATAGCCACGGGCGCCGGCGTGAAGGGCGCGCTCGGCGTAGAGAAAGGCGTCATGCATGGAAAGAATCAAGACGGGAAGACGCCCCCTGAACTGACGGGTGATCTCCTTGGTCAAATCGATGCCGTCGCCCTTGGGCAGCGTAATATCGGCGATGACCAGGTCCGGCGCGAAGGCCTCGATGGCCTGCCAGGCCTTGGCCACGTCCCCGGCGCCGGCGCACACCTCCAGGTCTTCCTCCTGATTGATCAACTCGGTCAATCCCAAGCGGAAAATCGGGTGATCTTCGACAATCAGGATCCGTTTTTTGTCCATCGCCTCACGCCGCTGCGGCCATCTCCTGGGGCAGGGTCAACGTGACCCGGCATCCGCCGCCCTCGACTTCACCAAAATCCAAGGTCGCCCGGATGATCTTGGCACGGAAGCCCATGATCCGCAAGCCCATCCCCTCCGAACTCCGTGCTTCCTGCATCCCGATGCCGTTGTCCAGCACCCCCAGTCGGACCAACCCCTCATCCCGGCACAGGGAAATGGTGATACAGCTGGCCTTGCCATGACGCACGGCATTCTGCACCGCCTCCTGCACGATGCGAAAGATGTGGGTGGCCACAACGTTGTCGCGAATCGGCACTTCGGCCCGGCAGTCGAAACGACAGTCAATGCCAAACACCACCGAGGTGCTGGCCGCCAGTTCCCGCAGCGAGTACTCCAGCCCATGGTCCACCAGGTACACCGGGCACAAGCCCCGGGCCAAACGACGGGTTTTGCCGATGGCTTCCTTGATCAGGCCGGTAATCTGGGCGCTGAGCGCCGGTGCATCGGGAGAATGCTGCGCCACCTTCTTTTGCAGCACCGTGCACAACCCTTCGATCCCGATGAGGTGCGGTCCGAGATCGTCGTGCAAGTCCTGGCCGATGTTCTGGCGCTCACGGTCACCGATATCCATCACCTGCTTTTCCAGCCGCCGCAGATTGGAAATGTCTCGATGAATGATCACGCTGCCCAGCAATCGTCCCTCCCGGTCGCGATAGACGGCGCCGCTGATGCTCACCTCAATGAGATTGCCCCGTTTGGTGAAGCGTCGCGTTTCGATGCTGTTGAGCGCCTGGCCGCTGAGCAACTGGTCGAGGCCCTGGCGGGTTTCCTCGTGGGTCTCGGCAGGCACGAAGTGATCCATCCGGCGACCAAGACACTCCTCGGGTGTCCACCCGTAAACGCGGGTGAAAGCCGGATTGAGGTAGGCCACCCGACCTTCCGTGTCGTACACGATGATGGGGTCCGGAGTGGCCTCCATCACCGAGCGGTACTTTTCCTCGCTGAGGCGCAGAGCCGCCTCGGCGTCTTTGCGCTCGGTGATTTCGGTCTCCAGGCTACAACTGTAGGTCTGGAGCCGGTCCATGAAGGTGTTGAAGTAAGACGCCAAGCGCCCCACCTCGTCGGTACTTTCGATGCGCAACCGACCGGACAAATCCCCCTGGGCCGCCTGGTCCATCTGGTCGATGAGGGCCTTGAGCGGCTGGGTGATGGACCCGCTGATCCAGAAGGTCAACGGCAGTAGAATCACCAGGCAGGCCATGCCGGTGATGATGATCACCCGGCTGATATCTTCCAGGGGGCTCTGCACCTCGTCCAGGTAACTGGAGGAACCCAGCACCCATCCGTACTCGGGCAAATCGGTGTAGATCACCAGCTTGGTCCGGGCCTCCGGGTCTTCCGGGTTGCGCCAATCATAGATCAGCTTGCCCTGTTTCCGGGTAAGCATAGTGCGGATGGGATGCTCCTGGGCGCCGCCCTGGGCCAACAGATCGACCCCCTCGAGGCTCGGGTGCACGATCACCCGGCCGTCCTGATTGAGGATGAAGCTGTAACCGGTTTTGCCGAAGTGCATTGCCAGCACCCCGTCCCGGAAATCGTTCACGTTGACCAGCTGGGAAAACTCGCGCCGGTAGCTGGAGACGTTGATGATCCAGTCCCAGGGAGCGAAATAGACGCAGTAAAGGGCCTTGGGCTGGTAGGCCGTTTCGCCGGGATTTTTCCACTCATACTCGATGTAGCCTTCCTTGCGGGCGAGCATCTCCCGGACAAAGGCATGAGCGGTGATGTCCCGGCCCACCCAGAACCGCTGAGGATGGATGACCATGGTCCCGAGGCTGTTGACGCAGGCGATGTAGCCGGTGGTGCCGATCTTCTGTTCGAGCAGCACCGCCTCGGCCATCCGCCTGGCTTCCGTTTCGGTCATCTCCCCGCGCTGATAGCGGCCGTAGAAGTGCTGAACCATCTCAAGGTTTTTTTCCGCCGCGGCCCGCAGGTAATTCTTGATGGACACCGACATGGCGGTGCGCACCATGTTGAGTAGCCCAGCGGTGGAGTTGGTCAACTCGCTTTCGATGTTGACCTGGATGGTCTGGCGCATGACCCCGTACATCACCATGCTGCTGAGGCTCAGCACCGCGATGAAGGCGAAGGCGTAGCTGAAGAGTAGCTTGTGGCGCACCCGCAGGTTTTTGAGGTGTTGAATCAAGCTCATGGGCAGCCTGGCGTCCTTGCCGGATCGGTTTCCGGCTAGCTGAAAAAATGAACCCAGAAGACACTGTAGGTTTTTTGAATCTGCTTCTGCAGCCGGACCACGGCCGAGAGGGCGTCCTTGAACAGCAGCCGCTCCCGGGGCGCCAGGGAATCTGGGTCAAGGTAATGATCCGGCTTTTGTCCCCGGGCCGCCTGCTGGGCGTCAATGCGGATCCTGAGCAGCAGCAGGGTTTCAAAGGCGGCACGGTAATAGGCGGCATCGTCCCCGGTCAGCACGCCGGCTTCGGCGAGCTGGTGAAGCCGTCCCAGGGTGGAGGGCTCACTGATGCCGTGATTGACCGCCATGAGGCGCAGGGCGTTGGTGATATGGACCAACGCCCGCGTCTTCAGGTTGATCTGGTCCTTGTGAGGGCCGTTTTTTTCCGTGACGATGGACCCCAGCAGGCTCAACGGAGCGGAAAATTGCCGATCGTCGTTGCTCAGCAGGTGGCTGGCGCCCAGGGATTGCCGGAAAGCTTGAAAAATCTGCTCCCACAAGGCCTCTGCCAGTGTCTGGCTCCCCCGAACCGAGCGGCAGTCCAGCAGAATGGTTAACCGGCGCACATGTTCCGGGGTGGATGAGCCCACCCATTCGGCCACCGCCCCGGTCC
>JAQVTF010000191.1 GCA_028700185.1 Desulfobacteraceae bacterium | reverse complement strand
AAACTGGCGAGGTAACAAATCAGGGGCTTACGGAGAATCCCGTAAACCCCTGATTTTATTTGGTGCCGAGGGACGGAATCGAACCGCCGACACGGGGATTTTCAGTCCCCTGCTCTACCGACTGAGCTACCTCGGCGAACCAGCGTGAAGTGAAAGCGCTCATTTAGACAAAACCCGCGGGGATGTCAAGCTCAAATTGGGAAAATCGTCGTCATCCCAGATCTCCCAGCCGGTGCTGGATCAAGGCGCAGGCGACCAGGGCGGCGGTCTCGGCTCTCAGGATGCGCGGACCGAGACTGGCCACGGCAAAGCCGGCCGCTTGGGCCGCGGCCACCTCCTCGGCTTCAAATCCGCCTTCCGGTCCAAGCAGGAGCGCCACCGAATGGACCGGAGCAGACAACTGGCTCACGATGTCGCCCAGGGGGCGTTGTGCCGTTTCCCAGAAAACGATTTTCAGATCGCAATTTTCGGCCCTTACCAGCGCCGCATCCAGATCACCGGCGAAATCGATGCTGGGAATTTTCCCCCGGCGGCATTGCTTGAGGGCTTCGGCGGCGATCTTCCGCCAGCGCGCCAACCGGCCCGCCAAGCGGCGGGAATCGGGCCGGGCCACACTGCGCCGCGCCAGAAACGGGACAAGGTGCGAAAGCCCCACCTCGGTGAGCTGCCGCACCAGCAGGTCCATCTTGGTCTCCTTGAGAAACCCCTGCAACAGCATCAGCTCCAGGGGCGATTCCGCCGTGGTGGGCTGCCTTCGCCCCACCGTCACCCGGACCCCGTCCGGATGGAGGGTCGCCACCGTCCCTTGGTATTCCATTCCCCGTCCATCGAAAAGTTGAACCGAATCGCCGGCCCTCAGGCGCAATACCTGCACCAGATGGCGCGAATCCTCGGGCGACAGGATCGCAACGGCGTTTTCAGGGATATCCGGAGCAATCAGGAAACGTCTCATCGATCCTTGGCCGGTGGGGGTAACTTTTGGTGCCATATGGCTTGACAGTGGTTCAGGCCCATGCTAAAAATCAAAAACTTTTAGTGTTTGGCAATAGTTACGTCATATTCAAAACAAAAAACCGAAGGTCCGCTGCGATGAATGCCCCAAAAGCGCCTCGCAATCAAGGGGAGAATCCATCCACCGAAAAGGTGATCGACCTGACGGATCCGATTCCGTCGCCCTTCGAGGACGATGCCCCGATTATCGAATTGACGGATCGGGTTGGCCTCTCCGAAGACAAGGCGATGGCCCATCCCCCGGATCGAGACACGGGCGGTGGCCCCGATGCCCTTTCACTGGATCTTGATGATGAACGGATCCCCATCGACCTCCTGGACGACGCCATCGTCCTGGACGATGAGACGGAAACCACCGGCCGGCCTGATGATTTCGTGGATTCCCTCGGGCTGGAAATCGATGCCCCGGAGACCTTTTCAGAAGGGGACACGGACATCGGCGAGACCGAAACCCAATCCGGGCCTGAGGTCGAGGCGTTGCTGACCTCCCTGTCTCCGGAAAAATTCGAAGCGATCCTGGAACGGGTCATCGAAAAGATCTATGCCGAAAAAATCGAAGGCATTCTGGTGGAAACGGTGGAGCGGGTGGTGAACCGGGAAATCCAGGAGATCAAGTCCTTGTTGATGGAAGACGAGGGAGAATGAAGACGGGAATCTGAGAACGGCATTGCCGACAAGACCATCATTCTTCCCAGATCGGGGATTTTTGGACCATGATCCCCGATCGTTGTTTCTGCGACCGGCAAAGCTTCGGGGTGCCATTTGAGGAGTCGATTTTCAGATGAGTGACAACCAGCATATTTCACTGGAAAAAGGATACGATCCGAAAAACGTCGAACCGCGGTGGTACGCCACCTGGGAGAATGCCGGGGCTTTTTCCGCCGCCGACACCAGCGACCGCCCGCCTTTCAGCATCGTGATTCCGCCCCCCAATGTCACCGGGGTGCTACACATGGGCCACGCCCTCAACAACACCATGCAGGACATTCTCTGCCGCTACCGGCGCCTGCAAGGAGACAACGTGCTGTGGATGCCCGGCACCGATCACGCCGGCATCGCCACCCAGAACGTGGTGGAACGGGATCTGGCGGCCCAGGGGCTGGACCGCCACCACCTGGGCCGGGAAAAATTCATCGAGGCCGTCTGGCAGTGGCGCGAGCGCTACGGCAGCGCCATCATCAATCAGCTCAAGCGCCTGGGCGCCTCCTGCGACTGGCAGCGCGAGCGCTTCACCATGGATGAGGGGCTGTCCCTTGCCGTGCGCAAGGTCTTCGTGCAGTTGTATGAGGAGGGCCTGATTTACCGCGGCCAGTACATCATCAACTGGTGTCCGCGTTGCCACACGGCCCTGGCCGATCTTGAAGTGGAGCACGAGGAGGTCGACGGCCACCTCTACCATATCCGGTATCCCTTCCCGGGTCGCCAGGACGGCATCGTCATCGCCACCACCCGTCCGGAAACCATGCTGGGCGACACAGCCGTGGCGGTGCACCCGGAAGACGACCGCTACAGCGACCTGCCGGCCGAGACGGTGATCCTGCCGCTGATGGAACGCGAGCTGCCCATCATCCGCGACAGCTACGTGGACCGCGAATTCGGCACCGGTGGCCTCAAGGTGACCCCCGCCCACGACCCCAACGACTTCGAGTTGGGATCCAAGCACAACCTGGAACGCATCAAGGTAATCGGCGACGACGGCCGCATGACCGAAGCCGCCGGCGCCTATGCCGGCCTGGACCGCTTCGAATGCCGCGCCCGGATCATCGACGAGCTCAAGGCCCGCGGCCTGCTGGTCAAGGTGACCCCGCTGCGCCACAGCGTCGGCCACTGCTACCGTTGCAAGACCGCGGTGGAGCCCAACCTGTCGCTCCAGTGGTTCGTACGCGCCAAACCCCTGGCCGAACCGGCCATCCGGGCCGTGGAGGAAGGCCTGACCCGCATCATCCCCGAGGCCTGGGCCAAGACTTATTATGAATGGATGTACAACATCCGCGACTGGTGCATCTCACGCCAGATCTGGTGGGGTCACCAGATTCCGGCCTGGACCTGCCGCGACTGCGGAAAACTCACCGTGGCCATGGAGGCGCCCCAAGCTTGTCCCCAGTGCGGCAGCCAGGCACTGGACCAGGAAACCGACGTGCTGGACACCTGGTTCTCATCGGCCCTCTGGCCCTTCTCCACCATGGGGTGGCCCGAGGAAACCGATCTGCTCAAGACCTTCTATCCCACCAGTGTCCTGGTGACCGGTTTCGACATCCTTTTCTTCTGGGTGGCGCGCATGATGATGATGGGTCTGCACTTCATGCACGAGGTGCCCTTCCGCGACGTCTATGTCCACGCTTTGGTGCGTGACGAAGACGGCAAGAAGATGAGCAAGTCCAAGGGCAACGTCATCGATCCGCTCACCGTCATCGACGAGTACGGCACCGACGCCTTCCGTTTCACCCTGGCCGCCTTCGCCGCCCAGGGCCGCGATATCAAGTTGTCGCTCAAGCGGGTGGAGGGCTACCGCAACTTCATCAACAAGCTCTGGAACGCGGCCCGTTTTTCCCTGATGCACCTCGATCGACCGTATCCGCGGATCGAGGGGGAAACGACCCTGCCCCAGCGCTGGATCCTGTCCCGCTTGGCCCGGGTCAGCCAGGAGGTCACCGCTGCCCTGGACGAATACCGTTTCAACGAAGCGGCCGCCAGCGTGTACAATTTTCTCTGGCACGAGTTCTGCGACTGGTTCCTGGAAGCCAGCAAGGCGGATCTGTACAACGATGCCGACCCGGTGCGCCAGGCGACGGCCCGCCAGGTGCTCTGGCGGGTCCTTCACGATGCGCTGATCCTGCTGCATCCCTTCATTCCCTTTGTCACGGAGGAGATCTGGAGCCACCTGCCCGGCGCCCAGGGCCTGCTGATGCAGGCCCGGTGGCCGACCCGCGACCTGGAAATCGAAGCGGATCCGGCGGTGGAAAACGACATGGGGCTGGTGATGGGGGTCATCACCGGTATCCGCAACATCCGCGGTGAGATGAACATCGCACCGGGCGTCTCCCTGGCCGCCCAGATCCAGGCGCCCAATCCCGAGACACGCTCCCTGCTTGAAATCCAGCAACCCCTCATCAGCCAACTGTCGCGCCTCAAGGCGCTCACCGTGTCCCCTCCGGGCGCAAGACCCCGATCGGCGGCCACCGCCATCGTGGACGGCGCGGCGGTTTACGTTTCCCTCGAAGGGGTCATCGACCTGGACAAGGAAACCGAGCGGTTGACCAAGGAGCTGACCAAGGTGGCCAAGGACATGGGGTCGCTGTCCAAAAAACTCAACAATGAGGACTTTCTGGCCAAGGCGCCCGCCGAGGTGGTGGAAGGCGTCCGGGAAAAGCACGCCGCCCTGGCGGACAAGCAACACAAAATCGAAGGTACCCTGGAGCGGATCCGGAGTTGGGAATGAAGAAAGTTATGAATGACTAAAATGACTAAAATGATCTAAAATGATCTAAAGTGGCTAAAATGACTAAAGTGAACTAAAGTGAACTAAAGTGAACTAAAGTGACTAAAGTGAGCTAAAGTTGCGGTGTCGCTGCGCTCCGGCAATTTGATGCAACCGACACCAACAGTTTTTCCGGAGAACCCCAGAAATCGGCCACATACATTAACTTTAGTCACTTTAGTCACTCGTAACTTTAGTCACTTTAATACTATGCGACAGCCCCACTCCGGCAATTTGATGAAACCGACACCAACAGATTTTCCGGAAAACTCCAAAAATCGGCCACATACATTAACTTTAGTCACTTTAGTCACTCGTCACTTTAGTCACTTGTAACTTTAGTCACTTTAATATTATGCGACAGCCCCACTCCGGCAATTTGATGAAACTGACACCAACAGATTTTCCGGAGAACTCCAGAAATCGGCCACATACATTAACTTTAGTCACTTTAGTCACTCGTAATTTTAGTCACTTTTAATTTTAGTCACTCGTAATTTTAGTCACTTTTAATTTTAGTCACTTTTAATTTTAGTCACTTCAAAGGATTTCCCTTGAACACGACCGACCGCCTCATCGAACTGGCCCTGGACGAGGACCTGGGCTCCG
>JAQVTF010000190.1 GCA_028700185.1 Desulfobacteraceae bacterium | reverse complement strand
GAGCCGGCCCTCACCGGCATCAAGGATCTGCGGCGGGAAAATACCTATTGGCGGGACTCGGTGCTCTCCGGGGCCTGGCGCCATCCCGAGCAGCTCGATTGGAGCCGGCATATCGCCCGGGATTACGCCGAGATCACCGCCACGGAACTTTCCCGCCTGGCGGCGCAGTATCTCACCCCCCGGGGCCGGGCGGATATCGTCATCCGGCCCAAGGCGCCAGAGCAGGAAAACAAGGGAACAAATTCCAAGGAACCAAATGCCAACATCCAATGACGCAACCGCCGTGGTTCCATGTTTGAAAAATTTTTTGGAATTTGTGGCCTTGGAACTTGGAATGGGCCGCCTTGGTCCATTTGACGGGCCGGGTTGTTTACGCGGAGGGGATCTGTTATAGGCAGGCGACTTTGTGGCAGGAGGTGACGCTCTGGCTATTTTGAACCGTTTGGTGAGTTTTTTCGCCTCGGTGCGGTTGACGGTGGTCGTGCTGCTTTCGCTGGCGGTCACTTCGATCATCGGCACCGTCATCCCGCAGAACGAGGCGCCGGAAGGCTATGTCCAGGCCTTCGGCCCCCGGGGGTATCGCTTCCTGGAGGCCCTGGACCTGGTGGACATGTACCACGCCTGGTGGTTCCAGCTCTTGCTGCTGCTGCTGGTGGTCAACATCGTGGTCTGCTCGGTGGAGCGGCTGCGCGCCTCCTGGACCATCATCTTCACCCGTTCGCCGCGCTACCGCCTCGAGCGGTTCCGGAAGAGCGCCGTTCAGACGGAATTCAAGGTGGATGCCGCTCCCGAGGTCCTGCGCCAGACGGTGCGGACGGTGCTCGGCAAGGGCTTCAAGCGCCGGGCGACCCTGGCCGGCGAAGACGGCATCGAGGGGGATTGCGCCGAACGCTGGCGTTGGAGCCGCCTGGGGGTCTATATCGTTCACCTCTCGGTGGTGATGCTGGTGGCGGGGGGCATGATCGGCGGCCTGTTCGGTTTTGAAGGCTATGTCAATATCCCCGAAGGGGAAGCCACCGACACGATTTCCCTGCGGGACGGCAGTGGAACCCGGCAGTTGCCTTTTGCCATCCGTTGCAATGATTTCAGCCTGTCCGTCTATCCCAACGGGGCGCCGAAGGAATACCGCTCCAGCATCAGTCTGCTGCGCGACGGGCAGGTGATCGAGGAGAAAGAGATCATCGTCAACGATCCGCTGCGCTTCGAGGGGATCAATATTTTTCAGTCCAGCTACGGCAAGCTGCCGCCGCCGCTACCGGCCGAGGGGGCCGGCCCGCCGGAGCGGCTCGCCGTTCATGTGCTGAGCAACCACTCCGGCCGCAGTTATCACGAGGAAGGGGCCATCGGCGATCAGTTGGATCTGCCCGAGGGGTTGGGGACGTTGCGGCTGGATGCCTACCGGCCCGATTCCCAGTTCATGGGACAGCCCCTGGGACCGGCGGTGGAGGCCACCCTGGTGCACCCGGGCCAGGCGCCGATCAAGCTGACCCTGCCTTTGCGTTTTGCCGCTTTCGACCGGATGCGCCGGGGGCAGGTGGTCGTCGCCGTGACCAGCGCGATACCGATGCCGGAGCGCTTTTACACCGGCCTTCAGGTCACCCGTGATCCCGGCGTCGGGACGGTCTACGTCGCTTTTGCCGTGATGATCATCGGTTGCCTGGTGACCTTTTTCATGTCCCACCAGCAGGTCTGCGCAACGGTCCGTCCCCGTGGCCGGCAGGGCAGCACGGTGGTCGTTTACGGCATTACCAACCGCAACAAGATGGCCATGCAGCGCCAGGTGGATCTGCTGGCCCGGCGCATCGCGGCCGCGGCCGGTGGACCCGATGGCGCCTGATCCGTCAATAGAGGGAGTTCTGCGATGACCAGCTCGATGCTGCTTTCCGTCACCACGTTTATCTACGGCCTGGCGGCCGTGTGCTACATTGCCGGCTGGATCTTCCGTCGGCCCCTGGCCGCCCGTTTGGGGATTTGGAGCGTCTGGGTGGCCGTGGTGGGCAACGGCGTCGGCTTCACCCTGCGCTGGATGGAATCCTACCAGATGGGCATCGGCCATGCGCCGTTGAGCAATCTCTACGAATCGCTTGTTTTTTTTGCCTGGACCATCGGGATCAGCCATCTGGTGATCGAGTACCGCTACCACAACCGGGTCATCGGCGCTTTTACCCTGCCCCTGGCGTTCCTCGCCATGGCCTATGCCTCCCTGTCGCCCCACATCAGCGACCGCATCCAACCGCTGATTCCGGCCCTCAAGAGCAACTGGCTCATCGCCCATGTGATCACCTGCTTCATCGGCTATGCCGCCTTCGCCGTGGGGTTCGGCCTCAGCATCATGTACCTGCTCAACAAGCTCGCCGCGGCCGCCGACGGGGAGTCCACCGAGCAGCGTCCCGCCGACCTGCTGGTGCTTCAGCTCTTTCTGGTGGGCCTGGGGCTGATTCTCTTCAGGTTCATCCTGGGCTGGTCCTTCGGAGTCGGCCTGGGCGCCGCGTTGTTGCTCGCGGGGCTGGTGGACCTGGGCGGATGGCTGCTGGGGCGCCATCAGCGGGTGCGTACCGAGCTGTTTTCCCGTTTTCCCGAGCCTTCCCTGATGGACCTGCTCACCCACCAGACCGTGATGTTCGGCTTTGTGTTCCTGTCGGCCGGCATCATCACCGGTTCCATTTGGGCCAACTCGGCCTGGGGCCGTTACTGGGGCTGGGATCCCAAGGAGACCTGGTCCCTCATCACCTGGTTCGTCTATGCCACCTTGCTCCACGCCCGCCTCATGCGGGGCTGGCAGGGAAGACGGATCGCCTACCTGTCCATCCTGGGGTTTGTCGCCGTCCTGTTCACCTACTTCGGCGTCAACCTGCTGCCGGGGTTGCACAGCTACGGGGCCATGACGGAACAACTCCGCTGACGGTCTCGGCCATCGCGGCCGCTCCGTTGACAGCGGCCGCTCATCGGCGGGTGGCAGCGCTGATCCGCACCCCCTCGAGTCTTGAATTTCCAGCCTGAAATCAATACGCCAGGTGTCTGGAATACAGTGGGAAATACCCCGTGGCGCAGGGAATTCCCCTTGACAAAGCCAGGCACACAGAGTACAGCAACCCCTGATTCGCTTTTGGGTGGTTTCCATAAACTTCGGCCCAGCGCCGCCCCCCGGATCCCACCCCATCCGATTGAAAACGATTTTAAACACATACGGTTAGGCGTGAGAAAGATGGCCATGTGGTGACCCCGATTGTGGGATGGCTTTATTTCAGCGGCCGACCTGCGCCTTTCGCGGCGGCCCCAAACGGGATGACGGAGTTTCCATGAGCACGAAAGACGACCATGGGCATGCGGTACCCGGCGACGCCGCCGAAAACAAGGGCGGCGCAACCATTCTTCTCTTCTTTATCCTCGGATTTGCCGCCAGTCTGGTGATCGGGTGGGGGATTTTCCCCAAGTTGCTCTACTCGACCAAACCCCAACCCTTCAATTTCAACCACGCCTTGCACAACCAGGAAGTCGGCGATTGTGAGAGTTGCCATTTCTTCCGCGAGGACGGCACCTTTTCCGGCGTGCCCACCCTGGCCCAGTGCACCGACTGCCACGAGGATGTGCTCGGTGAAAGCGAGGACGAGACCATTTTCGTGGAGCAGTACGTCTGGAAGGAGCGCGAGGTGCCCTGGCACGTCTACTCCAGGCAACCGGATTGTGTCTTCTTCTCCCACGCCGCCCATGTCATCCAGGCCAAGATGGGCTGCGAAACCTGTCATGGCGACATCGGCACCTCCACCGCCTTGAAGCCCTACCAGGAAAATCGCATCACCGGTTACAGCCGGGACATCTGGGGCTACAGCATCGCCGGTTTCAAGACCCACACCTACGACCGCATGAAGATGGACGATTGCGCCGAGTGCCACGAGCAGGCCGTCGGCAGCGTCGATCAGGCGCCGGCCCCCGGCGTGGTGGGCCGCCATTTTCGTCAGGAAGTGGTGCCGGCCATCTATCCCCTGGACCGTCAAGCGGCCGTCGGGTCGAGCGTTCAGACCCATCGCGACGCCTGTTTCGTTTGCCACAAGTAAATTTGCGGCCGTTGCGCCCGGATGTCTAACTCGAAGGGGTAACATCGATGAAATTGGACAGAAGAAGCTTTCTATCGTTTGTGATCGGCGGGGCTGCCGGTACGGCGGTGACGCCCCTGCCATGGAAGCTGATGGACGATGTGTCGATCTGGTCGCAGATGTGGCCCTGGACGCCGGTCCCCCCCGACGGCGCCTATAGCTACGCCCAGTCGACCTGCACCCTGTGCCCGGGCGGATGCGGCATCGCGGTGCGCAAGGTCGACGAGCGCGTGGTGAAGATCGAGGGGTTGGCCGGCCACCCGGTCAATGACGGCGGGATCTGCCCCCTGGGACTCAGCGGCCCGCAGATGCTCTACAGCCCCACCCGGATCAGCGGTCCGCTCAAGCGCATGGGCCAGCGCGGCGAGGGCAAGTGGGCCAAGATCACCTGGGACGAAGCGGTGGGGGAACTGGCCGACAAGCTGGGAGAACTGCGCGAGAGCGGCCATCCCGAACAGTTGGCTGTTTTCAACGGCGCCGGGCGGGGCACCTTCTCCGCCCTGCTGGGCCGTTTCATGAGCGTTTACGGATCACCGAACCTCGTGCGCCCCGCCGGCATCGAAGACGCCTATGAAATGGCGGTCTATCGGATGCACGGCCAGCAGGCCATGGTGGGCTTCGACCTGGAGAACGCCAATTTCGTCATCAGTTTCGGCAGCGGCGTGATCGAGGGATGGGGGGCGCCGGTGCGGATGATCCGGGCCAAGAGTCTCTGGAAGGATCGCAAGGTCCCACTGGTGCAAGTGGAGCCGCGGTTGTCCAACACCGCCGCCAAGGCGGACCGTTGGCTGCCGATCCGGCCGGGCACCGAGGCGGCCCTCGCCCTGGGGCTGGCCCACGTGATCATCTCCGAGAAGCTCTACGACCGCAATTTCGTGGACTACTACGCCAACGGCTTCGAGCCCTGGCGCCAGATGGTGCTCGACGGTTTCGCCCCGGACAAGGTGGCCGAGATCACCGGGGTGAGCAACGACTATATCATCGTTCTGGCCCGGGATTTCGCCAAGGCCGGCGCCGGGGTGGCCATTTGC
>JAQVTF010000189.1 GCA_028700185.1 Desulfobacteraceae bacterium | reverse complement strand
TGATTAGCGGATATCGGTCATCGGTTATCGCTTGCCGGCCTTATCCTTTTTCCCGGCAACGGTCAACAGCTTGCCGTTGCGCACCGAAACATCTCGATTCAAGTCACTTCAACCGCTATTCATTTTAATCCCATGAACACGGCCGACGGCATGTCGATGCGCAGGGGAAGGCCGGCGAGCCACGCCCGGGGCTCTGGGTCCAGGCGGACCGTTTCATCGGCCACCAGGGCATGGTCGTTGTTGCCTCGCACCGCCAGAATACCGGCCCCGCGCACGGCGGCCACGCAGGACGTCACCGTGAACGGATCCGCGGAATCGCAAATATCGCCCAGGTGAATCAACAGCCGACAGCCGTGGGCCTTGAGAAAAGCCGCAGCGGCGGTGATCGCTTCACTGTCACCGTGGCTATCGGCCATCAGCCCCACGCGGCAGGAGCCGGGATCGGGTCGGCGGTCACACCACGAAAAGGGCATCGGCCACCTTGGGGCGCCCGTCAACAAAAAGGATCGGGTTCAGATCGATTTCCTTCAATCTCGGGAAACTCGCCGCCAATCGCCCCAGGCGCACCAGCAGGTCGGCCAAGGCTTCCCGGTCCACCGCCGGCATGCCGCGCCAGGCCCCCAGCACCCGCCGGCCCCGCAAAGCGTCCATCATCTCCAGGGCATCGCCGGAGTCCAGAGGCGTCAGCCGTACCACCCGATCTTCCAGGGCTTCGGCCATCACCCCGCCCATCCCGAACAGCACACAGGGGGGAAATCCCGGGGGCCGGGAAACGCCGGCGATGACCTCGCGCCGACTGTCGAGCATCTCGCTGACCAAGAGCCGAGCGCCGGGCATCCTTTCCTTCACGGCCCTGGCCGCGGTGACCACCGCGTCCTCGCCGGTCAGTCCCAAATGGACCAGGCCGGCTTCGGTCTTGTGCAACACATCGGCACTGCATCCCTTCAGCGCCACGGGAAAACCGATCCGGCGGGCGGCCGCCACCGCCTCATCCTCGGTTTCCACCCGCCGTTCATTCACGGTGGGAATACCACAGGCCGCCAGGACCTGTTTGGCCTCGAATTCATCCACCGTCTCGCCCAGAACGGCCATTTGCGCCGTGGCGGCGGCGGGCAATGTCCCCGGCGCCGCCAACGGGCGCCGGCTCCGCTGGATCCGGGCCCAACGCCAGAGCAGGGTCATGGCGGCAGCGGCCTTTTCAGGACCGTCGAAGGTCGGAATGCCGTGTTCCTGAAAGGTACACAGGGCGTTGTCCTCGCGGCCGAAAAAAGAGGAGATCAGCAGGGGTTTGCCCAAGGCCGCCGGCAGACGCACCAAGGTATCGAGATCCACGTTGAGCATGCGCCGAATGTCCTCGAGGGTGGCACCGAAAAATTTTTCGAACACCGGAAAGCTCATTTCGGCCCAGCCGGTGTCCATGATGCCGTGAATCAGCAACCCGTCGATTTCCTCGGCTTCCATCAGGATCCGGGGCAGCGTCTCGGCAATCTGGGTCATGTCGGTATGGAAGGTCAGGTCCACGGGATTGCGCACGCTGGCATGACCGGGGAGATACCCCTGAATCTTCTCTTGAAGTGCTTCGCTGAGTTCGGGCACCTCCATGCCGCCGGCATCCAACCGCGAAGCCATGGCGGTCCCTGGGCCGCCGGAATTGGTCAACACCGCAATGCGTGGCCCCCGTGGCACCGGCTGGCTGGCCAAGGTATGGCCCGCCTGATAAACGGCCTCGATGCTGTCGACCCGGATCACGCCGGCTTGCGCCAGCAGGCCGTCATAGACATGGTCCGGGCCGGCCAGGGCCCCGGTGTGGCTGGCGCCGCTGCGGGCGCCGGCCGCCGTGCCGCCCACGTACTGGGCCACCATGGGCTTGTCGATCCGCCGGGCCACCTCCAAAAATCGCCCGGGCCGACGGATGCACTCGATGTACATGCCGATGGCCTGGGTATCGGGATCCTGTCCCAGGTATTCGAGACAGTCCACCAGATCGATGGTGGCCTCGTTGCCGACACTGAACGCCAGGTTCAGGGCAATCCCCCGGGTGCGCAGGTACTCCACGGTCTGGGTGATATAGGTGCCGCTCTGACTGATGAGCGACAGGCCGCCGCATCTTCCCTTGAACGGCGCGGCGGTGAGGTTCAGCGGGCATCGCGTATTGATGAGCCCCATGCAGTTGGGGCCCAGAAAGCGAATCTCCTCCCGCCGTGCCAGTTCGGCGAGCCGGGCCTCCAGGGCCGCCCCCGTCGCCCCCGTTTCCTTGAAGCCGGCGGTGACGATCACGCCCCGGCGGGTCCCCAGCCGGGCAAAGTCGGCCACCATTTCCGGAATCAGTCGGGTGGGGACCACCAGCATGAACATCTCCGGGGCCTCAGGCAGGTCCGAAATCCGCTCGTAGGTCTGCAACCCGTATATTTCCCTGTCCCGGGGATGAACGGGAAAAACCTTGCCGGGGTAACCACTGTAGAGCAGGTTGAGCAACTGCATGGTGCCCATGTTGGCCGGATTGCCGCTGGCGCCCACGAACCCGATACTGGCCGGCGCGCTGATGGTACGAAGGGGGTGTGTGTCCATGACGACCTTTCGAGGTTGAGCAGGCTGTTTTGATTCAGTGGGGGACCATAGCATACCATTTAGTAAAATCAAAGGTTTCGGGAATCATCATCCAGTCTTGACTTTCCGCCGGCCCTTCGATACGTAAAATTCACCTCGATGCTTTTTGATGCACATCCGAATCAGGCAAAAGAAAGCTGCGGAAAAGCCTCCGCCATCCCGGAGCGCTTGCGACGAGGAAACTCAACCCACCGACAATTTGACGAATTTGCCAATTTCAAAACTAGACTAGACGAATCACAGGGTGTTTCAAGCGGACCCGCTTCGGTTGGTCCATCCTTTTCTTTCATGCTTCAATTTGGATGGCAACGACGGCCAAGTCGATGCCCGGGGAGATTTACATGGACGATTTTTTGCACAATTTACGCAACCCGAACAAGAAGCGCTTCGACCGCAACAAGCCTTACGACAGCCAGTACCGCTCCAATGATCGATTCTCGGGAAACCGAAAGACCCCGCCCCAGCAACGCAAACCGTCCGATAGCGACCAGATGCCCGCCATCAAGCGTCTGATGGAAAACATCCTTGATCAGCAAAAACGTCTGGCGGAATTCAACGAACGCATGGCCCGGGCCACCGAGCGACAAGCTGATGCCCTGGAATCCATCGCGGGGCGTTTCAAGCCGCAACCCGCCGAAGCGGATCTGCCCGTCGCCTTGGCAACCTCCGTCGAATCCCCTTCCGAGCCAACCCCTGACGTCCTTCCCGACGGCCATATGGAAATGGACACGGCGTCCGCCGAATCTCCCGCCGAGACGACAACGCCGGCTCTGGCAGCCGACGAGGCGGATGGCCGCGAAACGGCCGAAACCATCATCCGGCAGCAACGGGCCATGGGCAACGGTTTTGAGCAAATTGCCCAGACGTTGAACGCTCAAGGGGTCCCCACGGTTTCCGGCAAGGGACAATGGCGCGCCCAGAGTGTCAGCCGGCTCTACAACACCCTGACACCGGCCGCGGCCGATACGGCGGCGCCTCCAGCTTGACGACGGCGACCATCACCATCTGAACCACTTCGACTTGCCGTAGAATCCCGGAAAGGGAAACCCGCGCCGTTGGCCATCGGCAGTGGCGGAACCGGCCTGATAAGATGCCCCGCAGAAGGTTGACGCGGGCGACGTTCCTTCTTATCCATCCCGGATCAACGCCTCCTTGCCAGCGATTGGCGGGGAGGGTATAATTCTTCCAAAAGGCAAGGTGGAGTGAATCTGGATGTGAACAGTTCGACACAGGAGATACCCCATTGAACAATCTTTTTCATCTTCGGCGATGCCCCCTGGTAATGGTCGCGCTGGTGTTGCTGGTTTGTCTCACCGCCGTGCCGGCGCTTGCCGCGCCGATGCGGGTGGCCATTCTGCCCTTTGAAGTCAATGCCGAAAACGATCTCACTTACCTGCAACAAGGGATTCAGGACATGCTCAGTTCCCGCCTCACCTGGCAGGACAAGGTGGAGGTGATCAACAAGGCCGAAGTCCAGTCGGCGCTGGACACGGCGGGCGGATTCGAGGGCGAAAGCCGGGCCTTGCTCATCGGCGGCAAGCTCAGGGCCGATTATGTCCTGTTCGGCAGTCTCACCGTCTTCGGGGATAGTGTAAGCATCGACTCACGAATGGTAGATGTCAGCGGCCAGCGGCAACCGCTCCCCTTTTTCGTGCAAACCCGGAGCGTCGGTGAAGTCATTCCCCAGATCAACCAGTTCGCCACCGACATCAACCAGACCGTCTTCGGTCGCGCCGTAAGCCGGCCGGCGGTGGCGGCAGCCCCCCAGCCCGGGGCTGCGCCGGCTTCCCCCGGTCAAGCCGCTTCCCAGCCTTACGATCCGCGCATGCACCCGGAAAAATTGATGCAATCCGGGATCCAGGAAGACTACCAGGGGGCCGTTGTCGGCCAGGGGGCCACCCCCAATCCGGCCTTCGTGGCCACCGGTGCCGGTATCGGTGCCGGTCGGAATGTCGGTGGTTTTTGGAAAAGCCGCAGTTTCAAGGAGCTGATCACCGGCATCGCCGTGGCCGACGTGGACAGTGACGACCGTAACGAGCTTGTGGTGGTGACGGAAAAGCAGGTCACCCTCCACGAAATGCAAAGCGGTCAACTGATTCAAACCGCCGAAATCACCAAGACCCGCACCAGCACTTACATCAGCGTGGACGTGGCGGATATCAACGGCAACGGCACCCCGGAAATCTACGTCACCAGCCTTGGCCCGACCCGCACCATTCTCAATTCCTTCGTGCTGGAATTTTCAGACGGCAACTACAAGACCCTGCTGGACGACCAGCCCTGGTACTACCGCGTGGTGGATCCGGTCATCGGCCCCCCGCTTCTGCTGGGTCAACTCCAGCGCGCCGCCGAAGAATCCGTTTTCAAGGGTGAAGTGTATGAAATGAACTGGGAAGGCGGCCAGCTCGCCCCGGGCGCCCAGGTCATCAAGGGCGGCAAGGCCAACGTACTAGGCCTGACGGTGGCGGACATCACCGATGCCGGCGACCGAAGCGTCGTGGCCTATACGGATTGGGAT
>JAQVTF010000188.1 GCA_028700185.1 Desulfobacteraceae bacterium | reverse complement strand
ACTAAAGTTACGAGGGACCTATGAGTGACTAAAGTTACGAGTGACTAAAGTGACTAAAGTTGCAAGTGACTAAAGTTTGAGTGGCTGGGGTTGCAGTGGCGAGGGAGGGGGAATCGAGGGAAACGGGGCACCTCCTTCTCGGCCGCTGCGCATCGACTTGGAACGCGCGCCGCGGGGGCCTCTATCCCGGGCGGCAGTACCGGCGCCAGTAGGCCAGGTAGGCCGCCTCCTCCGTCTGCCAACGCGCATCGTCCCAGCCGAGGAGCGGTTGGCACAGACGGCGGATGTCGGGCAGGGCGTCTCTTCCCCCCTCGGGCAGCAGCAGCCCCAGGCGGACCCGGCGCAGCATGAGGTCGGTGAGATGGCGCACCTGTTCGCGACGGGCCCCGTGGGCCAGCTCGGCCCAGAGGGTGGCGGTGGATGCCACCGGTGACAGGTCCGCCGGGGCCGCATTTTCAACCATGTCGAGGGCCGCCGCACCGTAGCGGCCCGCCAGACGCCGCCGGGCCGGCGCATCGAGGCCCGGGGCCTGTTCAGCGTCGATGTGACCCGGTGCCAGGGCCGTCCACACCGAGCGGCGCCGGGAGGCCGGGGGCAGCCACGGGGCGGCGGCGGCCAAGGCGTCCCGGGCCAGGCGCTGGAAGGTGGTCAGTTTGCCGCCGGTTACCGTGACGAGACCGTTGTCGGCCCAGACCACGTGTTGCCGCGATTCGTCCGAAGGCGGACGGTCGCCGCGGCCCACCACCGGCCGGACCCCGGTCTGGATGCTGAGGATATCGTCAACGCCGATGGCGCCGCCCGGTGCCAGATGGTTGATCGCCGCCAGCAGGTAGGCGATTTCGGCGCGGTTCGCGCGGGGTTCGCTATCGAGATCCTGGCGGTGATCCAGGTCGGTGGTTCCCACCAGCACCGCCTTTTCCCAGGGCAGGGCGAACACGCCGCGGTGGTCTTCGGGATGGGCGAAACTCACCGCCGCCGGCAGGGGGAGGATTCGGGCCGGAATGACGAGATGGCTGCCGCGCAGGGGCCGCAAATGCCATTTGGCCCGGGGCAGGGGGCCGAACTGCCCGGCCAGCACGCCGGTGGCGTTGATCACCGCGCCGGCGCGAAACTCCCGTTCGATGCCCACCTCCCGATCCCGGACCTTTAGGGTCGCGACGCGTCCGGTGTGGTGGCGCGCCACGGTTTCCACCCGGCTGTAGTTGAGGGCCAGGCCGCCGAAGGTCCCGGCGGCCTGGATGAGTCGCAGGACCAGCCGGGCGTCGTCGGTCTGGGCGTCTTCGAAGCGGTAGGCCCCCAGAAGGGCGTCGGTTCCGAGGCCGGGGAAGGTGTCGATGAAGGCGGCACGACTCAGGTAGCGATGGGTTCGCCGGCCGGCGATGAGGTCGTAGATGTTCAACCCGATGCGCAGGGCGGTTCGCCCCGGCGGACGGCCCCGGTACAAGGGGACGAAAAAGGGCAGGGGATCCACCAGCCCCGGAACTCTGGCCAGCAGTGTTTCACGGGCCCGCACCGCGGTGCGGGTCAGGGCCAGGCGGCCCTGGCGCAGGTAACGCAGGCCGCCGTGGACGAGTTTGGAACTGCGGCTGGAAGTGCCCCAGGCAAAGTCGCGGCCTTCGAGCAAAAGGGTGCGCACGCCGCGGCGGGCCGCTTCCAGCAGTACCGCCGCGCCGGTGATCCCACCGCCGATGACGATGAGGTCCCAGTGTTCGGGCAGGTCGGAAAGCTTCATCTTGTTCCTGGCGCTCCGAAAGAAAGAGGAAACAAAGCGGATAATTTTTCATACTCGTCCGTCGCCCCGGGCGTCAAGGGCTGTCGAGGCGGATTGGGGCGTGGATTTTGGATTCGATTTCGTCTATGCTCACCGCCCGTGAACACCACCAAACGACAGATCCCAAGAAAGGCCGTCATGACGCTACGACACTTTGAATCGATACTGGTTACAGGGGGTTGCGGATTCATCGGCGCCAATTTCATCCGCTATCTGTTTGAATGCGCCGGCTACGAGGGACGGGTGGTCAACGTGGACAAGCTCACCTACGCGGGCAATCCGGAGAATCTGGCCGGCCTCAGCGAGGGTTTCGGCGACCGCTATCGCTTCGTCCAGGCGGACATCTGCGACGCGGCCGCGATGGCGGAGGTTTTTGCCCGCTGGAAAGTGGACGCCGTGTGCCATTTTGCCGCCGAGTCCCATGTGGACCGGAGCATCGTGGGACCGGACGCCTTCGTGCGCACCAACGTCAACGGGACCTTCGCCCTGCTGGAGGCGGCCCGCCGGCACCGGGCGCATCTGGTGCTGTTTCATCACGTGAGCACCGATGAGGTCTTCGGCTCCCTGGGCCCTGCCGGCTACTTCACCGAGGCCACTCCCTACGATCCGTCCAGCCCCTACTCGGCCTCCAAGGCGGCTTCGGACCATCTGGTGCGCGCTTACGGACGCACCTACGGGCTGCCGGTGACGGTGTCCAACTGCTCCAACAACTACGGGCCGTACCAGTTCCCTGAAAAGCTCATTCCGCTGATGATCCTCAACGCCGTGGAGGGGAAGCCGCTGCCGGTCTACGGCGATGGCGGCAACGTGCGCGACTGGCTTTTCGTCACGGATCACTGCCAGGCGATCTGGGCCGTGATGCAGACCGGGCGTATCGGGGAAACCTACAACATCGGCGGCCGCAGTGAACGCAACAACTTGCAGGTGGTGGAAACCCTCTGCGACCTCATCGACCGGCGCTGCGGGTCCCTCGATGCCCCGCGGCAACGCCTCATCACCTTTGTTACCGACCGGCCCGGCCATGACCGCCGCTACGCCATCGACTGCACCAAGATCGAAAGGGAACTCGGCTGGCATCCGGCGGTGACCTTCGAGGAGGGACTGGCCCAGACCATCGACTGGTATCTGGCCAACACAGCGTGGACACGCCGGGTGCGCAGTGGGGCCTATCGTCAGTGGATCGATCAACAGTACGGACAGGCGTCCGGTGCCCGGGGAATGACCCCATGACCCGACGCCCAGCCAAGGATTATCTCGTCTTCGCCCTGGACGTGCCCAGCGTGGCGGCGGCCGCGCCGCTGGTGGAGCGGCTGGCCGGGGCGGTGGGCATGTTCAAGATCGGCCTGGAACTCTTTGTGCGCGAAGGGCCGGCGGTGGTTGCCCTGGTGCGACGCCACGGGGGAGGGCGGATCTTCCTGGATCTCAAGCTCCACGATATCCCGGCCACCGTGCGGCGGGCCATGACGGCCGTCGCGGCCCTGGAGGTGGATTTCGTCACCGTGCACTGCGGTGAGTCCCCGGCGATGCTTCAGGCGGCGGTGGAAGGCGCCGGAGGACGGGTGAAGGTTCTCGGCGTCACCGTCCTGACCAGCGTGGCATCGACCGACCTCAGCGCCGCCGGTTTGCGCCCCGAGCTGGCGGAAGACCCCGGCCGGTTGGTTCTGAGGCGTGCCGCCATGGCGGCGGAAGCCGGCTGTGACGGGATCGTTTGCGCCGGGCATGAGCTGGTGATGCTCAAGGGGCATTTCGGTCACCGGCTGCTCGCCGTGGTGCCGGGCATTCGGCCGGCGGGGGAGGTGGCCGGTGATGACCAGCGACGGGTGATGTCCCCGGCGGAGGCGGTGGCCGCGGGGGCCGATTACCTCGTGGTGGGCCGGCCGATCCGTGATGCGGCCGACCCGCTTCAGGCCGCCCACCGGATCGTGGAAGAGATCGCCGGAGTGTCGGATCGAGACGAGATGGGCATTTGAGAAAACGCGGCCCGAGGGCCGGATGAGCAGGCCGTTTGGCACAAGAACGGCCTGGGGAGTGCCATGGAGCCGTTTCAGGCGATTATCCTGGGAATCGTCCAGGGATTGACCGAGTTTCTGCCGGTGAGCAGTTCCGGTCACCTGGTGTTGTTTCAGAACTGGTTCGGCCTGCGGGAGCCGGAACTGGCCTTCGATATCAGCGTTCACGTGGGCACGCTGGCGGCGGTGGTGATTTTTTTCCGCCGGGACATCGGCGCCATTATTTGGGCCCTGCTCGATTTTTTCAAGCGGCTGGTCGCCGGCCGGGCCGCCGGTGCTGAATTCGCCGAAAACGGCGACCTGAGACTGGCCTGGCTCATCATCGCCGCCTCGGTGCCCACGGCCTTCATCGGCATCGGTTTTCACGAGATCGCCGACCGGCTTTTCGGATCGGTGGCCCTGGTGGGCGGCGCCTTGCTGGTCACCTGCCTGCTCCTGCTGGCCACGCGTCGGTCCACGGTGCGCCAGCACACCATGGCCGAGTTTACCATGACGGCGGCCCTGGCCATCGGGGTGATCCAGGGGTTGGCCATCATCCCCGGCATTTCCCGCTCCGGCGCCACCATCGCCCTGGGGCTGTTGCTGGGGCTGAACCGTGACACGGCGGCGCGTTTTTCCTTCCTGCTGTCCATTCCGGCCATCTGCGGGGCGGCGCTCATCGGCGCCGGCGAATTGGCCTCCGGTGGCGGTCCGCCCCTGGTCACCGTGGCCCTGGGCACCGCCGTTTCAGCCCTGGTGGGCTACGGGGCCCTGTGGATGCTCGTGTACATCGTGCGGCGGGGGCGGCTCCATCTGTTTGCCCCCTATTGCGCCCTGGTGGGGATTCTGGCGCTGGTCTGGGCCTGATCATTCCCTCTCACCGTTCACTGGAGGTTCAATGAATCCGTTGATTTTTCGCGAGTACGACATCCGCGGCATCGCCGACGAGGATTTCACCGCGGCCGACGTTGAAGTGCTGGGGCGGGCCATCGGCACGTTCCTGGCGCGTCGGGGGGGCCGCCGGTTCACGGTGGGACGCGACTGTCGTCTCTCCTCGGATCGCTACGCCGAGCGTCTCGTCGCCGGCCTGGTCGCCACGGGGGCCGACGTCATCGACATCGGCGTCTGCCCGACGCCGCTGCTCTACTTCTCCATCGCCCACCTCGAGCAGGACGGGGGGGTGATGATCACCGCCAGCCACAACCCGGGGGAATACAACGGCTTCAAGGTCTGCCACGGCCTGGATTCGGTCCACGGGGAAGAGCTGCAGCAGGTGCGCGTCATTGCCGAAGAAGCCGATTTCGTCCATGGCGAGGGAAGCCACCGGCGCATGGACCTGGTGCCCGCCTACACGGCATTTTTGACGGGCCATCTCAAGCTGGCCCGGCCGATGCGTATCGCCGTGGACGCGG
>JAQVTF010000187.1 GCA_028700185.1 Desulfobacteraceae bacterium | reverse complement strand
CGCCGGCCTGGGGGCTTTGGTGCTATTGGCGGTGGCGTTGCTCATCAACAACATCTCCAGGAATCGGCGCTATCCCGAGTTCTGGATTTAGGGGCTGCGCCCGGGCAGACATCGCCGTGAAAAACAGGATGGCGGCATGGACCCGGGGCGCCGACAACGGCGTCCATGCCGTCTCTTATCGGGAAAAGACATTTTAGACGGATGAGCAAACGACAATGCACGCCCTGTTGAAAACCGCCAACACGATTTTGTACTGCCGCAACTGGCAGGCCACGGTGGACTTCTACCGCAACCGGCTCGATCTGCCGGTCAATTTCGCCAGCGACTGGTTTGTCGAATTCTCCTTGACCGCCACCTCGCGCCTGAGTATCGCCGACGAACGGCGCGCCTCGGTGAAAAGCGCCGGCGGCCAGGGCATCACGTTGGCCCTGGAGGTGGAAGACATCCGCACGGCCCACCGCTGGGCCGAAAGCACCGGACTGGCGCCCACGCCCCTGCGCCGCCACCCCTGGAACGCCGAGGTCTTCTACCTCAGCGACCCGGAGGGGCACCGCATCGAATTCTGGCAAGCCACCGCCGAAAAAACCGCTTCTTGAAAGGACCGCCATGACCGCCCAGATTCCCGGAAACCTGCTCACCACCGCCATGGCCGTAATGCCCCACACCGACGTGGACCGGGCCCTGGAGATGGCCCTGTCCCTGGACGTGCCCTTCTGGCCCCAGCTTCCCAACTACAGCTACTACGAGGACATGTACGTCCAGGCGGGGGAGCATTTTCCCGGTATTCTCCTGGACCTTGAAAAGCGCACCCTGCGTTTTTCCATGGACAAGTTCCTCCAGGAACTGGAAGATGTCCTGGCACGCTTCGACGACCCGGAGATATTCGACGTCAGCAAGACCTACTCGGCCGTCTATCACCGGTTCCTGGCACTGGACCTGGCCGACCGGCCGGCCATCCGGGGCCAGCTCGAGGGGCCCATCAGTTTCGGTTTCAACGTGGTGGACGAAAATGACCGGCCCATCCTTTTCGACGACACGGTGCGGCCGTTTCTCTTCGACTTCATGGCCCGGCGGATCAACGTTCAACTGGAACGGCTGCGGCGGTTGAATTCCAACGCCTTCATGTTCGTGGACGAGCCGGGCCTGCAGTTCATCTTTTCGGCCCTGGCCGGCTACGGGGACATCAAGGCCAAAGGGGACATGGACCTGTTCTTCAGCCAGATCGACCGCCCCCGGGGCGTCCACCTCTGCGGCAACCCGGACTGGGATTTCCTCCTCAACCTGGACCTGGACGTTCTCTCCCTGGACGTGTACACCAATGCGGAGGTCTTTGCCTCCTACGCCCCGTCCATAAAGCGGTTTCTCGATCGCGGCGGCGTCATCGTCTGGGGAATCGTCCCCACCGGTTTCGAGGCTTTCGCCCAGGAGGAGATTCCCTCCCTCATCCAACGACTGGAGACGATCTGGAAAATCCTCTGGGCCAAGGGCGTCGACCGGGAACGGATGCTGGCCCAGAGCATGATCTCGCCGGCCACCTGCTGCCTGGTAAACCCGGACAAGGAAAAAACGGTGGAGCGGGCCTTCGGGGCGGTGCGACAGATGGCGGAGCAGCTGCGGGAGCGATACTTGAAAACGGGTTAGCCCGAAAGGGGTTAAAGGCTTCCGGTTTCGGGTTTCAGGTTTCAGGGTTCAGGAATTCGACGAAAGCGAATATCGGTTGTCGGCGCTTTGTTTTTTCCTGATAACTTCCAACGGATAACCGACAACCGATAACCGATAACTAATAACTGATAACTGAACAACGGAAGGAGACAAGCATGGATCTGACGACCAACTACATGGGGCTGAAGCTGGACAACCCCATCATCGCCGGCAGCTCGGGTCTCACCGGTTCGGTGGACAAGGTCAAGGCCCTGGCCGACAACGGGGCCGGCGCCGTGGTCCTCAAGTCGATCTTCGAAGAGGAGATCCACTACGAGTATGCCGATTTCATGAAGGAATTCAAAGAGGTCCCGGGAGCGCCCCCCTATTTTGAACACAACGGCCAAATGAGCCCCATCGAGTACTACGACTACCTGATCCGTGAAGAAAACCTGAAAAAATACATCGCCTTGATCGAAGGCTGCAAGGCGGCGGTGGGCATCCCGGTAATCGCCAGCATCAACTGCTTTTTCCACTCGGTGGAGTGGCTCTCCTTCGCCCGGCACATCGAGCGGGCCGGGGCCGACGCCCTGGAGCTGAACATGTTTTTTCCGCCCACGGACTTCGAGCACTCAGCCGAGGAGAAAGAGGCCCTCTACTTCAGCATCGTGGAAAAGGTCATCGAAGCGGTCAAAATCCCCGTGGCCCTCAAGATCAGCCCCTATTTCACCAACCTCGGTCAGATGATCCAGCGCCTCTCCCACAGCGGCGTCCAGGCCCTGGTCCTGTTCAACCGGTTTTTCAGCCCCGACATCGACATCGAAAAGATGGAGGTCAAACCCTCTTTCGTCTTCAGCACACCGGCGGACCTGGCCCTGTCGCTGCGCTGGATCGCCATCATGTCCAACAAGGTGGATTGCCACCTGGCGGCCTCCACCGGGATCCACGATGCGGCGGCGGTGGCCAAACACCTGCTGGCCGGTGCCGATGCGGTACAGACCGTTTCCAGCCTGTACCAGAATGGCCCCCAACACATCAAAACCCTGCGCGAGGGCCTTGAAGCCTGGATGGCGGGCAAACGATTCCGCAACCTGAAGGATTTCAAGGGGAAACTGAGCCAGGACAAGAGTACCGACCCGGCCGTCTACGAACGCGCCCAGTTCATGCGGTATTTCGGCGGCAAAAAGAGCGTCACCTTGTAAGCCGTCCAAAAATCTTCTGGTTGGTTGCGCCGGCGCAAAGACCAGCCGTCATTTTGTCTCTATTTTCCAAGTCAAGCTGACGGACGCAAGCGACAAGCGCGTCCCCATTTGCCAAGGAACCCGTTGATGTCAGAACCACTAAGCCCCAACACCATCGTCAAGGATGTCCTGGACGGCCACCCGGAAGCGGTGAAGGCTTTCATCGAACTCGGACTGATGTGCGTCGGCTGCCCGGTGGCGGCTTTCCACACCCTGGCGGATGCGGCCCGCGAACACGACCGTGACCTCACCGAACTGTTGCGTACGTTGGACCGACGCCTGGAAAGCGCCGTCCGACCGCCGTCCTGAACCGCTCGGAACCAATGACCAATGGCAAATGACGAATGACGACTGATCAATGCCCAAACGAAAGGAGACCGACCATGTTCTGTTTTCAGTGCCAGGAGACCGCCAAAAATCAAGGCTGCACCATCAAGGGCGTCTGCGGCAAGCCGGAAGAAACCGCCGACCTGCAAGACCTGTTGATCTACGTGTGCAAGGGGATCAGCGTTTACGGGGAAAAACTCAAGCAGGCGGGCACGGTGGACAAGGAAGCGGCCCACTTCATCGCCAAGGCCCTGTTCGCCACCATCACCAACGTGGCCTGGGACGATGACGCCATCATCGACCGGATCCGGGAGGGCCTCAAGGTCCGGGATGCGGTCAAGGCCAAGGCCGGGGCCGTTTCCGGCGATCTTCCCGACTGCGCCACCTGGGCCGCCACCGACCGCCAGGCGATCCTGGACAAGGCCCTGTCGGACGAGGTCCGCATCACCGCCGCCGCCAACGAGGATGTCCGCTCCCTGCGCGAGCTGCTGATCATCGGCCTCAAAGGCATCGCCGCCTACGCCGACCACGCCACGATCCTCGGCTACGAAAAGGACGAGGTCAACGGCTTCCTCATGGAAGCCCTGGAATCGACCACCCGCAACCTTTCGGTGGACGAAATGGTGGCGATGGTGATGAAAGCCGGCGACACGGCCGTGAGCACCATGGCCCTGCTGGACGAAGCCAACACCACCACCTATGGCCACCCGGAAATCAGCCAAGTGAACATCGGTGTCGGCAAGAACCCGGGCATCCTCATCAGCGGCCACGATCTCAAGGACATGGCCGAGTTGCTGGAGCAGACCGACGGTACCGGCGTGGACGTGTACACCCACGGCGAGATGCTGCCGGCCAACTACTACCCGGCCTTCAAGAAATACAAGCACTTCGTGGGCAACTACGGCTCTTCCTGGTGGCACCAGAACAAGGAGTTCGAGTCGTTCAACGGACCGGTTCTGCTCACCACCAACTGCCTCGTGCCGTTGAAGAAAGAGAATACCTACCTCGACCGTCTCTACACCACCGGCGTGGTCTCCTACGTCGGCGCTACCCATATTCCGGACCGGCCGGCCGGCGGCAAGAAGGATTTTTCGGCGCTGATCGCAAAGGCCAAGACCTGCCCGCCGCCCACCGAGATTGAAACCGGCACCATCGTGGGGGGGTTTGCCCGCAACCAGGTCCTGGCCCTGGCCGACAAGGTGATCGAGGCGGTGAAGTCCGGCGCCATCAAACGTTTCGTGGTCATGGCCGGCTGTGACGGCCGCCAGAAATCGCGCAGCTATTACACCGAAGTGGCCGAGAACCTGCCCAAGGACACGGTGATCCTCACCGCCGGCTGCGCCAAGTACCGCTACAACAAGCTCAACCTCGGCGACATCGGCGGCATCCCCCGGGTGCTGGACGCCGGTCAGTGCAACGACAGCTACTCCCTGGCCGTCATCGCCCTGAAGCTCAAGGAGGCCTTCGGCCTGAACGACATCAACGAGCTGCCGATCTCCTACGACATCTCCTGGTACGAGCAGAAGGCCGTGGCCGTGCTGTTGGCCCTGCTGGCCCTCGGCGTCAAGGGAATCCGCCTCGGCCCCACCCTGCCCGCCTTCCTGTCGCCCAACGTGGCCCAGGTCCTGGTGGACAAGTTCGACATCAAGCCCATCGGCACGGTGCAGGACGACATCGCCGCCATGATGGCCGGCAAGTAGAATGGATGACGAAGCCCTGGTGCGGCTTGCCCGCCACCTGGGCGCCAGCGACGCGGCGGCGGTGGCCGCCGCGTCCATCGTCGTCGAAGACGCCCTCGCCCAAAAATGCACGCCGGCCGCCTGCCCGTTTTACGGCCAATCGGCCGGTTGCCCACCTCATGTTCCCGGTCCCGACGCCTTTCGCACCTGGCTGAACGCCTGCCGCACAGCCCTGGTCATCCGCATCGATGTCCCTGTCCCCCTGCTGCGCACCGGCCGCTGCGAGACG
>JAQVTF010000186.1 GCA_028700185.1 Desulfobacteraceae bacterium | reverse complement strand
GCCATTGTCATTCCGAGGAGCTTGCGACGAGGAATCTCAAGCATCCGCTATTATTACACATTTCGTTTTACGAAGAGATCCCTCGCTGCGCTCGGGATGACAATTCGGATTTTTTACGAAAGCATCACTTATCAGCCACGGCACTTTTATCGTTCTTCCAAAATCTTGGTTTTTTAAAAGAACAGCGCCTCACGATCCCCCCCCGGGGGACCCGAGCCGACGGTGATCAAAAAAAAATATTCTTATCGTCATTTCGAGTAGTTTCACCCGATTTCATTATCTTTTTGAAGAAATCGGCTTGACAGTCCCCGGATGCAGTCTTAATGAGTATATGCTCGTAACAAACATCGGGCGCAACGGTTTCCGACGCCCTCAAAGGAGGTTACAATGTCAAAAATTGCAGTCAGTTGTTATGAACCGAGTTTGGATTCGATGGTCGATCCCCGGTTCGGCCGTGCGGCGGGGTACTTGATTGTCGATCCCGAAACGATGGAATTTACCTACCAGGAAAACGGACAAGCCCAGACCATGTCCAGTGGCGCCGGCATCCAGGCCGGTGAAACCGTTGCCCGCACCGGCGTCAAAGCCGTTCTCACGGGCGATGTCGGCCCCAAGGCGTATCAGGCCCTTTCCGCCGCCGGCGTGGAAATTGTTCCCAACATGGCCAACATGACGGTCCGGGAAGCGGTCCAACGCTATAAAGAAGGTGTGGCGTCACCCGTTTCCCAGCCCAGTGGTCCGGCCCACGGCGGTCTCAACATGCCGGGCGGCGCCACGGGTGGCGGCGGCGGCATGGGTGGCGGCGGCGGCATGGGCGGCGGTCGCGGCATGGGCGGCGGTCGTGGCAAAGGCATGGGCCGAGGTCCGGCCGGCGGCGGTCGCGGCATGGGTGGCGGCGGCGGCATGGGCATGGGCGGCGGTAGCGGTATGGGCGGCGGGAGGCGCCGGTCATGATCATCGCCATCGCCAGCGGCAAAGGGGGAACGGGGAAAACCACCGTGGCGGCGTCACTGGCCTACGCCTGGCCCAACCCGGTGGTGGCGGTGGACCTCGATGTGGAGGCGCCCAACCTGCACCTGTTCCTGCACCCGGAAGAAACCGGTCGCCAGAAAGCGGTGATCGAAATCCCTGTGGCCGACGAGAGCAAATGCACCTACTGTCGCAAATGCTCGGATCTGTGCCAGTTCGCCGCGATAAAGGTGCTCGGGGAAGTCCTGATGGTCTTTCCGGAGATGTGCCATGGCTGCGGCGGATGCCTGGCCATCTGTCCCGAGGGCGCCCTGACCCCCGGTGAACGGGAACTGGGCGATATCATCTGGGGCAAAGCCGGGAAGGCGGATTTCATCATGGGGCGCTCGCGCATCGGCGAAGCCATGAGCCCGCCCCTGATGCGTCAGGTCAAGGCCAAATTGCCCGACATCGCGCCGGCCGGTGCCGACGTGATCATCGACGCCCCGCCGGGGGTGAGTTGCCCGGCGGTCAACGCCGTGATGGATGCCGACGCCATCGTACTGGTCACCGAACCCACCCCCTTCGGGGTCTTCGATCTCGGCTTGGCTCACAAGGCTTTCGCGCCCATGGGCAAACCCATGGGCGTGGTGATCAACCGGGCCGGGGTGGGCACCGACGAGGTGTATCATTTCTGCCGGCGCAACGGACTCGAGATCTTCGCTGAAATCCCTTACGACCGCGCCATTGCCGAGGCTTATGCCGAGGGGCGCATCGTCGCTGAGGCAGTGCCGTCGGCCGGTGAAATTCTCACCGCCCTGGCGGATCGGCTGCGCCGTCTTGTGGGCGATCGCAGCGCAAAGGAGGCCTCCCGTGTTTGAAATCGTGGTACTGAGTGGCAAGGGGGGCACGGGCAAAACCACCCTGACGGCGGCCTTTGCCCAACTGGCCCAGCCCGTGGTGATCTGCGACTTGGACGTGGATGCACCGGATCTGCACATGCTGTTGAAACCTGAAAACCTTCAGACCGAATCCTTCAAGTCCGGGTACGAAGCGGAAATCCGGCCCGAGGACTGCACCAACTGCGGCACCTGCTACGAAATGTGCCGTTACGACGCGGTGATCCCCGGCGATGATGCGCCGGTCATCGACCCGTTGCACTGCGAGGGGTGCAAGGTCTGTGTCACCTTCTGTCCGGCCGACGCCATCAATTGGGATTTGCGCACCTGCGGGGAATGGTACCATTCCAATACCCGCTTCGGCCGGCTCGTCCATGCCCAGCTTTATCCGGCCCAGGAAAACTCAGGCCGCCTGGTCGCCCTGCTCCGTGAGCAGGCCAAAGAACTGGCCCAGCAAAAACAAATTTCCCTGATCCTGTCAGACGGCCCGCCGGGGATTGGTTGCCCGGTGATCAGCTCGGTGTCCGGCGCCTCTTTCGCCGTCATCGTCACTGAGCCAACGCCGTCCGGACGACACGACCTGGCGCGCATCGTGGACCTTTGTGCCCACTTCAAGGTGCCCGTCGGCGTCATCGTCAACAAGCATGACCTCAGTCCCGCCAGGACCGCCGAGATTGTGGCCGACTGTAAGGCCAAGGGAATGTTTTTGCTGGGCCAGGTTCCCTTCGACGCCGAAGTCACCGATGCCATGGTGGCCGGTCAAACCATTGTCGAGTACAGCAAAGGCCCCCTGGCGCAACAGGTGCGGGAGATCTGGGACCGGATCGCTGATCATGTCAAAAATGCACAGGCCGCTTGACAATTCGTCAATTCGTGGCAAATTGATGGATTTTCGGGATGTCGTCTTGTGAATAATTTTTGAAGACAGCGGTGAATGAACGCCGCGCCCTAAAGGAGCCATAACGCATGAACACGATTGTTGCCATCCCCTCTTCCAACCCCGGCGGCCTCGAAGCCACCGTGGGGGCCCACTTCGGCCATTGCGACCTGTACACCTTGGTTGCGGTGGAGGAAGGACAGGTCAAAGACATCAAAGTGATTCCCAACATGCCCCACCAGCAAGGCGGTTGCATGGCCCCGGTGCAGTACCTGGCCGATCAGGGCGCCAAGGCCCTCATTGCGGGGGGCATGGGACTGCGCCCGCTGATGGGATTTCAGCAGGTGGGAATCGACGTCTACTACGGCGGCAACGCCCGCAGCGTGGGCGAAGCGGTGGATGCTTTCGTCGCCGGTCGTCTCCCCCAGTTCAGCCAGGAGCATACCTGCGGCGGCGGCATGGGCTGAGAACCCGCCACCAGAGAGTGCATGGCGGACACACTCCCCCTTGCCGGGCTTAAATCCGGTTTCCCGCCCGTGTCCTCCCGTGCACTCGATGGTGGCCGAATCATCGTCACTGAAGGGGCAACCCCCCCGAACGACAGCCTTCTCATTTCACCCTTTTTGACATCGATGGGTTCAAACGGGTCGCCATGAAAGAAACACTGGATATTTCAACTGCATCCGAACCTCATCATCACCACGACCACGAGGACGATGATCACCTCCACGGTCACAATCTCAACCCGAAATTTTTCGCCCATGCCCAGGTGCCCCACAACATGGGACAGCTACCCGCTCCCAACGGCCGTGCCGTGGGGATCGGTTCCTGCGGCGACCAGATGGAAGTTACCCTGGAAGTGACCGACAACACCATCCGCCGGGTTTGCCATCTGCCCCGGGGATGCGTCTACACCGTTGCCTGCGGTAGCGCCATGAGCTATCTGGTCACCGGTCGGCGCCTGGAGGAGGCCCTTGCCCTGAGTCCGGACGAAGTGGCCGAGGAGCTGGGCGGCCTGCCGGACGACCATCTCCACTGCGCCGCCCTGGCGGTGAACACTTTGGGCGAAGCCATCGACGACTACTACCAGACCGTCTGGGGGGCGCGGGCCAAGTCCGACACCGGCGCCAAGCCCCGCTGAACACGCCGGAGGTTTACGGAATGCCACTGCAACTGTTGATAGCGACGGAAAACCGCGCTTTCTTTGAACCGATCCTTGAAAGCCTCGTCAAGGACGGACGCGCCCAAGTGGACTGGGCACAGGACAGCACCACCGTCCTCGCCCGGGTCAAGGCAGCGCGTCCGGATCTGCTCGTCGTCGATGAACGCATCGACGGGCGGGAGGGATTCGATCTGTGCCGCAAAGTGTTGCAGATGGACGCCTTCGCCAACATGGCGGCCGTCAGCGACCTGGACGATCACGAATTTCACGAGGCCTCTGAAGGCCTCGGCTTGGTGGGTCGCCTGCCTTCCCGGCCAACGGCCAAGGATTTTGAAAGCCTGCTGGATCTGTTGGCCGGCATCGTTCCGCCGCCAGCATAGAACCGCCGAAGACACCGGATCGGCAAAGGTTGCGCGATGCTTACCTGCCGACGCGTCGTACCGCTTAAATCCCGTCACCCCGCCGACGGCCGCGGTGGCGTCGGCAGTCCGCGCACACGCCTCGATCCCAAGCCCACGACGGTGGATGCCCTCGAACCGGTCATCGTCTGCCGGGCCTGCGGTTTTGCCGTCTGTCATCCCGACGATGCCATCACCGTCTCCGGCGCCCATCGCCACACCTTTGCCAATCCCCACGGCATCGTTTTCGAGATCGGCTGTTTTCGCAACGCCCCCGGTTGTACCCGGGTGGGTGAGGCCAGCGATGATTTTACCTGGTTTGCCGGCTACCGGTGGCGCATCGCCATCTGCGCCGGCTGCCACAGACACCTCGGCTGGCGCTTCGAAGGCACCGGCGACAGCTTCCACGGCTTGATCCTGGACCGCCTCGCCTTTCCCTCCTGAATGCCATTTTTCAGGTTTCTGAAAACCGTTATCGGCGAGTAAGGGTTCCCCCAAAATTCTCGGTTCGTCTTGCGCCGTCTCGTTGCGCCCTGGACCTGTGTCTCCCCTTGGGCAAGGACGACTCTTCGCAACGGCATCGATGCCTGTGTTATTTTGTTTGACAAACCCCGCCCACCATTTTATGAGCAGAATAACTGCTCATAAAAGGACAAGGCGGTGAACACTCTCTTCTCAGGTCTCATCGGCTCCAAAACCCGCATTAAACTGCTGATCCGGCTCTTCTTGAACCCGCTGGCCGAGGCCTACCTGCGCGAACTGGCCGGCGAATTCGAGGTTTCCACCAACGCGGTGCGCGAGGAACTCAACCAACTCACCCGCACCGAACTGCTGCGCAGTCGTCGCAACGGGCGCCAGGTGCTCTACTCGGCCAACACGAACCATCCCCTCTTTCCCGAGCTCATGTCCATGGTGCGCAA
>JAQVTF010000039.1 GCA_028700185.1 Desulfobacteraceae bacterium | reverse complement strand
CGAACAGCAAAGCGGCGCGGCCCATGATTTCCACAAAGCGCTCCGGTTCCGGCCGCCGCCCGGCGACGGGATCGTTGGGATAGACAAAGTAATCCGCCGGCGCCAGGTAGGCGATGGCCCATCTTTCAGGGTGCAGATCGCCGGGATCCGGCGCGGGATTCGGCAAACCGTTGGCCCGCACGAGATGCCCGCCGTCGAATCGCAGCGGCTCCGGGATCTCGAACCGACAGCCGAAACGCCGCCCCTCTCCGTCCAGCGCCTCCATCCAGGCCGCCTCCCGGGCCAACTCCACCGGGTCCTGGCCGGCACGGGCCATCTTCACCACCAAGGGGCGCCTGTCCCTGCCGTTGCTGGCCACCAGACTGCGCCCCTGGCACTGCAAGCGAAACGATCCAGCGAGACCGGCGCGGGCGACGATCTTGGACCAGGTCACCGACGTACCGGCCCCCACCACCGGGGCCGGTGGCCGGGGAAATGCCGCATCCAGGCAAGGCAGGGAGCCGAGGGTTTCAGCCGTCCCCCGGTGGGCCAATCCCCGGGTGACGGCCAGGGTTCCCACCAGGGTGGACCAGGCATCCCGGGCCAGCTCAGGCCGGGGCAGGCCACCAAGTTCCACCAGCACTTCGGCGGCCTTGCGCGCCAGAAACAAATCCTGGCGCTTGGCGCCCAGCCGGGGTTCCTGCAACAGCCTTCCGAGAACCTCCACCACGTGTGGACTCACGGCTTGGGGGCATTTTTTCGCTTCATCCTCGAGGTGAAACAAGGCCCAGATCCGCTCGGCGTAAGCCACCGGTGGATCACGGTGGTCGGTCACCGCCTGATGCACCGGCACCGCCAGGGTCTCCACGGCCTGGGCCGTTCGATCATTGGCTGCGGGCATGAGGGTTAAGCGCTGAAAACCAGCCGGGTGCCGGCCATGTTGATCAGGACCTTTCCCGGCATGGCCTTCTCGAAGGCCATCACGGCGTTGCGTCCGGTGCAGTGCGTCGGAATGACGTAATCCGGATCGATGGCCGCCATGGCTTCCACCGTTTGGCGGATCAGCGCCTCCTTGCCCGGCCCCGAGAGGTGAAACCCGCCCATGACGGCGTGAACCTTCTCCACCCCGGTGACGGCCCGGGCATGGGCCACGGTGTTGATGATGCCCGAATGGGCGCATCCGGACAGAACGATCAACCCCTTGCCTTTGAGGTGAAGCACCATGGCGGTATCGTCCTCAAAGGTGTCCTGGCGCGCTTCTCCGTCATGGAGGTAAAACAGGTTCGGGGCGCCCTGTTCGAAAACCGTGACGCGAGGCACCTGGCCGAGAAAAAGCATCGTGTCCCCGCAGAGCGGATAGGGGGCGGCGCTTTCCACCGGCGCCACCCCGGCGGCGGCCACGGCTTCCCGGGTCAAATCGGGAAAAAAGAGGCTGAACTGCTCGGTGATCTTCATGTGGCGCCCGAAACGAAAGGCCTCCGGGTGCAGCACCAGGGGCAGATCCTTTTTGCCAACTTTTTTTACCAGCGCCGTCAGCCCGCCGAAATGGTCGAAATGCCCGTGGGACAAGGCCAGGGCTTCCACGTGGCCCAAATCCAGACCGAGGGCATCGGCGTTGAGGGCCGCCCCCTCGGGAGAATAGCCGAAATCAAAGAGCAACTGGCGGTCGGCGCCGGCCGTCCTGGCGTGCAGCAAGGCGGAAAAACCGTGCTCGGCCAGAATACTTTGGCCGATTCGGCCGTCTTTGATGGGAACGGCCCGCTGCACCATCGGGGTGCTGTCCCCCGAGGTGAGGTCGATGGTGTTGTCCTGAAGGGTGAGAATCTCGACACGGTCCACGGCGGTGATCTGCGTTGTCATGATCTCTCCTTTTCACTGTTCTTCGTTTTTGTCCGGGTTCAGCGCCTCTTTGGACGGCCGGACCACCAGCCGGTCACCGGGATGAATCGGCTTGCGCAAGTCGATGCGGTTCCAGATGCGCAGGGCCTGGAGCGGCACGTTGAAGCGCTCGGCGATCAGCGACAGGTTGTCCCCGGGAAGCACCACATAGATCCGTTGTTCAAACTGGTCCCGGTGCTCGGCAAGGATCTCATCGAGCCGTTGCTGGAATCCCTCCGAACCGCCAACGGGGACCTTCAATTCATGCCGGCCGGCAGCGAGGTAGTGGCCGCGCAATTCGGGATTAAGATCCTTGATGGCCTTGAAATCACAAGCCGCCGCCCGGGCCAGTAGCGACAGGGGAGTCTCCTCGGCCAGGACCACGTCCACCGATTCAGACTCGTAGGGGGAATAGAGATCCTGGGGGCCGAGGCGGAACCCGAAGCGCTGGGGATCGGACATGATCAGTTTGGCCACCACGGCCTTGGGCACGTAGCGCTGGGTTTCCAGATAGAGATAGAGCCGGTAATAATCGTCCACTTCCTGGGCGAGCATCTCGGCGGCCACCCCCTGCTCCCCCATGTTGTAAGCGGCGGCCGCCAGGTGCCAGGATCCGAACTGGGCATAGAGGTCCTTGAGGTAGCGGGCCGCGGCCCGGGTGGAAGCGGTGAGGTTGCGTCGCATGTCCTTGCGGTTGTCAACGGTCAGCCCGTAGCGCTGGGCCGTGGGGCGGATGAACTGCCAGAACCCGATGGCCCCCGCCGAGGAGCCGGCATGGGGACGCAGCCCGCTTTCCACCACCGCGAGATATTTAATGTCGTCCGGCAGCCCTTCCTGGTGCAGAATCGCCTCGATCTCGGGAAAATAACGCCCGGCCCGCTTGAGCCACAGGAGCACCTGGGGCCGGTTCCAGGTCATCAACAGCAGCTCGATCTCCAGTCGTTCGGCCACTTCCGGGTGGTCCAGCGGCACCGGCTCGCCACAAAAGTCCACCGGGGGCGAAATCCGGATGGCCTCGACCAGGGCCGGAAATTCGGCGGCGGCGGATGCGGCGGCGTCGGTACCCGCTGTCTGGGCGTGGGCGAAAACGGATAAACAGAGAACGACCGCGGCGCACAGCGGCGTCGCCTGCCTGATCAAGTGGCGCTTGGCCATAAAAGCCTCCTTTTGGACCGCCGGTGAAAAATTGTTCCTCAATGGGGTCCGTCTCTGCCGGAAACGGGGGTCGAAGCCTGAAACAGCGTGATCTCCCAGCGATCCAGGCCCGGATCGTGCCTGAGGATGTAAACACCGGCATCGTCTCCCGCCACCTTGAAGTACCGGTGATCCGGCGCCAGCCAGCGGTCCAGCACCTCCACCACCGTCACTTGCCGGGTACCGATCCGGAAGGCTCTCGGCGTTTCTTCTGCCCTGTAACCGGCGTAGCACTGTACCTGAATGTCCATGGCTGCCCCGCGAGGAATCTACCCCCTTCAACAGGCCGGCGACAAGGTTTTTCTAATCAATGATGAAGCCGTCCACCGCTGTTGACACCCAAGGGGACTGTGATAGATAGGAGCGGTTCGTCCTTTGGCAACCACCCCGAGCCGGATGTCTTCCCGCAAACCTTTTTTCTCACTGCGCCACGGACCCGCCGAAAAAAAATGGCCATCGCCTCTCCACCGGCCCCCCACGCCGGCTTTCAACTCGCCTGGCGTATCGCCGGCGCCATGTTCTGTCGCCTGGTGCTCAACACCGCCCGGCGTTTCGTGTATCCGTTTGCACCGGTGATCAGTCGCGAACTGGACGTACCGCTGACAGCGGTCACCGCCATGGTGGCGGCCTGCCAGGCGGCCCCCTTGGTGGGGCTGATATCCGGGCCGTTTGCCGACCGCTGGGGATACCGCCGCATGATGATCGGCGGTCTGGCCCTGGTGGCGCTGGGGATGAGTGCCGCTGCCATCTGGCCCACCTACGCGGTGCTGACCTTGGCAGTGGTGCTGGCCAGCTTTGGCAAGACGATCTACGACCCGGCCATCCAGGCTTACGTGGGTGCCAGGGTGCCCTTCGAGCGCCGGGGACTGGTCATCGGTCTACTGGAATTTCCCTGGGCGGGCAGTACGTTGATTGCCATTCCCCTCATCGGATTGCTCATGGATGCAGGTGGCTGGCGCATGGCCCCCCTGAGCCTGGCGGTGGCGGCGATGATTGGCCTGCTGCTCATGACCCGGCTCTTCGATCCGGACAGTGCCCCATCGGTATCCACCAGCCGCATGTTGGGCACCGCCTGGGGCGCTCTAGTGGCCCGGCCGGAGGCCCTGGGGGCATTGGGCTTTGCGTTTTTTGCCAGCGCCGCCAACGACATGCTCTTTATCGTGTACGGGGCCTGGCTTGAGGGCCGTTTCGGCCTGGGACTGGCCGCTCTGGGTCTGAGCACCGTGGTCATCGGCGGCGCCGAATTGCTGGGTGAGGGACTGACGGTGGTGGCCGCCGACCGGCTGGGCATCAAGCGTGCCGCCCTGTTGGGGGCCGCCCTCACCATGATCGCCTATGCGCTGCTGCCGGTGGTGGGAGAAAGCCTTTCCGGCGCCCTGGTCGGGCTGTTTGCCGTGTTCGTCGCCTTCGAGTTTACCATCGTCAACTGCATGAGCCTGGCCACCGAACTGTTGCCTGGCCACCGCGCCACAATGATGTCCGGCTTCTTCGTTGCCGCCGGCCTGGGGCGGGTCTGTGGCGCCCTGCTCGGTGTTCCCATCTGGCAGTCCGGCGGCATCGGCAGCGTGGGACTCACCGCCGCCGCTGCCACCCTGATCGCTCTGCTGTGCCTCAACAGAGGGCTGGCCCGGTGGGCGCGATGAAAGGGGGAAACAGTTATCGGTTACCCGTTATTGGTGATCGGGTACCGGTTGTCGATCATCGATGCGTTCTGTTTTTCCGGCAAAGCCTTTACCGATAACCGATAACCACCGACTGTTTTCCCGCCGCCCCCGTGATTTTCAAAAACTGCTGTGGTATGCCTGCATTTCGTCAACCGGTTATAAATACACCGCCATCGCACACAAGGAGCAGAGCCATGTTCGAAACCCGTATCACCCGCAAACTGGGTATCCGCTATCCCATCATCGGCGGTACCATGATGTCCATCAGCACGGCCGACTTCGTGGCCGCCATCTCCAATGCCGGCGGGCTGGGCATCCTCGCCTCGGCCATCTACGCTTCCCAAGAGGATTTCGCCGCCGCCATCGACCGCATCCGCCAACTCACCGACAAGCCGTTCGCCGTCAACATCAACCTGTTTCCCGCCATGCGGCCCATCGACAACGATCAGTACATGGACGTGCTGGTGGAAAAGGGGGTCAAGATTGTGGAGACCTCCGGCCATTCCGCGCCGGAAGGCTTGTGCCGGCGCTTCAAGGACGCCGGCATGACCTGGATCCACAAGTGCGTCGGGGTGCGTTACGCCCGCAAGGTGGAAGGCATGGGCGCCGACATCGTCACCGTGGTGGGCTACGAAAACGGCGGGGCCACCGGCAATCTGGACATCGGCACCCTGGTGCTGGTGCCCACGGTGCGCGACGCCATCGGTCTGCCGGTGATCGCCGGCGGCGGGGTTTCCGACGGCCGCGGCCTGGCGGCGGTACTGGCCTTGGGCGCCGAGGCGGTGATCATCGGCACCCGGTTGCTGGCCACGGTGGAGTGCCCGATCCACGAAAAGGTCAAGCAGGCCCTGCTGACGGCCACCGAGGTGGACACCCGCCTTGTGCTGCGCTCCATCGGCGCCACCCACCGGGTCTGGAACAACCCGGCGGCCGAGGTCTGCCAGGAGCTGGAAAAGGCCGGTGCCGGCCTCGAAGAACTGGTTCGGGCCGCCTCGGGGGAAAAGGCCCGGCTCATGTACCGCACCGGAGACCTGGAATGCGGCATCATGTCCTGCGGCCAGGGAGTCGGCATGGTGCGTGACATCCCCACGGTGGCCGAACTCTTCCAGCGCATGATGACCCAGGCCGAGGAAACGGTCCGCCGGCTCTCCGGCGATTTCGTGCAATGGTCCTGAGCCGCCTCTTGGCCGTCGCCGCGTAACTGAAAGGATTGCCATGCTGCGTGTCTTTCAGCACGATCTGCGCGATCCGGACCACTTCGTCATCACCCTGGAGTTGGTGCCGGGCCGGGAGTCCACCGGCCGAACGGTGGACGCCGTGATGGGCATCGCCCGCGACGCCTTCGCCGACGGACGCATCTCGGCGGTGTCCATCACCGACAACCCCGGCGGCAACCCTTCCCTGAGCCCGGACGTCATCGGCAACGAGATCTTCAAGATCGGCCTGGACGTCATCGTCCACTTCACCTGCCGCGACATGAACCGGGTGGGCATGGAGAGCCGGGCCCTCCAGTTGGCCATGATGGGAATGAAGAACATCCTGGCGCTCACCGGCGACTACACCGGCGCCGGCTTCGGTGGCCAGGGCGCCCCGGTCTTCGACCTGGACTCGGTGAGCCTGCTGGCCATGTTGGCCATGCTCAGTGAGCGTATCGGGGCCGCCGGCGACCCGGACGGTTTCTGCACCGGCTGCGCCGTCTCCCCCTTCAAGGGAACGCCGGGGGAAACCGTGGCCCAATACGCCAAGCTGTGCCGCAAGGAGGCCGCCGGGGCCCAGTTCGTCATCACCCAGCTCGGCTACGACGCCGGTCGTTTTGCCCGCTTGTTGGACGTCACCCGGTCCTTGGGCTTCGCTCCGCCGATCCTCGGTTCCGTCTACCTGCTCACCCCCACCGCCGCCCGCATCATGAACGCCGGGCGGGTACCGGGAGTGGTGGTCTCCGATGCGCTGCGCGACCGGGTACTGGACGAATGGCGGGACCGGGAAACCGGCAGGCAGGCGGCGGTGGAACGGGCGGCGCGCCTGGCGGCGGTGCTCAAGGGGCTGGGGTACAAGGGAATTCACCTCGGCGGCATCCACCGCGACTTTTCCGTGGTGGCCCGGATTCTGGACCGCCTGGAACACATCGCTGATCGGTGGCCTGAATTCTTGGCGGACTTTGGCATCACAGGGGACCGGGAAGAAAACGCGTCATCGGCTGCCGCCGGGGATATCTGCGCCCTGACGGGCGGAATCGCCCCCACCCTCGACCCGTTGGAAAAACTCCACTTCAACCTGATGCGCCAGGCCCACGGGATGTTCTTTTCCAGGGAAAGCGCCGCCGCGGGATTGTGGCGGGCCCTGGCGCGCCGGCTGGACAGCCATCCGGCCGGCCGCATGATCGCCTCCACCCTGGAAGACCCGGTGAAACGCCTGCTGCTCGGTTGCCGCCACTGCGGTGACTGCGGCATCGTCCACCTGGCCTTTTTGTGCCCGGAATCCCAGTGCCCCAAGCACACCCGCAACGGGGCCTGTGGCGGCAGCCGGAACGGCCGCTGCGAAGTACACCCGGAACGCTTCTGCGTCTGGTACCGGGCCTGGCGCCGTTGGGCCGCCATCGGTGAGAGCCGGCGGCTGGCCGACGGCTGCGTGCCGCCCCGGCGCTGGGAACTCAACGAAACCGCCTCTTGGCTAAACTTCCACCTCGGCCGCGACCACCAGGGCAGCGGGGACGCCTTCACCCGTTTCTGTCGCAGCCGCACCTGCCGCACCGAGGGGCTGAGGGGTTGAGCCAAGCGACTTAAAACAAACCACGAAAACCTCTCAAAACCGCAACCAGGCCAGGCCCGATCCGGTTTTATGCGCATGGTTACCGCCGGCTGCATCCGGTGCGCCGGATGATCGCGGCCATGGGCCGCTCCTACAGGGAATGGAATCCCGGCAGGCGTTTTTCTGGCAAAGCGGCATGGTCGCGGATAGCCGCCGCGCCTAAGGGGATCGGGAAGTTCTAAAAGACACCACCGGCGCTTGCCGACGCCGCAACTTTAGTCACACGCCCCTTCAGCCCTTCCAATTTTAGTCATTCGTAACTTTAGTCACTTTAGTCACTCCCAACTTTAGTCACTCCCCCCCCTCTCCCCCAAATTCCCGTATCGATGGTAACTGTCACAGATGCTCTGCTCCCGGAAGTAATGGAGCAGTTCGAGCCGCCCGTCCATCCGCACCGGGCTGCGCGATACGTAGAAACCGGTCTTGGCCGCCGCTTCCAGTACGGCGGCCGGCACCCGGTCCGCCGCGGCGTAGCGGAGGCGTTGAATCTCGGGCAGGGAGCGCACCAGTTGGACATCCGTCTGGCGCACCATGGCCGCCTCCCCCACGATCCGTTTCCCCTCCGGGCCTTTTAGAAAATCGATGACGTCGTTGTGCAGGCCCTCCGCAAGGCTGACCACCGGCGTGCATCCGGCCACCCGGGCGGCGGCGATGCGGCCCAGCACGTCGAAAAGACCGTCGTTTTCGTGCAGCCGGATCACCACCCGGCCCACCGGCAGGTAGCGCAGGAGGTTGTCCTGGCCGCGGAGGTGGAAGTAGTCCGTTTCTCGGCAAAAGGTCTGTTCGTGGTGATACAGGTAGCTCTGGATCGCCACCACGGTCCGGTGCAAATCGTGGTGGTAGGGGCGGTGCCGGCCCCAGGCCAGCTCCAGGCGCCACTTTTGGGCGAGCCGCAGCAGCCCGCTGCCACGCTGGATCGGGCCCACGGGGGGCTCGGCGATCTCCTCGATATCCATGAACTGGGTGACGTAGTTAGGGCCGCCGACCTTGATGCCGGCCCCCAGGGCCGATTTCCCCATCCCGCCGAAGGGCTGACGCAGGACCACCGCCCCGGTGGTGCCGCGGTTGATGTAGAGGTTACCGGCCCGGACGGCCTCTTTCCAGCGCGCCTGCTCCCGTCGGTCCAGGCTCTCCAGGCCGGAGGTGAGGCCGTAGCCGGTCTGGTTGACCAGGGCGATGGCATGGTCCAGGTCCTTGGCCTCCATCACGGCCAGCAACGGCCCGAAAAATTCGGTCATGTGCGTGAAGCCGCCCGGGGTAACATCGTACTTGATCCCCGGCGTCCACAGATGCGGGTTGTCGTCGATCATCCGGGGCTTCAAGGCCCAGGTCTCTCCGGGTTCCAGGGTGGTGAGGGCCCGGAGCAGGTCCTTGTCGGGCCGGTGAACCAACGGCCCCATCCGGTTGCGGAAACGCCAGGCCGAGCCCGTTTTGAAACTGTTGGCGGCGTCCACCAACTGGGCCTTGAAGTGATCGTCGCCATAGACCTCCTTCTCCAGGATCAGCAGCGATGTAGCGGAGCATTTCTGGCCCGCGTTGCCGAAGGCCGACTGGATCACGTTCTTGATGGCCTGATCCCGGTCGGCCATGGCGGTGACGATGGTGGCGTTCTTGCCGCCGGTTTCCGCCGCCAGCATCGCACCGGGACGCGTCTGAAGGATGCGCAGGCCCGTCTCGGTGCCGCCGGTGAGAATGATGGCGTCCACCTCCGGGGCCATCGTCAAAATCGCCCCGGTCTCATCGCCGCTGCACGGGAGGAACTGGAGCGTGTGGCGCGACACGCCGGCCCGCCACAGGCATTGACACAGCTCCCAACCCACCATGGCCGCCGCGGAGGCCGGCTTGAAGATCACGGTGTTGCCTGCCGCCAGCGCCGCCAGCATTCCGCCGCAGGGAATGGCGATGGGAAAATTCCACGGGGTGATGACCAGAACGACGCCCTTGCCCCGGCATCGCAGGTGCGGCCGGTCGCCGAAGGACCGCACCGCGAACGGGTAATACTCGGCGAAATCCACCGCCTCGGAAACTTCCACGTCCGCCTCGGTGAATACCTTGCCGGTGTTGGCCGCCGCCGCGCCGATGAGCCGTCCCCTGGCCCGTCGGATCTCCATGGCCGCCCGGGAGAGGATCTCGTGACGCTGCCGGGCCGTTTTCTCCCGCCATCGGTCCGGGTCCGTCTTGGCGGTAGCCACGGCCAGGCGGGCGTCTTCGGCCCCGGCCAGGGCAACACGGCCCACCTGGACCGATGCACCGCTTTGCGCGTCGATCTTGGACAAATCCACGTACTCCCGGATCTGGCGGTCCTCGAAAATCTCCTCCCCCGCCACCACCAGCGGAATGTCCATCGGTGCCCGGTTTTCCCACTGGCGGCGAATCTCCTCGGCCCAACGCCGGTTGCCGGGGCAGGACCAGTCGGTATCCGGCTCGTTGTAAAACTGATTGTGGTGGAAAGTTCCTATATCGGCGGGGAAAGTCTCGGTGGTGCGATCCTGGATCCGGTGCGGCGCATCGGTGATCTGGTCCATCCGGTCCACGGAGGCTTCGAAGCGCGCCCGCAAAAAACGCCATGCCCTAGAATCGGTCCGCAGATGGCTGGCGTGGCGCAAAAAATTCTCCGGGGACGTGTTCTCGTCCAGGCGCCGGATCAGGTAGGCAATGGCGTTGATGAACTCTTCCTTCCGGGCCACCGGGGCATAGACCAGCACGTCTCCGTCGGCCTCGGTGAGGGCCCGGCGGACATGGTCGGCCATGCCTTCGAGCATCTCGAAGTGGAAATGCTCGGTCACCTGTCGCGCCTCGGCCAACTTGCGGGCGAACGCCAGCTCGAACAGGTTGTGGGAAGCGACGCCCAGACGCACCGCCGAGATGTTTTCCGGGCGCATGCCGTACGTCACCATCCGTTTGTAGTTGGCGTCCGTTTCCACCTTGGTGGCGTAGGTGGCCAGGGGCCAGTTGAACAGGGCCGCCTCCACCTGTTCCATCTCCATGTTGGCCCCTTTGACGATGCGCAGCCGGATGGGGCTCCCGCCATCGGCCACCCTTTGCCGGGCCCACTCGGTGAGCTCCCGCTGGATGGCGAATGAATCGGGCAGATAGGCCTGAAGCACGATGCCGGCGCTGTAATCTTTGAATTGCGGTTGATCCAGGGTTTGTGTAAACGCCGCCCGGGTGATGCCCAGGTCGCGGTACTCTTCCATGTCGAGGTTGACGAACTTGGGCACCCGGGTGCCGTCGGCCCGCACGAAACGGTTTTCAGCCGCCACCCTGTAGAGCTCCGACAATCTTTCCACCAGGATGGCGACGGTGTGGTCGAAAGCCAGGGGGTGAATCTGGGAATAGACGGTGGAAATCTTGACCGAGATATATTCGATGGCCGGATCCTTGAGGTCGGCGATGTAGGTCTCCAGCCGACGCCGGGCCTCGGTTTCCCCCAGCAGGGCTTCGCCGAGGTGGTTGATGTTCACCCGCACGCCCTCCTGTTTGCGCTTTTCCAGGTAGGCGTGCAGGGCATCGGCGTCGCCGGAGATGATGGCGCGGCTGCTGCTCTCGCGCATCTTTTCGATCATCTTGGGCACGGTGAGGGCCGGAAACAGCCTCCCCGGCCCCAGAAACATCTGGATCAACAACCGCTCCACCTTGGGGAAAAAGTCGGGAATTCCGTGGTCCGTGAGAATCGCGTGGACCTGATCGGCCACCCGGGCGGGGTCGCTGGGGCGGAAACTCTCATCGATCATCCGGGTCAGAACCACCTTGTCCATGGGATGATCCATCAGGCGCTGCATCTGCGCCTGGATCGCCTTCTCCTCTTCGGTCAGCAGATCGTTGGCCCGGTCCTGCCAGGTGCGGGCCAGTCCGAGGGCGTCCTTGACGATGGGGGTCATTGCTTCAGCGGTCATGGCGTATCCCTCCCGGAATTTTTTCCCAAAGAAATCGTTCTTGTTCCACTGGCGGCAAGCGATCGGTTTTTGGCAACCGGTTCCCGGTCAACAGGCCGCTGGCCTGATCTGCCCTTCGGTCGGATTCCAAAGCAAGAATGACAATGGTATTTCCAAAACGCATCGGCGGACGCCGGATCACCCCAGCATCTTCAACCCATGCCCCTTGCGCCGATAGTATTTTTTCGTCTCCTCGAAGGCCAACAGAACCAGGGGGCCGATGAGGCCGAAGAGGTAGACGGGCCAGGGCACGGGCAGAAAATAGTAGATGTGGGCCAGATCGGTATAGAACAACGCCGCACAGAGCCCCAGCTCGAAGAAAATCCCCACATCGATGAGGGGATTGGAAACGAGATTGAGGAGGCGGGGATAGCGCCGCATGAACCGGCTGACGGCCCCGGAGACCGGGCCGATCAGGGGTCGCTCAAGCATCTTTGCCAGCCGGACCAGGGGCTTGCCCGAGGATCGCATCGGAAAAAGAAACCATTGCCGCCATGCGTTCCATCGGGAAGGGGACACGTGACGGGGGGAAGACTCTGGCGGACGGGTGCTTTTCCGGGGCCAGGGCCGCCATGCCCGAATGTGCTCAAGGATTTCCCCGCGTTGGGCGGGATCGATGAAATCGGTGGAAAAAAGAGACGTTTCCCAGGAACGCCGGCACTGCACATTGGCGATCTGGGTGGTCACCGTGGGGAAGAAATAGGCGGTAAGGCTCATCAGGTAGGCAGAGGTCGCCATGTTCATGTCCAGTCCGCCGGGAGAGGCCGGCATGGCCGTGAGGGGGTCGCCGGGGGCCCACCAGCCCATGTACCAGCCACAAAAATAGTAGCTCGCGTAGCAGGCAAGGGCGAGGATCGTGCCCTGGACGAAATAGGCGCGCAAAATGAAGGCCATGGAGAGCAGCCTTTCGTTTCGAGGCCGCGGCGGCCGCGTCATCAACCCCTTTTCCGGCCGCTCGATCCCCAGGCCCATGGCGGGGATGAGATCGGTGCCCACGTCCACGGCCAGAACCCCCATCACCGTCATGGCCAGGGGCGTTTCCGGAAAAAGCATCCAAAAGATGTAGGGGTACATTTCCTGGGGGTTGCTGTTGAGCACGTAGGCGACGAAACGTTTGATGTTTTCAAAGATGGCGCGGCCCTCTTCGATGGCGGCCACGATGGTGGCGAAATTGTCGTCCCCCAGGATCATGTGGGCCGCCTCCTTGGCCACGTCCGTGCCGCGAAGCCCCATGGCGATCCCGATATCGGCGCAGCGCAAAGCCGGTCCATCGTTGACCCCGTCGCCGGTCACGGCCACCACTTCGCCGATCTCTTTCAGCAGAGAGACGATCCTCAGCTTCTGCTCGGGCGCCACGCGGGCGAAAATCGCTTCGCCGGAACCCAGGACGGCCTTGAGCGCCCCATCATCCATGGCCATCGCTTCCGAACCGGTGATCACCGGAGGCCGGGTCTCGTCGAATCGGCCGATGCCCACCTGCCGCCCGATGCTCTCGGCGGTGAGCGGGTAATCGCCGGTGATCATGATCAGGCGAATGCCGGCCTGGTGGCAAGCGGCCACCGCCTCGGGCACTCCGGGGCGCACCGGATCGGAGCTGGCGGTGAACCCGATGAAAATGAGCTGTTTTTCAACCTTCTCCGCGCTGTAATCGGTCATCTGGGCCATGGAGGAAGCATCGCGGTAGGCCAGCGCCAGGATGCGCAGTCCCTCGCGGGCCAAGGCGTCACTGGCGGCCAGGATTTCCCTGCGATCCGCCGCGGTGAGGGGCCGGACGGCGCCGTCGCGCAAAATCCGGTCGCACAACTCCACCGTTTCCACCAGGGCGCCTTTCAGATATAGAATTTTTTCTTGGCTCCCGGCCTGGCGCACCAGCACGCTCATGCGCTTTCTCACCGATTCAAAAGGGTTGACATGAAGCCGCTGATGGGTCCCCCGAAGGCCCGCTTTTCGGGCCAGAACCACCAGGGCGCCTTCGGTGGGATCACCGACGATTTGCCACCGCCCGTCCTTTCGCCCCAGATGCGCGTTGTTGCAGATCTGGGCGCATTCCAGAAGCCGGGTGGTTGAAACATTTTCCGTGAGGCGTTCCGCTTCAACGGCCTCTTGGTCCAAGAAAAAACGCCCCTCGGGCCGGTACCCTTCACCGGTGACGCGATACAGCCGACCGTCGGCCCAGAAACGGGAAACCATCACGAGATTCTGGGTAAGGGTGCCGGTCTTGTCCGAGCAGATCACCGTGGTGCAACCCAATGTTTCCACCGATGAAAGATGCTTGACCACCGCGTTGCGTCCCGCCATCCGGGTGACGGCCATGGCCAGGGAAAGGGTGACGGTGGGCAGCAGCCCTTCGGGCACGTTGGCGACAAAAATACCGATGAAAAAGACGAACGCCTGCACAAAGGTGAGGCCCGCCACCAGCCAGCCGAGCAACAGGAATCCGATACCGAGACTTCCCGCCAGCAGGCTGATCGCCAGCACCGTCCCCCTGAGCTGCTTCTGAAGGGGGCTATCCCCCACCGCAATGGCCTGGGTCAGGCCGGCGATCTTGCCGATTTCAGAGTTCATGCCGGTGCCGAAAACAATGGCCCGGGCCGCGCCCCTCACGATCACGGAGCCGGCAAAAACCACATTCGGCAACTCGATCCAGAGAAACTTGCCGCGCAGGAGCACCGGCCTGTCCGACTTGTAGCGCTTGGCCGATTCCGATTCGCCGGTGAGCGAGGAGTTGTCCACCTCCACCTGGTTGGCTTCGATGAGCCGGGCGTCGGCGGCGACGATATCGCCTTCCTCCAGCAACAGCACATCGCCGGGCACGATCCAGGCGGCATCGATCTCGACCGCCTTTCCGTCCCTCATCACCCGGCACTGGCGGGCGCAGAGTTGCTGCAGGGCTTCCACCGCCCGGCCCGTGCGCTGCTCCTGCAAGTAGGAAAAGAAGCCGTTGATCACCACTACCACCAGGATGGCGGTGCCCAACTGCGGCATGTCCACCCCGGGGAGGAAGCACATCAGGGCCGCCATCCAGAGGAGAACGGCGAAGAAGCTGAAAAAGTTGCGCAGCAGCTTGACGATGGCGGGGGTGCCCCGGGTCCTGCGAATCCGGTTGGGGCCATGGAGGCCGAACCGCTGCTCGGCCTCCGCTGAGGTGAGACCCGCCGCCAGATCGGTGCGCAACTCGAATGCCACCTGATCCTGGGTAAGGTTGAAGTAGGTGGGCCGGACGGATGTTTCTTCGCCCTGGGATAAAATGGCCAACGCCCTCTCGGAGGTTTGGGCGCGGAGCAGGTCTTCCCGAAGCTCCGGGAGCAGGGCTTTCATCCGCTGAAGAAGCTTGAGGTGACCGGCGCTGTCCTGCTCCGGCGTAGCCAGGAACAAAATGACCTGGAGCCGATGGCCAAGGTGGCAAATGGCCTGGCGGGACAATCCCAAGCTGGCGATGGGCGCCTTCAAATCCGCCAGGCGCAGGTGGGGCAACGCGATGCCGTCGCCGGCCATCAGAGCCGTTTCATCGGCCGCAATGAGGGCTTCCAGGTCCCCGGCGACGGCCGCATCCAGCCCGGCGGCGGCCGCCAGCCGTTTGAGCACCCGGGCAAAGTCGCCTTCCAGGTCCAGGATCACCCGTTCCGGCGCCAGCAGTTGGCTGATCATTTTCCCGAACCCGGGGACAGCCCCTTGGCCTTGATCCGTCCGGCGGTGAGATGAAGCGCCGAAGCCGCCGCGGCAAGGGTCAAAATCACCGGCTGCCCGGTATCGGCCCAACCCCATGACCTGAAGATCACAGCCAGGATGGTGAGAAGGGCCAGGTGCTTGGCGATCTTTTCCAGACCGGCGGCAGTTACGATGCGACCCATGATTTTATCCCACCTTTTGATGCATTGGTAAAACTTTCACAGCGTCGTCAGGTTACTCATGGAAATGGGGCGGGTCCCCGCCTCGATCTCGTGGATCATCTCCACCACGGCGTCGTTGACCGGGGTGGGCACCTGGTACCGGCGCCCCTGCCGGCAAATGTAGCCGTTGAGAAAGTCCACCTCCGTCTTGCGGCCCCGCTCCAGGCTCTGGAGGCTGGACGAACGGATGCGGCGGTACTTGAAGCCGATGAGGCGAATCATCAGGTGGCGCCGCAGGTTCCCCGGCCAGCCCGTTTGGGCCAGAAAGTGATGGTAGTCGAGCTTGCCCCCACCGCCCGGCGGCACCGTCAATCCCATGGCATCGGCCACGGCCACGGCCTCGGTCATGATGGCGATGAAGACCTCCCGGATTTTTTTCACCGCCAGCAGTTGCCCCAGGGGCACCCCGGCAATGACGCCCAGGGAATTGATGCAACTGTTGACGATGAGCTTGGAGTACAACTCGCCCAGGATGTTGTTGGAAATGCGGGTCGGGGCCACCGCGTTCAGCATGTCGCGCACCGCTTCGAGGCGGACATCGGTGCTGCCGTCGAGGCGCCCCACCACGAATTCGCCCTCGGAGGTGACCTCCATGCGCCCCGGGCCGTGAAAAGTGGCGCCCCATCCCACCACACAGCCGACGACGCGCTCGGGGCCCACCACCTCGGCCAACGCCTCTTCGCAGATGCCGTTTTGCAGGGACACCAGCGCCGCATCCGGCTTGAGCAGCGGCAGGAGGCTTTCCGCCGCCGCCGACGCCTCGGCCGCCTTGGTGGCCACGAAGGCCACGTCCAGCGGTCCATCCAGCGCAACCGCGCTTTTCACCACCCGCACCGGGATGTGGGTCTCGCCGCCGACACCAAAGAGGTGAAATCCCGGATTTTGGGCCAAGGCCACGGCTTCGGGCCGATTGGAAACGATCTGCACCGCCCACCCGGCCCGGGTCATTTTGGCCGCCGTGACGCCGCCAATGGCCCCGGCGCCCACCAGCGCCACTTTCAGATTCTTGTTTGCCATGCTTCTCTCCTGCAATGGGGAATCAGACGGTCGGTCCCACAATCTGGCTTTGCCCGGTGAACGACAGTTCGCCTCGCGGCCGGCGCTCGGTCCCGGTGCGGTTGGCCGTGATCGAGAAGACTCCGTTTTCAAGGGAACGCGTCTGCATCGCCTTCTGGCAAAAGGATGCGCCCCCAGCGACGGGCCATGGTGGTCCATTGGCACAGGGAGATCCGGATGCCGTAGCGAGCCGGCCGCGTGGCTTTGGCGGGAAGTTCGGTCGCGCGCTTGAACAGCTTCACGCCGAGGGGGAAGGTTTGCGGCCGGATCATCTGCGTCAATTCGTCGGAAAAGGTTTTCCAGTCCATCATGCCCCCTTTGAATGAAAGCTTTTCGACTGCGCCCCCGGGTTGCACCGTTGCCTGGCAACGATTTCCGGCAGGTCGGTGGAACTCCATCGATCCAGCCGCCACCCAGTCATCCCACGGGAAAAATCATCGTACATCACCGAAGCACCCGTCAACGTCTTTTGTCCCTTTAAGGGGACCTTTCGGGGGGCCGGCGAAAAAGATTTCTGAGCGCTGACAATGCGTCCGCCGCCTTTTCAACCGGCACCAGAATGTGATCGTGGTAATAGGCAGCCATCATGTTGGTACTGATGCCTAAATCGGCCAATCGGCGCGAAACCGCCGCAGTCAATCCCACCGCCTCGATGCTGGAGTGGACACCCAGGGTAATGCATCTGAATAGGGCTTCGTATTTGAAGCCCGCCCTGTCCGCATTCTCCTTTGTCAGCACCAATGTCAAGCCCTCGTCTTCACTGAACGACGCCAGCGGGGAGAATTCGGCAAAGTCGCCATAGGTTGCCTCCTTGATGGTGCAAAACACGAAATCATCGTCCATCAAGCGGGGCGACAACGATGCCAGCAGCTTGTCGAGGTCTCTTTCGCCTGCCATGAAACGATTCCCTGGCCGCCAATGTGGTTTCTTCGCAAACGCGCCCGATTGTCATCCCGAGCGAAGCGCGGGATCTCCGTGCAAAATGGCACGGCCTCCAGTGCGGCACCTTGTTGGACCTGCTGTGGCTTTGAATCACAGCGGCCACGAAACTGAATTGCAGTCTTTCCGGTGGCAGTCAAGCCACAAATCCAGGGAGCGCCTTGACTTTTAAATGCCGGCGGTGTCAATTGGCCTTCCCCGCGACGGGAAAAGCGGGGTGACGTTTGATCGGCTCGTATGTGACGACGCGCAATTGCCTGATATTTCTTCGGGGATTTTCAGCCGTTCGAAATGGACCCCGGGTCGGGGCCCGGGGTGACGAGCTGCTGAAAAATGCCGGATGCATCCGGTTTTCTTCCGGCATTCCGGCGAAAGCAGAGCCTGCCCGATCCGGGGTCCGGGGCAGGCCCGATCCGGGGAATCCACGTTCATCGGAACGAGACCGCGGAAGTCCCTCCGGAAATTTCCAAGGCCGCAGTCACCTCCTTGAGCAGACCGGACACGACAGTGGCCGGTGGCAGCGCACCAGGGTGAATCGCCATGTCGGAATTCAAGGGGCAAAAGGCTGACCATGAACCGTTACCGGACTTCGCAGGCGCTCATTCTGGCGGCCTTCGGCCTGGGCGCCTTTTTCCTGGCCTCCATGGCCCGCCTCAATGACGCGGCCCCGCCGGAACTCAAGGGAAGCATCTCCGGCGCCTATTACCTGGCCTGGAGGCTGGGGATGAGCGTGGCCGCCGTCGCCGTGGAAGCCCTCTCGGCCCGGCTGCATCCCGGCGCCGGTTTCGTGGTCTTTGCCGGGTTATTGGCCGTGCAGGCTTGCGTTGCCGGCCGGCGATGATAGGGCTCGACATGCATCCGATCTCTGAATGGAAGGGAGGGGCGACCGACCGGTCGCCCGTACGCAACCGCCGCTCCATCCGCCTGCGGGGATACGATTATTCGCAGGCCGGGGCGTATTTCATCACCATTTGCACCCAGAATCGGCGATGCCTGTTCGGAGAAATCGTCCATGGCGTGATGCGGCTGAATGCGGCGGGAAAAATGGTTCAAACCGTTTGGGATGAAATCCCGGCGTATTACCCCGGTATCGATATCGATGAATTCATCATCATGCCCAACCATATCCACGGTATCGTCACCATCGTCGGGGCGGCCCCCCGTGGCCGCCCTGATCCCGGCAGCCGCCGCGATTGCGGAGAGGGGCAGGCACAGGGGCCTGCCCCGACGAGGGGGCCTGCCCCAACGGGGGGATTTGCCCTAACGGGGGATTCACCAGCGGGAGAGTCTGCCTCAACGAGATTATCATTGCCGGATGTTGTGCACCGCTTCAAAACCATGACCACCAAACGATACGTTGATGGTGTAAAACGAAACAATTGGCCGCCGTTTCCCGGCAGATTGTGGCAACGCAATTACTGGGAACACGTCGTCCGCAATGAATCCGAATTGAACCGCATCCGCGAATACATTCGCCACAATCCCGCCAAATGGCAACTGGACAAACTGCGCCCCAATCAACCACCCGCCGCCACCAACATCCGCGAATCATCAGCCACCTACGGGCGAGGGTTGGGGCAACCGACCGACCGCCCGTACAATTGGGAAGAATGGATGATATGACTGTAAGGGCGGCCCCCCGTGGCCGCCCACTCTGTGGCCGCCCACTCTCTATCCCCGCCCCGCCTCATGACGCCGCCACAAACAGCCCCCGGTCCGCTTCGATCTCGTAAAGCCTTTCGATCATGAACTCGACGTACTTTTCGCACCTGTCCTTCCAGATCCCCGATTCGAGAAACCGCTGGTATTCCCCCGGCTTGGAAAAATCCATTGTCAAACGTTATGGAATCGATGATACCCTCATCAATCGCCGATTGACGCACACCCTCAATCATCGCAGTGAATGTCTTTTTCGTGAATCCTTCAACCAGTTCAGGTTTACTGGAATCAACATACACCATCCGAGGGGATACCCGTACATCATTATAACCCGCTTTAACCAGCTTTCTTTTCTTCCTAAAGCATTGCAACTAAAGTGACCACCACCACCGGAGAGAATGGAGCGCAGCGGAATTCCCGTCCGAGTGGGCGCCATTGTTCTGTGCCGCTCTACGCCTTCTTGGCTATAACTGCAAACTCGTGTGCATTTCGATCATAAGGGGTTCCCGCGACATCCGAATAAACCCCGTCAACAAAAAATCCTCCCCCAACGAACTCCTCCTCCAAGTCCTCCAGGGTAAAATATTGCAGCCAGTTGTATACCGTCCTGGTGCGCTGCGCCTCGACAATCGTGTACTTGTCAAGGGCAACCTTCTCGCCATGATATTTGAAGGTATTTAGAAAACCATAGTACTTGTTTGGCGACCAGAATCCGTTGAGCAGGTTTACTTCGTATGTCGCCACCTCTTCCCTTTGCTCAAAGGCCGCCAATGAATAGACGTCGAGAAGGACCGAGCCGCCTGGCTTTAGAATCCTGTGGAACTTGTTCAGAATCCCTCTTCTTTGGCTTGGGCTGAGGGCGCAGAAGTCGCACATGATCATCAGTACAAGGTCGAAACGGTCCTCGGTTTCGAAGTCCAAGTAATTCTGTTTTACGTATTTGATGTTTAACTGGTCCCGAGCGGCGACTCCCTTGGCGTACTCGATGGACCTCCCCGAGAAATCGATCCCCGTCACTTTCGCGCCGCGCTTGGCTAAGCGAGCTGTGTACAATCCCGGCCCGCAGCCGAAATCCGCAATAGTGGCGCCCCTATCGACGATGAACCGGGACGCGATCCATTCCACCGATCGATCGATAAACTCCGCCCTGCGCGATGAAACATCGATCGCCTCATCGAGATGAAACGAGAGCATCTGCGCTGAGGTATGCTCTTCAGTCCACAGATCGCTGGCAGTGTAGAATTCGAACGGTTCAGGACGTTCGTTGATTTGTTCCAAGTCTCCAAACATCGTTCTTTCACCATCTATCTGTTTTCTAATCGGGTGCTTGGTCCGACCCCGGTTTCATACTGCCGGGCTCAAGCCCAATCTTCCAGTCATCGATCCATTTTTCGTTCGGCTTCAGGGCTTCCAAACCTCCCGGCCAATGTTTCCAGCGTCACGTTCAGCGCGATTTCCGGATGCGGGATCAGCACATAGCGCCACGGCTTGCCGCCGTAGGTGCGGGCATGGTCGGAGGCATGGGCGCACCATTTCACCGCGGCCTCCTTTTTGGCCAGTACCGCAGGGTCCGCCATCTTGTTGGCGTCCTTGGGTTCCAGCAGGTAAACACACGCCTCGGTTTCAGCGACGAAATCCGGCTGGTATTCGAATTGCTCGGCGCCGTTGCGATAGTAGATCTGGAATTGCCCCTTGGCCGGCCGGAACCACTTGAGGGCTTCGCGCTCCAGGATCACGGCCAGCTTGCGCTCGGGTTCGGAGTGGAATTTTTGCACGTCGTAGAGACAGCGCCGAAACCCTCCGAAAAGGTAGCGCGCCATGTTGCTCTTGTCCTCGGGCGACT
>JAQVTF010000185.1 GCA_028700185.1 Desulfobacteraceae bacterium | reverse complement strand
TTAGCTTCCTTCAGCCATTGTGGGACACTTTTCCAATTAAAGGAGGTTTATCATGATCGAAAAGACTGAGCTTTGTGAGAAGATCCGTGAACTCTACCCGGACATCGGCGAATGCGGCATCGATTTGGATGTGGACTACGACCAGGGGAAAAAGGTCTGGGTGGTCGATCTGAAGAAAGATCGCCATCAGTTGAAGCACCATCTGGAGCAGGAGGATGCCGATCTGTGCATGGAAGGCAAGCAGTGCGTGAGCCTCGGGCTGGAAATCGCCCAGCTCAAGGACAACATCAAGCAGCTCTGAAGCGCTGTTGAAAAGCAACGGGATCCGCGGCGGCGGTCGGCCCCGGTGGCCTGTCTGACCGGTCCGACCTCTCCGCCCCAAACGACCCGAAACCACCGCGGTTTTCCACCACGGCGTTTTTTCATCGAGGAGGGCTTTCACCGATGGGCCTAGATCGAACCATCGTCATCGGCGGTGAAGCAGGGCAGGGGATTCAAACCGTGGGTCAGTTGCTGGCGGCGGCTTGCCACGGGGCCGGCTTCGAGGTGCTGGCGGTCAACGATTTCGAATCCCGCATCCGCGGCGGGCACAGTTCCATCGGTCTGCGGGTGGCCGACCGGCCGGTTTCCGCCCCCTGCCGGCGCATCGATCTGCTCGTGGCGCTGGATGCGCCCAGCGAGGCGGTGCACCGATCGGACCTGTCCGAAGACGGCCTGGTGTTGGCCGACCGCGCCGCGGGCCTGGCGGAAGGTCGCGCCCTGAGCCTTCCCCTCGAACAGATGGCCCGGGAGGCCGGGGGAAAGATTCTGGCCAACACGGTGGCCGCCGGCGCCTGCCTCGGATTGCTGGGGGCGCCGGAAGACCACTGCCGTCGGATCGTTCGGCAACAGTTCGAGGCCAAGGGAGACGAGGTGGTGGACCGGAACATCGCCGCTTTTACCGCCGGCTATGCCGCCACCCGAAACGCGGCCTTCAACGGCCGCATCCAGGCGGGCTGGGATCGGTCGCCCCGAGGCCGTCTCATGGAAGGCAATCTTTCCGTGGCCCTGGGGGCGGTGGCCGCCGACTGTCGCGTGGGTGCCTTCTATCCCATGTCGCCGGCCACCGGGATCATGGCTCACTTGGCGAGCTTGTCCGGTCGCTACCCCCTGGTGGTGGAGCAGGCCGAAGACGAAATCGCCGCGGCCAACATGGTGGTGGGGGCCTCCTTTGCCGGCGTGCGGGCCATGACGGCCACCTCCGGTGGCGGGTTCTCTCTGATGACCGAGGCCCTGGGACTGGCGGCCATCACCGAAACCCCCATGGTGGTGGTGGACGCCATGCGGCCTGGTCCTGCCACCGGCCTGCCCACCCGCACGGCCCAGGGAGACCTGAATTTTGTCATCCACGCCTCCCAGGACGAGTTTCCCCGTTTCGTTTTCGCCCCCGGCAGCCCTGAGCAGGCCTTCGAGACCATGGTCCGGGCCTTCGACCTGTCCGAGCGCTTCCAGGTGCCGGCCATCGTGCTGGTGGACCAGTTCTTCAACGATTCGCTCTTTACCGTGACCGATTTTCCCCCGCCGCCGAAAGTGGTGCGCCACATCATCGGGGATGCGGACATGGCCGATCCGGCCGCCTACCGGCGCTTCGCCGTCACCGCCGACGGAGTCTCCCCCCGTGCCTTGCCCTGCCGGGGCAAGGCCCTGGTGGTGGCCGCCAGCGATGATCACCGGGAAGACGGGCATCTCAGCGAGACCATGGCAGACCGTCGCAAAATGGTGGCCAAGCGCTTTGCCAAGCTACCGGCCATGATGGCAAGGATGCGGCCGCCGGAAACCCTTCACCCCGAGGCCGACCTGCTGCTGGCCACCTGGGGGTCGAGCCGCGGGGCGGTGTGGGAGGCGGTGGAAACCCTCCGCGAAGCGGGCCGTTCGGTGGGGGCGGTGCATTTCTGCGACCTGTGGCCGTTTCCGGCCGAGGCGGCCGGCGAGCTGTTCGCTACCCGCCCCTGGGTTACCGTGGAGCAGAATTACTCCGGCCAGCTCGGACGGCTGGTGCGCGAACAGACCGGCCTGAAGCCGGCGGGCCGCATCACCCGTACCGACGGGAGGCCGTTTTTTGCCGAGGAGATCGTGGCAGGCTTGAAAGAAACGAAAGGCCTCAAAGGACCGAAATAACTTTTGGGTCCTTATTATCACGCCCTAATTACGAGGTGCCCATGGTGACCGTCGACGACTACCGATCCGATTTCGAAAACGAATGGTGCCCGGGGTGCGGTAACTTCGGCATCCTGGAAGCCATGAAGGCGGCCCTGGTGACCTTGGGCCTCGAGCCCCACCAGGTGCTGGTGGTCTCCGGCATCGGCCAGGCGGCCAAGACGCCCCATTTTCTCAGGTGCAACGCCTTCCACGGCCTTCACGGCCGGGCCCTGCCCGTGGCCACCGGTGCCAAGCTGGCCAACCACGCCCTGACCGTGCTGGTGAACTCCGGCGACGGGGACTGCTACGGGGAGGGGGGCAACCACTTCATGCACGCCGTCCGGCGAAACCTGGACGTGACCCTCATCGTCCACGACAACCGGATCTACGGGCTCACCAAGGGACAGGCCTCCCCCACCTCCGACCTGGGCATGCCCACCCGGATCCAGCCCGAGGGGACGGTGAGCGAGGGGTTCAACCCCCTTGCCGCGGCCCTGGCCCTGGGGGCGGGATTCGTGGCCCGGGGCTTTTCCGGCGACAAGGCCCACCTGGCGGATCTGATCGTCGCCGGCGTGCGCCACAAGGGGTTCGCCCTCATCGACGTGCTGCAGCCGTGCGTCAGTTTCAACCCCATCCACACCCACGGATGGTACAAGCAGCGCGTCTTTGATCTGGCCGGTGAAGGGCATGACCCCGGCGACTGGAGCGCCGCCATGGCCCGCAGCCGCCAGTGGGGCGACCGGATCCCGCTGGGCATCCTCTATGAGGAGCAGAAGCCCACCTTCATCGACCGGATCGGGGCCTTGGAAAAGGGGCCCCTCATCGATCAGGCGGCGGTGGAATTCGCCCTCTAACCGGCGGCGGCAGCCCGGTACGGTAAAAACATGGTCGGGCCCCGGTCAGGCTGGTCCAACCCCCGCTTCAAGGAAGAGGCAATGGTCATGACCCTTCGCCAGGAACGAGACAGCATGGGCGCCGTGGAAGTGCCGGCCGATGCCTATTACGGTTCCCAGACGGCCCGGGCCGTGGCCAATTTCCAGGTGAGCGGCCTGGTGTTGCCCGCGGCCCTGGTGCATGCCATGGCGCTGGTTAAGGTCCACGCCGCCCGGGTGAACGCCGATCTGGGGCTCCTGGACGCCAGGCTGGCCGGAGCGATCATCCAGGCGGCCCGGGAGGTGGCCGAGGGACGTCTGGACCACCAGTTCCCGGTGGACGTGTTCCAGACCGGATCGGGCACCTCCACCCACATGAACCTCAACGAGGTGGTGGCCGGCCGGGCCAATGAAATCCTCACCGGCCGCCGCGGCGGCCGGGAGCCGGTGCATCCCAACGATCACGTGAACATGGGCCAGTCGAGCAACGACGTGGTTCCCACGGCGATCCACGTGGCCGCTCGCCGGGCGGTGGCCGACGATTTAAAGCCGGCCCTGGTGCGCCTGGCGTCGGTACTGGAGAAAAAAGAAAGCGAATTCAAGCCGGTGGTCAAAATCGGTCGTACCCACCTGCAGGATGCCGTGCCCATGGGGTTGGGCGACGAGTTTTCCGGCTACGCGGCCCAGGTGCGCCTCGGCATCCAGCGCATCGACGCGGTGCGGCCCCGGCTGGAGGAGCTGGCCCTGGGCGGTACGGCGGTGGGCACCGGGCTCAACGCCGATCCGGCCTTCGCGCCGGCGGTGATCCGTGGGCTGGCCCGAGAGACGGGCATCGGGTTCGTGGAAACCCGCAACCACTTCCAGGCCCAGGCGGCCCAGGACACCGCGGTGGAGCTGAGCGGGGCGGTGAAGACGGTGGCTATCAGCCTGGTGAAGATCGCCAACGACCTGCGCTGGCTGGCCTCGGGCCCCCGCTGCGGGATCGGAGAGATCAACCTGCCGGCCCTGCAGCCCGGCTCTTCCATCATGCCCGGCAAGGTCAACCCGGTGATTCCCGAGGCGGTGATCCAGGTGGCGGCTCAGGTGGTGGGAAACGATGCCACCATCTCCTTTGCCGGCGCCGGGGGCCATTTCGAGCTCAACACCATGTTGCCGGTGATCGCCTACAACCTGCTCCAGTCCATTGCCCTGACCGCCGCGGCCGCCCGTATCCTGGCCGACAAGTGTATCGACGGCATCACCGCCAACCGAAACGTCTGTGCCGCCAACATCGAGCGTAGTCTGGCGCTGGTCACCGCCCTGGTGCCCGAGATCGGGTACGACCGGGCCGCGGCCATCGCAAAGGCCGCCCATGCCAGCGGCCGGACGATCCGTGAGGAGGCCCGGGCCGGCGGGATGCTGGACGAGGCGACCCTCCACCGCCTGCTGGGGCCGCCGTTTACCACCTGAACCCCAAAGGAGGTAGATCCATGGCTTCCAAACGCTATCGCATCGCCACATCCTGTCCCCAGTGTGGTTGCAGTGCCGTGAGCAACCTCAGCGCCGAAGAGATCCAGGAACGCTACGGTGACGTGCCGAACATCGAGATGGAGTGCCACGCGTGCATGCGCAAGTATAGCACCCCCATGAAGGACGCCTGCCCGGAATGGGATGCCGAGTGCCGGCTCAGGAGAGGCGACGGTTGACCGGGATTGCGGCCTTTACAAAGTCCGACGGGTTGCCTTATATTCCACTGCCGAAACTTCAGCCCGGATTCACCTTTCCAACCCGTCGGGCGCGCCGGTTTGCCCGTCACCACCAAGGAGCCTTTGATGAAATACGATTTTTCCGCCGACGATGTCTTCGAGATGGCCGAACAACTGGAGCGCAACGGTGCCCAATTCTACCGCCAGGCCGCCGCCGGGGTTTCCGGCGAGGAGGCCAAGCGGCTGCTCAACGAGTTGGCGGCCATGGAGGATGACCACGAACAGATCTTTGCCGCCATGCGCGCCGAACTGGCCGCCGGGGAGAAGGCCGAAACGGTGTTCGACCCGGAAAACGAGGCGGCCGCCTACCTGCGGGCCCTGGCCGACACCAAGGTGTTTTTCGAAAAGAAGATCGACACGTCCTCCTTGCGGGAGATTCTCAAGGATGCCATCACGGCGGAAAAGGATTCCATCGTTTTTTACCTGGGGATGCGCGAGATGGTGCCCCAGAAGCTGGGCAAGGAACGCCTCGATGCCATCATCAGGGAAGAGATGGGGCATGTCCGGTTG
>JAQVTF010000184.1 GCA_028700185.1 Desulfobacteraceae bacterium | reverse complement strand
TTGTGCAGGGTGGAAAGGTGGTCCATTGCCGGGTGTCCGGTTCCGTGACCTCCCAATGGCACGGGGTCGGCGGCCTGGTGGGCCGTCTCGAGGCGGACGGAGAGATCTCCCATTGCGTTTCCTCGGTGGCGGTCACCGGCAACTCCGGGATGGCGGGCGGCCTGGTGGGACAGACCTTGGGCACGATCCGCGGGAGTCGTGCCTCGGGACCGGTGATCGGGGGCTGGTACGCGGGCGGTTTCGCCGGCGGGACCCCCGCGGGCCTCATCGAAGATTGTTACGCTACCGGTTCGGTGACCGATCCTGAAGGCTTGGGGCCCGTGGGCGGCTTTGCCGGCGGCGAGCGATGGGGGGACATGGCCGAACTGGTGATCCGGAACTGTTATGCCACCGGTGAAGTCGGCGATGCCGAGGAGGCCGGCGGTTTGGTGAGCATCTGGGGCCCTCCCGAAGGCGGGGAGGGGTTTCAGGGACGGGTGGAGAACAGCTATTGGGACATGGACACTACCACCGAGGCCCAAAGCGCGGCGGGCGAAGGGCGCACCACGGCGCAAATGACCTGGCCGCATGGCGCCGATACATACCAGGGCTGGGATTTCACCACGGTCTGGCGGGCGGATGAAGACGGCACGAGGAACAACGGCTACCCGTGTCTGCGCATGCCCGGCGATGCGGACTTTTTTCTGACCTACCTCGCAGGCCCCAACGGTTTTCTGGAAGGGGCCACCCAACAGGGCGTCATGCCGGGAGAGAGCGGATCGCCGGTGCGCGCCGTCGCCGCGGCCGGGTATCGTTTCGTCGGCTGGAGCGACGGCCTTGGCGCCAATCCGCGTACCGACGTCGATGTGACGGCCACGATCACGGTGACGGCCGATTTCAAGATGATCGGGGATCTGAACCTCAACGGCCGCATCGATACCGGTGATGCCCTGTGGGCCATCGGTCAGGCGGCGGGTTTGGCCGATCTGGACGCGGTGCAGAAAAAACTCGGCAATATCACCGGCCAGGCCGACGACGATCTTCCCCGGCTCGCCGATGCCGTTCAGATTTTGGGGATTCTCACACGGCCTTTGGGAACTAACGCATCCGACTGAAATAAAATCATAAGGCAAGGGAATTAATGTTTTTAGGCGGCCTCATAGGGCCTATACTGGATTTTTCAAGGCAAAAAGATTGAGGCCGGGGGGGGCATGCCAACTTCACGAGTATCCGATGATTGCTATGGCGACGTTTTGGGGGGGCAAAAAGAGTGATACAGGCCCTGAAAACACCTGTTCTTGTCATTGAATTCCTTTAAATACAATGAGTTGACATGGTCCGACCCTAAAAGCCGACTATTCTTCCGCCTTCGGCAGTTTGAAACACCGGTGAACCTTTTGAACGCGCCAAAGGCGCCTTGAACACCGCGAAGCGCCCTTGACCCTTGAACGCGCCAAAGGCGCCTTGAACGCCGCGCAGCGGCCTTGAACCTTGAACGCGCCGAAGGCGTCTTGAACGCCGCGAAGCGGCCTTGAACGCGCCTTTGGCGCCTTGAACGCCGAAAAGCGATGATCCACATCCAATCCGCCGTCGACAATTTCGCGGGAAGCGGGGCGGACTGGGGATCAGGACCCCGCGATTTTCTTCAGGATGAAAACCAGCTCCCTGGCGCCGATGCGCCGATCTTTACCGATGGCCGCACCCCGGTCCACCCCCTCGGTTTCCAACCCTGACACGATCCGCAGCCCCAGCACCAGGTCAGCGAGATCCACCCGGTCGTCGGCGTTGATATCGCCGGGAATCGAGGTGCGCAACGTGGTGAAGGAGACCGTGGCGCCGTAGCCGATCCCCGCCTCGTTTTCAGCCCAGGCCCTCACATGGTAGACGGTTTGGGGGGCGAGGTTTGCCAGAGCGGCGCTGAATCCGGCCGCCGGGCCGGCTTCGGCCTCCAGGCGGGTGCCGGTTTGCTCCAGGGTGCCGGCGTCGGTGCCGTAAACCACCCCGCGGCGCTGTATCGGCGTTCCGCCGTCCGACAGCAGGGTGCCGTGAACCACGGCCGCCGTGGGGGTTGTGCCGGTGATCAGGAGGGTGCGCACCAGGGGCGGGCGCTGGGCTTGCCCGGCGGCCACGGAAAAGGTGTAGACGTTCTGCTTTTGCGGCGTGCCGTCGTCGGTGACCCGAAGCGCCACCAGGGTCTCTTCGGCCAACGCCTCGGCGCTGAAGGTGTACTGGACCGTTTCGCCGGTGGCTTGGGGAGTGAATTGCGCCCGGTCATGGTGGAAATCCCACTCGTAGGCGACGATCCGCCGTTGTGGATGACCGTGGGCGGACAGGGCGGCATCGAAGGTGGTCGCCTGGTCCGCCACCACCGGTAGCGGGCTTGCCGTGAAGAAGGCCCGCGGCGCGTCATGGTAGATGGTGAGGGTCGTTTCCGCGGTGGCCGAAAGGCCGAAGGCATCGGTGACCCGCAGGCTGATGGGATTGGTGGGGCTGCCGGTGACCGGATCCGCCGGCCCGGCCAGGCCGAGGCCCAGCAGAAACTCGGCCGAGACGCTGGGGGCCTCGCCGAAGGCGTCATTGTAAAGGCCGTCGCCGTCCAGATCCCAGGCATAAACCGCGATGCGGTCGCCGGCAGCCTCATCCGGGTCGGCCGAATCGGCGCCGTTCAGGGTCAAAATGCCGTCATGGGCCAGGACATAGGGGCCGCCCGGTTGGGCCAGGGGGGGCTGGTTGCCGCCGACGTTCACCGTGGCCACGGTCAGGGCCTGCTGGGTCGGGTCTTGGGCATCGGTGATGCGCAGCGCCACGGTATGGGGCCCGAGGCGGGTGAAGGAATGATCCACCTCGATGCCCTGGGCCTCGATATCGAAGCCGAGGCCGTCGTAGTCAAAATCCCATTGGTAGGTGCCGATGGCGCCACCGGGGGTTTCGTGCCGCGAGGCGGCGGCGCTGAAGCCCACGGGAATGCCGCTTTGCACCGGCCCGGACAAGGGCGCGATGACGGCGGTCAAGGCGTTTTGGGGCGCAATGATCACCCGGGTTTCCGCGGTGGCCCAAAGACCGATGGCGTTGGTCACCCGCAACCGCGCCAGAACCCGGGGCTCACCGGTTTCAAGATCCGCGGGGAAGGGCCATCCGAGGGATTGCACCTGGGACCAGGAAAGGCTCAGGGTTTCACCCTCGCCGTCGTTATAGGCACCATTGCCGGACAGGTCCCACTGCCAGGATTGAAGCGCCGGGCCGCCGCGGTCCCCGCTGGCGCCGCCGTCCAGGACCAGGGCCTCTCCTTCCCGCCCGAGGGTCACCGGCGGCAAGACGGCCAGCGGCGCGGTGATGCCCGGCGTGACCGAGACCTCCATGACCGCCAGGGCGCTTTGGGCCGGTGCCGTGTTGTCGGTGACCCGCAGCGCCACCCGGTGATCCCCGGCCGTGGCAAAGGTGTGGGCCGTTTTGATGCCCGTTTCCAGGGAATCGAAGCGGTACCCGTCATAGGTGAAATCCCACTCGTAGGAGAGGTTGCCCGGGGTGCCGAAGCCGGGGGCCGAGGCCCCGGCATCGAAGATCACCGGCTCGCCCACCGCCGGCGCCAGAGGAAAGAGGGTGAAGCGGGCCTGGGGACGGTTTTCGAAGAGGGTCACCGTGGTGCGGGATACGGCGGCGGCGCCGAGAGAATCGGTGACCATCAGCGCGATGGGGTTGGAAGGGGCGCCTGAAAGGGAATCGGCCGGCCCCTGAAACCCCAACCGCGTCATGGCCTCGGCGGTGAGCAGGACCGTTGGGCCCTGGGCATCGTCAAACTGGCCGTCGTTGTCCAGATCCCAGCGGTGGGAAACGATGCGGTCGCCGTGGGCGGCGTCCGGGTCCAGCGACCCCTGGCCATCCAGCAGAACAGGGGCGCCCGGGAGGACCTCGTAGGGCCCTCCGGCCAGGGCCCGGGGCGGAAAATTGCCCTGATCCACGGTTACCCTGGCCAGGGCCGTGTCCTGGGTTTCGGCGCCGGAAGCGTCCGTGCCGGTGGTGCGCAGGGCCACGGTGTAGGTGCCGAAGGCGGCGAAACGCCAGGTGGCCTCGAAACCCTCGGCATCCGCGGTAAATTCGGTGCCGTCATAGTCGAAATCCCACTGGGCCCGGATCAACGGACGGGTGCCGGGGCGATGAAACGAGCCGGTGCCGTCGAAGCGGATCGTTTCACCGGGCGCCACGCGGGAAGTTTCAATGGCGATCACGCTCTTGGGCCGATCCGGCACCGCGCCGACGAGCCGGTGGAGAGGGATCATCTCCAGCGTATGATGGGGGACGGCCTGGCCGAGGATCAAAAACCAGCGGTCCGTGGCGGCCACGTGGCGCGGTTCATCGAGAAACTGGCTCAACCCGCTGACCTGTTCGATTCGCGGGGCCGCCTCCCGGTCGATGAGCCGGATGAAAGGATCCCCGGTGTCGACGTCCGCCGTCAGCACGCCGAGGTCTCCATCGCCGGCGGGAATCAGGGCCTGGACGAATCCGTCCAGGCGGAAGATGTCATGCCGGCGATCCGGGTAGATGATGTTCGAGGGGTCGGTGATGTCGAGGATTTTCAGATGGGGCACATCGCTGGTCTCGAACCCCTGGTCCCCGTTTACGCCCGCGTAGAGGCGATTGCGGGGGCCGTCGGCATAGATCACCGGCGGCCAGATCAGGTCGCCGCAGGGGTGATCGAAGGTGTCGAAGCGACCGAGGACCCGCGGCTGGGCCGGATCTTCCACCCCCACGAGAACCAACTGGTTCCCGCCCCCCGTCACCACGATCCGGTTCGCGTCGATGACCTGGACATGGCCGTCGCCGCCGTCCGGGCAGCCGCCCCGTTTTACCGGGTGGTCGATGTCCTGGATATCCCAGAGCTGAAGACTCTCGGTGGGCTCCGGACCCCAGCTCGGCACGGTGACATAGAGCCGGTCGCCGTCCACGGCGTAGCCCTGGATGAAGACACCGTCGAAGGAGAGATCCCCCCGATGAAAAGGGCTTTGCGGGTCGCTCACGTCATAGACGACGAGCCGGTCGCCGTCGTTTAAAAAGAGCCGCCGGCCGTCCACCTGGAGCTGGCGGCCGTTGCCCTGAAACGGCTGGTCGGCGACGATTTCCCCGGGACTGTCTTCCAGCAGGGAAAGGATCATCAGGTGCGGGCTCGTTTCTCCCGCCGGGTTCTCCTGGCTGCCCACCAGGTAGAGATGGTCGACGGAAACCGCCATCTCAAAGACCTTCATCGCGCCCAGGGTCACGGTTTTTTCGGCCAGATCCACCCGTTCGAGGGTGGTGCGTTGGGGATCGGCCGACAGCAGATTGCCGTCATCGAAGGCGGGAT
>JAQVTF010000183.1 GCA_028700185.1 Desulfobacteraceae bacterium | reverse complement strand
CTGAGCTGGCCCGTAATCGAGGGCGCCTTGGCGTATCGCCTGGAAATCCAGCGAGACGGAATTTTTTATGACAATCCGTGGATTCCAAAGGGAAATTCCTGGACCAGCGCCAGCTTGCCCAGCGGCTGCATCGAAATGGTCGTTACCCCTTACATGGCGCAGGGATATGGCACGCCGGGGGCGCCGGTGGTTTTCACCATTGAAAAACGGATCGCCTTGCAAGTTCCAGCAGACGCGGTGGAAAACCAGCCCGTGACCTTCGCCTGGACGGCACAGGTCGGCGCCTCGGCGTATCAGGTGCGCATCAGCCAGGCGGGACAGTTGATCGGAGAACACTGGGTTTTCGGGGAGACACGGTTTACCCCGGATTATCTCTTGGCCAAGGGGACCTACCAGTGGGCGGTTTTGCCATGGGGGCCCCAAGGATTTGGGCTGATGTCGGCCACCGCCTCTTTTGTGGTCGCCGCGGTGGATGTGCCTCCGACCAGTGTCCCGGAGAATGTGCCGGTTTACAAACAACCGCTGGTTCTGGACTGGACCCCGGTGGAAAAGGTTCAGTGGTATCGGGTTCAGATCCAGCATGAGAACAAAACGGTTCTATCTCAATGGGTCACGTCTGGAGCGGCAACGGGCTGGATAGCCGATGCCATCCTGCCGTGGGGAACCAGTCACTGGTCCGTGGATGCCTGGACGTTCCAGGGGATGACGTCGGTTTTCGGTGAGGATTCTTATTTATCGCCGTTTTCCAATAGCTGAGGGTTGCTGTGACATGCCGGTTCGCTATTTTTGGTTCGGCGGCAAGGTGATGGGGGTGATATGGGCAGTCTGACAAGAACGAAAATCTGGTTTTGGGCACCCCTTCTGTTCATGTCCCTGGCGATGCCGGGGCCGTCGTGTGCCGAATTCGATTTTGCACAGACCTATCAATCCGTCAGCACGGGAAGTTTGGTCGGGTCTCACATGGTCCCGCACGTCGATGGCGATATCGCTTTGAGCGGATACTACTCAGGGTCGGCCGTTTTCGGCGGCCGTGAAATGGATGCCAACGATGAAGCTTCCCAGGGATTCCTGATGCGCCTGACCCGGGAAGGATCGGTGCAATGGTGCCGTGAGATCCGAGGGGGAAAAAGTGATCAACGTGCCCACGGGGTGGCGGTGGATAAAGCCGGGAACAGTTATGTGACGGGTGAGGCCACCGGTGAATTGCTCATCGAGGGGGGCGATGCCCAGGATGTGTCGTTCTCCCGTGGCGGTAAATTCATGTTCGTCGCCAAATACGATCCTGACGGGAATCTCCTCTGGGCCAAGCCGGCTTTTTCCTCCACGGAGATCGTGGGTCGCAGGGTGGTGGTTGACGGCTTGGGGAATGTCTATGTGGCGGGTCTTTTTGTGAAAGACGCCACACTCGGCGACGAGTCGATCAGCGGAAACCCCCGTGCGCTATGGAGCGCTTTTGTCGCCAAGTATAATTCCAGCGGCACCATTCAATGGGCCCGAGCGGTCAACACTTCTCCTACGGGCGATGAGGACGCCTTGTCCCAATTCAACGCCCTGGCCGTGGATGGTGGCGGGGCGGTTACCGTGGCGGGCGTTTTTTCCGGAAACATCTTGGTGGGAGCCAATCAGTTCACCAGTTCCGGTGCCAACGATGCGATGGTGGTCCGCTACGACGGTGCCGACGGATCGGTATCGTGGGCGGGCAAAGCGGGAGGAACCGGTGATGATGGCATCCATGGCTTGGCCGTGGACGGTTCCGGAGGCGTGTTGGCGGTGGGTCATTTTTCCGATACCGCCGGCTTTAGTGGAAGCCCGACGATTGGCCAAATTGACAGTCTAGGGGAGACCGATGGTTTTTTAGCCCGCTACGAGGCGGAAGGCAACTTTTCCTGGGTAAAAGGGATCGGCGGACCGGGGGAAGATGCGGCTTTCGGGGTCGCCATCCATGAAACGGGACGGATCGCCGTCAGTGGCGCTTTTTCGAAAGAGATAAAGATCGGTCAAACCACATTGACCAGCCGTGGCGAAACCGATGTGTTTGTGACGCGGCACCTGCCTTCCGGCGATATGGATGCGGCTTTTGCCGGTGGGGGGCCAAAGGCGGACCTGGGCGGTGGCCTGTCCTGGATCGGGGACTGGCTGGTGGTGGGCGGCAGCTTCAGGGGGCCCGCCTCTTTCGGCAACATGAACATCGGTTCCACCGCGACGCTTCCCGGGGGGGATTTGTTTTTGGCAATCCTTGGAGATGCCCTGGGCCCGGGTGACATTCGGGGCGACATGACCCACAATGGACGTGTCGGCCTGGAAGATGCCATCTGGATTATTCAGTTTCTCACCTTCGGGCGATGACAAGAAAATCGGCTCCCCCGGCCTCCCCATTCGCCGATGGGATCGGTGTTTTTCCCTCCGACTTTTCCTCGCGCTGTTTCATCGGGATCCCCAATCTTTGCGCAACGCACCGACATTGGGGCGTCTGGTACTGAAATTCTGAGAAAAATCTGGTTTACGCCGGTCACCATCTCGTGTAAGGCGATCTTGCCGGAAACGGTTCCGGCGAGCCTGTATTTTTTGGTGAGGACCCCTGGTTCATGTTCAGTCTGGATGACTACGACTACCCCCTGCCCCAGGAACGCATCGCCCAGACGCCGGCGGCGCGACGGGACGACGCCCGCATGCTGGTTTTGGATCGGTGCGAGGGCGCCATGGCCCATCGCCATTTCCGGGACCTTCCCGGCTATCTTTGCCCCGGGGACGTCCTGGTGGTCAACGACACCCGGGTGGTCTGCGGGCGCCTGATCGGGCGCAAGCCCACCGGCGGCCGGGTGGAGCTGCTGATCCTCGATTACGCCGACGTTTTGCGGCGTGGGGCCAGCGGCGGCGGGTTGACGGCCCGGTGCCTGGTCAAGGCGGCCAAGCCCACCCGGGTGGGTGTCCGGCTCGATTTTCCCGAGGGGCTGCGGGCGGAGGTGCTGGGGTCGGAAAACGGAATGCTCACGGTACGCTTCGAGGCCGGCGATGATTTTGACGCGCTGGTGGAGCGTATCGGCCATGTGCCCCTGCCGCCTTATATCCACCGGCCGGAAGGGGAAACCGGGGCGGACCGGCAGGCTTACCAGACGATCTATGCGGCCAAAAAGGGAGCGGTGGCGGCGCCCACCGCCGGTCTGCACTTCACCGAAACGTTGCTCGAAGAGATCCGACGGGTCGGCGTCGAAGTGGTTGCCGTGACCCTGCACGTGGGCTACGGGACCTTTCTGCCGGTGCGCGTGGACGATATCCGCCAGCACCGGATGCATGCCGAACGCTTTTTCATTTCTCCTGAGACGGCCGAAACGGTGAACGCGGCCCGCAAAGCGGGCCGACGGGTGATCGCCGTGGGCACCACCTGCGTGCGGACCCTGGAGTTCAGCACCGATGCCGCCGGCCGATTGATCCCGGGAGAAGGGGACTGCGCCTTGTTCATCTACCCGGGCTACCGTTTCAAAACCGTGGACGCCATGATCACCAACTTCCATTTGCCCCGCTCGACCCTGATGATGCTGGTGTCCGCCTTTGCCGGCCGCGAGCGCATCATGCACGCCTATCAGGCGGCCGTCGCGGCCGGATATCGATTTTTCAGCTATGGCGACGCAATGTTTATCCGCTGAAGCGGGATGTTTTTTCAGCATCGACAGGAAATTTGAATGAAGCGCAACCGCATCGGGTTCGCAGTGGATGAATCCCCGGCTTTCCACGCGACCCTGGTCCTGGCCCTGACCCATGTCTTGTTGATTTTCGACGGCATCATCTTCATCCCCAATGTGCTGGGAAAGAGCGCCGGTATCAGCGGCGACGCCTTGCATTTCATCACCTTCGGCACCCTGGTGGTCTCGGCGGTCTTTACGTTCCTGCAGAGCCGCACGCGCTTGGGGATTGGATCCGGTTATATTCTTTTTACCGGGTCTTACAGTGCGTTTCTCCTCTGCTCCATCGACGCGGTGGGGATGGGCGGCTTGGCGCTGATGGCGACCATGACCCTGCTCACGGTTCCCATCATCTTCCTGTACACGTTTTTCATCCGTTTTTTCCGCCACATCATCACGCCGGCGGTGGGGGGCGTGGTGATTCTGCTGGTGGCCGTTTCTCTGGTCCACATCGGCCTGGATCTGTGGGTGGGGCCCAAGGGGCTGGATTGGGCGGAAACCGGCGTGCGGTTGACAGCGGGCGCCGTGACCGTTCTTTCTCTGACGATGCTCATGCTTTTCGGCACGCCGCGGATCAGGTTGTGGAGCCCGATCATCGCCATGGCCTGCGGTTATGCGACGGCGCTGGTGACCGGCCAACTGCATTTCGATCACACGGTGCGGGCGCCGTGGTTTGGCCTGCCGCCCCTGGCGGCGTGGCCCGGGATAGACTTCAACCTGAGCGGCGCCCATTTGCCCTTGTTTTTCGCCTTCGCCATGGCCATGATGGCCAGCGCCATCGAAAATACCGGGAACATCATGCTGGTTCAGCAGGTTTCCCAGCGCCAGTTTCGCCGGGTATCCTATGATCAGGTCCAGGGAGGACTCTACTGCGACGGCTTGAGCAAGGTCGCCGCCGCCTTGCTGGGAACGGCGGTGCCGTCCACCTACTGCGACAACCTGCCATTGATCGAAACCACCGGGGTGGCATCTCGAAAAATAGGCATTTACGGAGCGACCATCCTCCTGGCGCTGGCCTTTTTGCCCAAGGTGAGCGGGGTGGTGTTGGATATGCCCGGACCGGTGATCGGGGGGTTTCTCATCGTCATGGCGGCCATGCTGTTCAACGCCGGATTCAGCCTGGTGGCCACCACCCGGCTCAGCAACCAGCATGGCCTGATCCTGGGACTCTCCCTGGCCGTGGGCCTGGTGGCCGAGACCGGATCCTTTTTCCCCGCGATCATCCCCGAATCCCTCAGCCCGTTGCTCGAAAACAGCATCGCCATCGGCGGATTCACCGCCTTTGCCCTCAGCTCCCTGGCCCAGTTGGCGCCCAAGCCGAGTATCACGGGGGTTTTTCGGGCCACCACGGCGGAACTGCCCGCCATGCAGGCCCTGCTGGAGGGTGGCAAGAAACGGCTCCGGTTGGATCGGGACCGGTTCAATGTGCTTTCGCTGTGCTGCGAGGAGGTCTTTTGCCACATGGTGGGGGGGAATCGAGAAGACAAGGACCGTTCTCTCACCCTGAGGGTTTCAAAGACCGAGGAAGGCTAATTCACGGAAATGGTCGGTGGACACAAGATGGACGACATCAACAATTTCGTGGTGCCGGAAAGTTTTTTCCAGGCGACACCCGAGGAGCTCGATCAGTTGGGACT
>JAQVTF010000182.1 GCA_028700185.1 Desulfobacteraceae bacterium | reverse complement strand
TTTAGCTCACTTTAGCTCACTTGACACCTTTTCTGAGTGACTAAAATTACGAGTGACTAAAGTGACTAAAGTGGTGGCGTCGCTGCGCTCCGGTTTTTTTATAACTGACAGGATTCCTTCACTTTAGCTCACTTTAGCTCACTTGACACCTTTTCTGAGTGACTAAAATTACGAGTGACTAAAGTGACTAAAGTGGTGGCGTCGCTGCGCTCCGGTTTTTTTATAACTGACAGGATTCCTTCACTTTAGATCACTTTAGCTCACTTTAGTCACTTTAGTCACTTCAGTTCACTTAGTCACTTCAGTTCACTTGACACTTGAATTTTCCCGTCTCATGCCGAACGTCCGTGAGGCATCCGCGGTTGGGAAGATCGGCGGAAAACGGTGCCATTCGGCAAAAAAAATGACGGAACCTCCGGCTTTGACGGGGCCCTGTCAACCCCCGGCTTCCGGTTGCCGCTCCGAGGCAGATTGTGATAGTGCCTGTAAAACTCATTTTTTCAGCGGAGGAAGATCCGTGTCCAGCAGCTTCGGCACCCTGCTCAAAACCACCACCTTCGGCGAATCCCACGGCCGGGCCGTGGGGGCTGTCCTCGACGGTCTCCCGGCGGGCCTGGCCCTGGACGAAGCCGACATCCAGGCCCAGCTCGACCGGCGCCGGCCCGGCCAGAGCGTCCTGACCACCGAACGCGGCGAAACCGACCAGGTGAGGCTCCTCTCCGGCGTGGAAAACGGCCGGACCCTGGGCACGCCCATCGCCATGCGGGTGGAAAACCGCGACCAGCGGCCCGCCGACTACGGCGAGATGGACACCGTTCCCCGTCCTTCCCACGCCGACTACACCTACCGGGTCAAGTACGGCATCGCGGCCCGCAGCGGCGGCGGCCGGGCCAGTGCCCGGGAAACCATCGGCCGGGTGGCCGCCGGGGCCGTGGCCGACAAATGGCTGCTGGAAACCTTCGGCATCGAGATCGTGGCCTGGGTGGACGCCGTGGGCGACATCACGGCGCCGGTTCCGGAGATCGGCACCCTTTCGCGCCGACGGGTGGATGCCCACCCGGTGCGTTGCCCGGATGACGCCACCGCCGGCGCCATGAGCGATCTGATCACCGCCGTGCGCACGGCCAGGGATTCCGTCGGGGGCATCGTGGCCTGCGTGTGCCGCAACGTGCCGGCCGGCCTCGGGGAGCCGATCTTCGACAAGTTCGAGGCCCTGCTGGCCCACGCCATGCTCTCGATTCCCGCCACCAAGGGATTCGAGGTGGGCGCCGGCTTCAACGCGGCCCGCATGCGGGGCAGCGCGCACAACGATCCTTTCATCTTCCGAAACGGGGTTCTGGAAACGACGACCAACCACAGCGGCGGCATCCAGGGCGGCATCAGCAACGGGGCCCCCGTCGTGTTCCGGGTGGCCTTCAAGCCCCCGGCCACCATCGGCCTGCCGCAGCAAACGGTGGATTACCGGGGTCGCCCGGTCACGCTGGAGGCCCGGGGACGTCATGACCCCTGTGTCGTTCCCCGGGCCGTGCCCATCGTGGAAGCCATGGCGGCACTGGTGATCGGCGATCTGCTCCTGCGTCAGCACGGGAGGCGCCGATGAGATTGGCCCAACGCGTCACCGGCCTCGACGCCTCTCCCACGGCGGCCCTCATTCCCCTGATGCGCGATTTGCGTGAAAAGGGGCAAGACGTGATCAACCTGGCCATCGGCGAGCCGGCGTTCGCCACGCCGGCGCCGGTGCTGACCGCCACGGTCCAGGCCCTTCAGGGCGGTTTCACCCGCTACGACGCCACCGGGGGCGTGGCGGCCCTGCGGGCAAAACTGGCCGCGGCTTTCGAGGGGCTCGGCGCCGAAAACATCGTGGTCACCAACGGGGCCAAGCAGGCGTTGTTTTCCATTTTCCAGGCGATCTGCGACGCAGGCGACGAGGTGATCCTGCCGGTGCCCTGCTGGGTGAGCTTCGCCGCCCAGATCCGCCTGGCCGGCGCCGAACCGGTATCCGTCCCCTGCCGGAGCGACCACCAGTTGGACCTGGCGGCCATCGAACGGGTCATCGGTCCGCGCACCCGCGCCATCATCGTCAACAGCCCCAACAATCCCACCGGCGCCGTTTATCCTCGGCAAACCTTCCAGGCCCTGGCCGCGCTGGCCCAGGCCAACGACTTGTGGATCATCGCCGACGAGGCTTACCGCGATTTCGTCTATTCTCCCCGAAAGCCATTCAGCGCCTGGTCCCTGAGCGAGTTGCGGGACCGGCTCATCGTGGTGCGCAGTTTTTCCAAGACGGCCGCCATGACCGGTTTCCGGGTCGGCTACCTCGCCGCTTCGGGCGACCTGCCCCGCGCCCTGGAAGGCCTGCAAAGCCATCTGTGCGGCAACGTCTGCACCTTCGTCCAGCACGGCGCCCTGGCCGCCTCGGAAGAACTGCCCTGGATGAAGTCATGGCTGGCGGAGCTGGACGACCTGAGGCGTTTCGCCCTGGCGCAAACCCGGTCCCTTTTTGAATGCACCGAACCCCGGGGGGCCTTCTACCTGTTTCCGGATGTGCGCCGTCGCCTGGCGCCGGGCCAGGGCAGCGGGGATTTCGCCCTGGACCTGCTCCGGCAAACCGGCGTGGCCACGGTGCCGGGGGAGGCCTTCGGCGCTCCGGGTCACCTGCGCATCTGTTACGCCGTGGGCCGGGAAAAACTCGCCGACGCATTTCAACGCTTGAGGAAAAGCTTATGATCGGCATCATCGGATTCGGCCGTTTCGGCGCCTTGACGGCTCGTTACCTCGCCCGGGACCTGGCCGTGCTCGTGCTGGACAGCGGCACCAAGGATCAGGCCATCCGCGCCGTGGGCGCGGCCCCGGCCTCCCTCGAGGAAATCTGCCGCCAGGAGATCGTGGTGCTCTGCGTGCCGATTTCGACACTCCGCGACCACCTCCGGCGCATCGCCCCCCTTCTCGGCCCCGATACCCTGGTGGCGGATGTCTGCTCGGTGAAGGTGCTGCCGGTGCGCTGGATGCGGGAGATCCTGCCGCCGGCAACCCCCATTCTGGCCACCCATCCCATGTTCGGCCCCGATTCGGCCGCCGACACCCTGGCTGGCCGCAAGATCGTGGTCTGCCGGGAGCGCATCGATGGGCCGCGCTATGAATCGATCCGCGAGTGGCTGACGCGCCAAGGGCTGGAGATCATCGAGACCACCGCCGAGGTCCACGATGAGCAGATCGCCGTGAGCCTGGCCCTGACCCATTTCATCGGCCGCAGCCTGGCCGTCTTCGGCGCCAAGCCCATGGCCATCGATACCGAGGGTTACCGGCGCCTGCTACATATCCTCGGGGTGGTGGAAAACGACACCTGGCAGCTCTTCGAAGACATGCACCGCTTCAATCCCTTCGCCCGGGACCAGCGCCATGCCTTCGTCCAGGCCATGACCGACATCGAGGCGCGCCTGGAGGGCCCAAGTGCTGAAACGGAACCGACCGCGCCCGCTCTCATCGATCCCAATCTCGGCCCGTTGCAGGCCCGCATCGATGCCTGGGTGAACACCTACGGGGTGCGCTATTTCAGCGAACTGACCAACACGGCGGTGCTCATGGAGGAAGTGGGCGAGCTGGCCCGCATCATGGCGCGCCGTTACGGCGATCAGAGCTTCAAGAACACGGAAAAGGCCGACAGTCTGGCCGACGAGCTGGCCGACGTGCTCTTTGTGCTGGTGTGCATCGCCAACCAGACCGGGGTGGACCTGAGCGCTGCCCTGCGCCGCAACCTGGAAAAGAAAACGCGCCGGGACAGCGAGCGTCACAAGAACAATCCGAAGCTGACGCGATGAGCCCGATGGCCGACATCCGGCCACGGCCCCGTGAAAATTGCGAAGAATGATCCGCAACCGCATGAAAAGGGCAAACCGTCCATGACCGCCCTGCTGGCCATTTTCGCCACCTCCTTTGCCGTGGCCCTCTCCGGCGCCATGATGCCCGGCCCGCTGTTCACCGTGACGGTGAGCGAAAGCTCGCGCCGGGGACCGGCCGCCGGGCCCCTGCTCATCGTCGGCCACGGCATCCTGGAGCTGGGTCTGGTGGTGGCGCTGGTGTTGGGGGTGGGACCGCTGCTGAAAAAGACGCCGGTTTTTATCTCAACGGCCCTGCTGGGCAGCACGGTCTTGCTCTGGATGGCCTACGGCATGCTGCGCAGCCTGCCGCGGCTGACCCTGGCGGTGCAGCCGCGGCGGGAAGCCGGGCGCAATCTGGTGGTGGCCGGCATCCTGCTGAGCCTGGCCAATCCCTACTGGACCATCTGGTGGGTGTCCATCGGACTGGGGTACATCACCCAGAGCCTGGCCCTGGGGTTGATGGGGGTGGCGGCCTTTTTCATCGGTCACATCCTGGCGGATTTTGCCTGGTATACCGCCGTTTCCACAGCAATGTGGAAAGGCAAGCGGTTCATGAGCGACCGGGCCTACCGGGGGCTCATCGCCGCCTGCGCCCTGTTTCTGATCTTTTTTGCCGGGATCTTCGGCTATGCCGGTTTGCAAAAACTCGGGGTTTTCGGCTGAGGGGAAGAGATCCCTCGTCGCTGTCGCGCCACGAGCAGACCGGCTACCTGGTCAGCGGACGGCTCCGCCTCACGGTGGGGGACGAAACCTTCGCGGCCGAACCCGGGGACGCCTGGACGGTGCCGTCGGAGGCTCCCCACGGAGGCCAAGCCCTGGCGGACACGGTGGCGGTTGAAGTGTTCTCTCCCGTGCGGGAGGACTACCTGGACCCGTAAACGGCCCAAAAACGCATCATCACTGGTTGCCGAATCCGTTCTGGGCCCCGCAGTCCGGGCACTGCCAGGTGATCCCGTTGCAGGACATGCCCCAGAAATTCTCCAGCATGCAATCCTGGCAAATGGCAAAGCCGCAACGGCACTGCCAGCAAAACGGCACCTTGGCGCCGCAGCAGTGACAGACGGTCACCCGGGCGCGCTGGCGGCGCTCACGCCAGGAGAGCGGTTTTTCACTCGGTTCACGCATCACACCCATCCAAATTCAAGGAGGCTTGTCGTTCCGGTACCGATCATGGTAAAAATCGAAACAATCCCAAGCGTCAATTTCAGCGGATTTAATATAACCAGGGCCTCCGCTTCTGTCCACGGCGGCCCTTTCGTTTTCAGCATTGCCGCCGGCCAACGCCGTGTCCGATTTGGCCAAGCAGGTGACGACGGTTTTGGAATTTTCCGGATGGTCTTCCGCCGTCTCGTTCCGATGAACATGGATTTCCCCGGATCAGGTCCGGGGCAGGCGACGGTCAAGCCCGGAATGACAGCAATGGGGGCGAACCGCGGATCGTGCCGGGCGCTATCCGGTTTTCTTCAGCAGCTCGTTACCCCGAGCTTTAGATCGGAG
>JAQVTF010000181.1 GCA_028700185.1 Desulfobacteraceae bacterium | reverse complement strand
GTGGCGATCCCCTTCATCATGGGGGCGATGGGGGCATGATATTCGGCGCTGCCCATGGCGTTACGAAGGCAAGAGGTTTCCAATCCCAGGAGTTTACCGGCAGCGGCGGCGCCGGCGATTGCCCCCCAACTTCCCGATGAATGATAGCACTCGTAAGTGGCATGACGGATGCGTCCGGCGCGGATGCCGACCTCATAACCGACGACCAAGGCGGCGAGAAAATCCACGCCGCGACAAACCGGTACGATTTCCGCAGCCGCCAGCAACGCCGGCAGGACGCAGGCACCGGGATGTCCCTTGACCATCCGGTGTCCGTCATCAATGTCCAGTGCGTTTGCCGCAAAACCGTTGGCCAGCGCGGCCCCGGAGGCCGAGACGCGGCTGCCGTGCACCAGAATCGTGGCTTCGTTGCCCTTATGCTGGGACCGGGCGATTTGGGCCATGAGACGACCGGCCGGCGTTGCAGTGCCGGCCAGCAGGGCACCCAGTGCGTCGAGCAGGCAGCGCTTGGCCTGGTGGCGGACATCGCCGGGGAAGTCCTGCCAAGTGCTTTCCTGGATGAAGCGGAGTACGGTGTCGTTTGCGTCCATTTCGACTTTTCTTGCGAGGCCATGTCGGCTCGGGCAAACCGTTCAGGGGGCTGTGGGAAATCGTCGGCCAGGGTATCGCCACCGGGCTTTTGCGATCCCCCATCATGGCGCCTCTTTCAGGAAGAACGGGGGCGCCGCCATTGGGCGGCTCCCCCGCACAGATTTTCAGGTTTGTCTGTCAAATTCAGATCAACCCCGCCTCCTTGAGCCATTGGGCCACCATATCCTTGACGGCCTTGTGCTCGCCGTCTACAGCGTAGTTGAACGCCGTCATGGTCTCGGTGTCCAATTTTTCCGCCAGGGGGGCAAAGATCGACGCCAATTCCGGATACTTTTCCGCGGTTTCCTTTTTGACCACCGGGGCCGGATTGTAGACCGGGAAAAAATTTTGGTCGTCTTCCAGCACCACCAGGTTGAAGCCCTTGATACGCCCGTCGGTGGCAAATCCCATGGCAACGTCGATGTCGCCCTCGTTCAAGGCCTTGTAGAGCAGCCCCGGGGTCATCTTGATGATCTTGTCACGGGGAAACTTGAAGTCGTACTTCTTTTGCAGTGGCTTGTAACCGTCCGGTCGGGCATAGAACTCCTCGTTTGTGCCGAAGCGGATGGCGTCCGGGTGCTCCTTGACGTAGGCCGACAGGTCCGAGAGGGTCTTGATTCCCTTCGCGGCGGCATCGTCCTCGCGCATCATCAGGCAGTAGGTGTTGTTGAACGGCATCATGGGCAGCCAGACCAGGCCGTTGCGCTCCAGGTCGGCCTTCTTGACGAAATCGTAGCAGGCCTGGGGATCGGTGATGACCTCTTTTTCCTTGAGCATGGTCACCAGGGCTGTGCCGGTGTACTCCATGTAGACGTCGATCTGACCGTTTTCCAGAGCCGTGCGGGCCACCAGGGTGCCGCCCAGGCCGGTCTTGTCCACGGTTTCAAAGCCGTGCTTTTGCAGCAACTGAATCATGATTTCGCCCAGGATGCGCTGCTCGGTGAAGTTCTTGGACCCCACCACCATCTTCTTGTCGGCGGCGGCGGCCGGGCTGGCCACCAAGGCCACGGCCAGGATCATGGCCGTCAAAAGGGTGATCCATTTTTTCATGGTTCGTTCTCCTTTCAACCGTTTGGGTTGTTCAAGTGACGCGTTGCGAAAAGGATCCAAAGAAAAAACATGTGGCACCGGGCTAGATGTCCGGGGCGCCGCTTTGTTCATAGACCAGGCCGGGACTGATGACCCAGCCTTCCACCTTGCCGAGAAACCAGTTGAGAAAGATGGCCAGGGCCGCGGTGGGCACTGCCCCGGCGAGCATGTAGCCCGGGTCCACCATGGCGATCCCGGAAAAGATCAGGTCCCCCAGGCCGCCGCCGCCCACAAGAAAGCTCATGGCCGCGGTGCCGACATTGATCACCGTCGAGGTGCGGATCCCGGCCAGCATGATGTAAAGCGCGTTGGGCAGTTCCACCCTGAAGAGGAGCTGGCGCGGGTTCATCCCCATGCCGCGCCCGGCATCCAGGACCACCGGGTCGATGGCCGCCAAGCCCGCCACCGTGTTGCGGATGATGGGCAGCAGGCCGTAAATCACCAGGGCGAAGATGGCTGTCTTCTTGCCGATGCCCAGATAGGTCATGGCGATGGCGATCACCGCCAGCGAGGGCACCGTTTGGCAGATGCCCAGCAGGTTGAGGCTCCAGTTACGGTAACGGCGCATGAAGCCCCTGGTGAGCAGGATTCCGGTGGGGATCCCGATGCTGATGGAGATGGCGCTGGAAATCACCACCAGTTGGATGTGTTCCACGAAGAGGATCCAGATCTCGTCGGTGTTGTCGCGGGCAAACTCGAAGAACCCCAGGCTTTCGAACCAGGCCCCGCCGGCAAAGGCCAGCACCAGGGCCGCCATGGTCCAGGCTCGTCCCGTTCCACCCGAAACCTTGCCGAGGCTGCCTTTCATATGATTTTCCCCCCGGTGGTGATCTTGCCCCAGCGGCCGCCATGCTCGTCGTAGGTCTCTCCCACCACCCGAGCCAGGGTCATGGTGTTGAGTACCCCCACGAGCTTACCCCCGTCGTCCACCGCCACCACGATGCCGATGTCGAAGGTGAGCATCTTGCTCAAGGCATCCTTCAGGTTCTGTTGGGGACCGACGGTGAGCGTCATCGGCTTGGTGAAGTCGCCCACCTTGCCGCTTCGATCGTAGAGGTCACGCAACGTGACGTAGCCCTTGAGCCGGTCCTGAGGGTCGTTGACCAGCAGGAAGTTGAGCTCCTTTTCCTGCATGGCCCGGGCGACGGATTCCACGTCGTCGGTGTCATGGCAATGGACGGGGTTTTCCAGCATGGCATCCTTGACCTTGAGTAGGTCGAGGCGTTTCAGTGCCCGATCGGCGCCCACGAAATCCTTGACGAACTGGTTTTTCGGCGAGGTGAGCAGCTCTTCCGGGGTGCCGTACTGGACGAGCCGGCCGGCATCCAGCAGGGCGATTTTGTCGCCCATCTTGATGGCTTCGTGGATGTCGTGGGTGACAAAGACGATGGTTTTCTTGATCTGGGACTGGATCTTGAGGAACTCGTCCTGGAGCACTTCGCGGTTGATGGGGTCGATGGCCCCGAAAGGTTCATCCATGAGCATTACGGGAGGATCGGTGGCCATGGCGCGGGCTACCCCGATGCGTTGGGCCTGGCCGCCGGAGAGTTCCCGGGGATAGCGGTGACGGAATTGGGTCGGGTCCAGTTGCACCATGGTGAGCAATTCGTCCACCCGCTCGTCGATGCGTTTCTTTTCCCACTTGAGCAGCCGCGGCACGGTGGCGATGTTGTCGTAGACCGTCATGTGTGGAAATAGCCCGATCTGCTGGATCGCGTAACCGATATGGCGCCGCAGCTCGATGGGGTCGATATCCAGGATGTTTTTGCCATCGATGTAGATGGATCCGGAGGTGATGGGGATCAGCCGGTTGATCATGCGCATCAGGGTCGTCTTGCCGCATCCCGAGGAACCGATGAGCACGCAAATTTCCCCGGCCGGCACTTCCAGGTCGACGTCGTTGACGGCCGGCACGTTGGTGCCCGGGTAGATTTTGGTGACTTTCTCCAGCCTTATCATGAGCGCAATCCTTTGCTGACGAGGCGGTTTTCGATAAAACCGAACAGGTAGTCGGCCGCCACGGCCATCAGCGCCACGGCCACCGAGCCGCAGTTGATCATGGCGTCATAGGACCGGTTGATGCCCATGAAGATGAAATGCCCCAGTCCTCCCGCGCCGATATAAGCCGCGATGGCGCCGATGCCGATGGACATGACCACCGCCACGCGCACCCCGGCGAAGATCACCGCCAGGGCCATGGGCAGTTGGACCTTGCCCAGCACCTGCATGCGGGTCATGCCCATACCGATACCGGCGTCGATGATGTTGGGGTCCACGTTCTTTATGGCGGCATAGGTGTTACGGATGATGGGCAGCTGGGAGTAGAGCACCAGGGCCACGATGGCCGGCACCGTGCCGATGCCGTGACCGAATACCGACAGCAGGGGGATCATGATGCCGAACAGGGCGATGGAGGGGATGGTCATGATGATCCCGGCAATGTAGAGCACGATCTCGGCCGCCTTGCGGTTGAATGTGATCCAGATGCCGATGGGAACCCCGGTAAAGATGGCGATGAGCACCGCTACGGCCACGACCCAGGCGTGCTGGCCGGCCAATTGGAGGGTATGGTGCCAGTTGTCCAAGAAAAATTGCCAGGTTGTCATGGCGGGTCTCCCCTCTGAGGTGGCGGTTTCTTCAAGCCGAAGAAAGCAGTGCCTTGGCGGCCTTGGCGGCGGCGCCGGCGTCCGGGGCCCAGGCGTCGGCCTCGATTTCCCGGGCGTAGGCCTGGCTCACCGGGGCGCCGCCCACCATGATCTTGACCCGATCGCGCAGCCCCTTGTCGGTCACCGCTTGAATCGTCTGGCGCATTATGGGCATGGTGGTGGTGAGCAGGGCCGACATGCACAGGATGTTGGCGTTCTTCTCCTCGATGGCCGCCAGGAACTTTTCCGGGGCCACATCCACCCCCAGGTCCGAGACCTCCAGGCCGGCGCTTTCCATCATCATGGCCACCAGGTTCTTGCCGATGTCGTGCAGGTCACCCTTGACGGTACCGATGACCACCCGCCCCTTGGCATTGGCGCCGTCTTCGGTGAGCAGGGGCTTTAGAATCTCGACGGCGGCGCTCATGGCCTGGGCCGCCATGAGGACTTCGGGGATGAACATGTCGCCGCTTTCCATGCGCTCGCCGACGATGTCCATGCCGGCGATGAGTCCCTGGTTGAGAATCTGGTTGGCATCGGCGCCATCATCCAGGGCCGCCCGGACAAGGGTGGTGACCTGATCTTGATCGCAGGCGAGCAGGGCGTCGATGATGGGTTGATACGCGGTCATGGCGAAAGCCTCCTTGAAGCAGGTTGCAAATTTCAGGTTCAAAGTTCAAAGTTCAAGGTTCCAGGCGCCTTCGGCGCGTTCAAGGTTCAAAGTTTCAGGTTTCAAACCAAAAGGAACATCCGGAATCCTTTGATGATTGAAACTTGAATATTCCTTGGAATTTGGCTTTTTGTTTTCCTTTAAAGCAGAATCTCGAACTGCTCCCGGATCTGCTGATCCACCGCCTCGGGAATGTACTCGGCCGGCGGCTGGGCCAGGATCTTGCGCGCCAGTCGCCGCGCCCGCTCCCGGGCGTCCAGGGCGCCGTCCTTTTCCCATTTTTCGCGGCTCTTCTGGTCCGAGACCCCGTTGGTCTGGAAGTATTCGGAGCGCATGTATTTCATCGTGTGCGGTGACATCATGAAGTTGCCGC
>JAQVTF010000180.1 GCA_028700185.1 Desulfobacteraceae bacterium | reverse complement strand
CCCGACCATGGCCATGGCCGACCCGAGGACGCCGAAGACGGATTCCGGCAGTGCCACCATCCGGTAGTACTGGCTGGCCAGGGTGACTACCATGCGCAGGATGCTGTCAAAGAGCATACCGAAGCAGATCACCGCCAGCACGAAGGGCGCCTTGAGGATCCAGCGTCCCGTATCGAAGGTGAGCCGGAAAGCCGTTACGGCCGAACCTCCCGCCGCCTGCCGGCAGGGGCCGCCGCCTGCCGCTTGGGGGCAGACTTCGTCCATGGGCCAGACGGCGGCCACCGTCAACAGCGCCAGACCGAGGGTCAGGTACAGGGGAAAGCGCAGGGTCTCCGCCTGGGAAAAGACGTGTTGCCCTCCGAAAACGCCGGCCACGAAAGTCATCAGCTCCGGGTCGTACACCGCCGCGCCGATGGTCATGGTGAAGATGAACATCATCGACTGCAAGCGCATCTGCACGTCCAGCACCCGGCCCCACTGGCCTTCCAGGCCGGCGGCCTGGAGGGCATCGTAGGCGATGGCCTCGTCGGCCCCGCTGGCCGCCGCCTCGGCCAAGCCGCTGAGCACCCGGTTGACGAGGAAAAAGCCGAACAGCAGCGTGGTGTGACCCCGAGGGGCCCAGCAGAGGATCGCCATCTCCACCAGCATGGACAGGGCCGCGAAGCGCAGCAGGCGGCGCCGGCCCACCACGTCCGCCAGCGCCCCCGAGGGCACCTCGGCCATCACGATGGTGGCGGCCCACACCGCGTTGAGCACGGCGAACTGGGCCACGCTGAGACCGAAATCCAGAAAGAGGATGGTGAAAATCGGATAGTAGAAACGACAGTTGAAGAAGACCCGGAAGGCGATGAAACGGCGAACGTTGTTGATGGAAAACACCGATCCGGTGGGTGGTTGGAAAGAGACGGGGTTCAGGGGATCGCTCCTTGTGGGATAAAGCGGCCGGGGGAAATCCGGCCGGAAAGCATCATGAGGTCGGGACGCCGCTGCCGGCCGCCCTAGGTATCGCCGTCTCGTCCAGTTCCGCCGCCTCCAGCACCGATGCCGGCAGGGTTTTCTTCGTCGCCACCCCCAGGTCGGCGAACCGACCCAGCTGGCTCACCACGTTGCCCTTGCCCCGGGTCAGCCGGTTCATGGCATCGTCGTAGGTGCCCCGGGCGGTGGCGAGTTGGGTGCCGAGCCGTTCCATGCTTTCCAGAAAGAGGCGCAGCTTTTCGTAGATGGCCCCGGCCCGGACGAAAATCTCCTGGGCGCTGCGGTTCTGCCGCTCATAGCGCCAGATGTTGTCGATGGTCTTGAGGGTGGCCAGCAGGGTCGAGGGGGTCACCACCACGACATGCCGCTCCAAAGCCCGGGTGTAGAGATCCTCGTCCGCACGGAAAGCGGCGGTGAAGGCCGCGTCCATGGGCATGAACATCAGGATGTAATCCAGGCTGCGCAGTCCCTTGAGCGCCGTGTAGTCCTTGGCCCCGAGGTCCTCGATGTGGTGGCGCACCGCCTGGACGTGTTCGGCCAGGGCACCGCGACGGGCCGGTTCGGTTTCGGCGTCCACGTAACGGGCATAGGCGGCCAGGGACACCTTGGCGTCCACCACCACGCACCGCTCCCCGGGCAGATGGACCACCACGTCCGGCCGCAGCAGACGGCCGTCGGCATCCCGAAAGGCCCCCTGGGTCTCGTACTCGATCCCGTTTCGGAGCCCCGATTTTTCCAGCACCCGTTCCAGCACCAGCTCCCCCCAGAGCCCCTGGGCCTTCTTGTCTCCCTTGAGGGCCCGGGTGAGATTGACGGCCTCCTGCCCCATCTGGCGGTTGAGATCGCGCAGGGTCTCCACCTCTTTTTTCAGGGCGGCCCGCTGGGCGGCTTCGTGGACGTAGACATCGTCCACCTTGCGCTTGAACTCGTTGAGCTGGTCGCGAAACGGATCCAGCAGCCCCTTGAGATCGGCCTGGCTCCGCTCACCGAACACCCTGCCCTTTTCCTCCAGCACCTCCTGGGCCAGCAGGCGAAACTGGTCGGTGAGTTCCCGGCGGGCATCCTGCAACAGGCCGATTTTCTCTTCGGCCTGTCGCCGCGCCTCTTCCAGCCCGGTGCGCAGTTGGCCAATCAGTCCTTCCTTCTGGGCCAGCCGCTCCTGCAAGGCGGCGATGGTTTCCGCCTGGCGCGCCTCCCGCTGGGCCGCCGCCGCCTTCAGCTCCGGAATTTGGGCCGCCGCCTGTTCGCTGGCCGCCAGCCGCGTCTCCAGCAGGTGGCGGGCGGACTGGGCCTCGTTGAGGTCCGCCGTCGACTGAGCCAGTGCCTGGGTGAGCCGCTCGATCTCCGGTGTCAGGGCCGCCCGGCCGGCGGCGTGAGCGCCGGCGATGCGTCGGTGCAACACCAACATTGCCGCCAGGGCCCCGATGGCCAGGGCGCCGCCCGTGACGGCGACCCATTCCCATAAAATGGGCATCAATGGCCACTCCTTCCTCCCCTGGAATGCAGGGATTTTCCAACCCTTTTATATCAATTTGCTTTTTGATTAAAGCGACGTCTCGGGAAAAGCGAATGAACCGACACGGCGGGAAATTGGGGTGAGGATCACGGGGGATCGCCCGCCTCGGCCACCGGAAGCTGATAACTTCCGTCCAGCCGGTCCCACATCTCCTGGTACCGCTGGTCGAGCCGGGCGGCGGCGCCCTGAAACTGCTCTCGGGTAATCTGTCCGGCGCGGCGTCTGGCCCGCAGCACATCCAGCTCGTTGTCGTACCATTTGTCCGGATCGAAATTGTACGTCATGGTGGTTGACAGCAACGCCACACTGGCGGTAGCGTTCAAATGGGGTTCATCCATAAAGGGACAGGAAACCGGTTTGTTTCCCCATCCATCAGGGAGGTGATGTCATGTACCAAAAAATCCTCATTCCCGTGGACGGATCGGAACCATCGGACAGGGCCGTGCAACAGGGGGTCACCCTGGCGGAAAAGTTCGGCGCCCAGGTATTGATCTTCAACGTGATTCAACCCATCTCCTACCAGGTGCCGGAAAGCTTCCTGTACAGCGATCTGCTGATGGAAAAACTCTCTCACCAAGGGCAGGATATCGTGGAGAACTACAGGCGTCAATTCCAGACCGGCGGGCTTGACATCCGAACCGAGACCGCCACTGGAGTGCCAGCCGAAGTGATTTGCCAAAAGGTCGCCGCGGAGCATTTCGACCTGGTGGTCATCGGCAGTCGGGGGCTGAGCCCCGGCGTCGGGTTCTTCCTGGGAAGCGTGAGCAGCCGAATCTCACGGCGCTGTCCCTGTCCGGTGCTCATCGTCCGATAACCGTTTTCTCCTTTTTTAATCATCCCACCGATCCCGATCACCACCGCGGCGGTATCGATCATCGCGACGATATCGGTCGTCATGGCGGTACCGGTCATCCCGGCGATAATGGTCATCATCTCGATGCTGCTCGTGGCGCTGGTACCGCTTCCGGTCTTCGTTTTTGAATCGAACCACCTTCGGATAGCGATCTTTGGGCAAGGCGATCCAGCGCTCTCCTCTTGATCGTGCGTAGTACCAGGTTTTGCCCCGGTAGTAGTAATGATAGCTTGAATGAACGTAATAGGGACTCACCAGTTCAACCACCGCCGGCAGCGGCGGGGCGACGGCGACATGGGTTCCGTGGGGCCCCACGGTGGCCACGCAAGAGGTCAAAAAGAGCAGCAGGCCAGCTATCGGAATCAACAGAAATCGGTACATGACACCCTCCTTCATCTGGGACTTTGGCGGTTGTGATGCCGCGCCTGGCCACCGGGATGCCGGGACGCCGGCCGCGACATTCCGGGCGGCGCCCCGGGTTGGGGCGGAGAGGAAACGCCGCGATGGGGGCGCGATGACGTCGCCGGCCGCTGGCGCGCTGTAGCGGACACCTTAGGAGCCGACCGGTCTGGGCGCCGGGGCGCCTGGAGACTTCGCGGGCGCTCCGGACGCGCTACCCTTGACGGACCAGGTTGATGCGACAGGGATGTCTCTTGCCGCCGGCCCGGTATGGCGGACACGGCGGCTTTCTGCATCCCGGGCTGACCCGGCGCCGGGGATATGCGCGGCGGTATCGCCGACGGTGCCCCCTGTCGCCGCGCCGATGGCGCCTGGGGTTGCCGGATCCGGTGCCGGGGCGCTGTTGCCCGGTTTGCCGGCGCCTTCGGTTTCAGAGAAGCCGAAGGCCCGCTCGGCCGCCCCTGGGGCGACATCATGGGAGGCTTTCGCGCCGGCCCAGGCTTCACCGGATCTTTTCGAAACGGTTTTTCGATTGTTTTCGGTCCCATACGCCGCAAATTGGATGATTTTCCCTCGGACCGGTCCCGTGGCGCCGGCGCCGGTTTCACGTGCCGAAAAGATTTGGGCGGCGTTTCGCCGTCACGTCGGATCTCCGGCCTGTTGCGGGGATCCAGGCGATCCGGATGGCCGGACGGGCCAGGTCGTTGACCCGGACGGTCCGGACGAGGGGACGGCGCGATCCGGGCGGAGCGATTCCCCGACCTGCCGTCGATTCCGGCACGGGGGCCGGAATGGGGCCCGACGATGGGGCTTCCGGGAGACGGCGGGCCGTGCTTTTCGACCACCGTCGGCCGGGACCGCTCCGAATGGGGGCGCCGGGTCTCCACGCGTTGCCGCGCCACCTCGGTGAGCCTCGGATGAGGCGCCCCCGAGGCGGGGCGCCCTTTGGCGTAAAAACGGCGGCGATCCTGGCCCAGGGCGGACAGCTCGTGGGGGCCGCCCCGGGGCAGGAGCCGGTGATCCGCCACGGGCCGATGCCGGTGCGGGGCATAACTGCGACTGCGGTAGAAATGATCATGTTCCACCACCACCGCCCGGGTCACATGGTGATGGCGGCCCGGCCGGTAGCGGTCATAGGGATAGCTGTGCATCCCCCAGTGGCGCCGGGCGTACCAGGGCTCATTCCAGAGCAGCGGATACCAGCCGATGACGCCGCCGGAGCTCACCCACCCCACCCGGCCGGGATACCAGCCGTAGCGGAGGCTGATGCCGATCCCCAGGTTCGGCGGCACCCAGAACCAGAGCCCGCCGAGGTACTCCCAACTGCCGTAGTGGTGGGTAACGTAACCGAAAGGTTCCGCCGGAATCCAGCACGGATCGGCGTACCAGCTCACCCAGCGACCATGGGTGTACGGAGCCCAGCCCGCCGCCACCCGGGTGGGATGCCAGAGCCAGTGGTGGCCGCCGCTGTAGTAAACCCGGCGCCATTGGCCGTAGGCGTCCAGTTCGTGGGCATAGGGGCTCAAGGCGGTGGGCAGGTATCTGGAAGATTCGGCACTGCCCCGGCGCGCCGCCCAGATCCGGTCCCGCGCCTGATTCCAGTCGGTCCAGGCAATGGGCGCCGCCGTTGCCACGGACGCCACCCCGCCTTCGGTGAGCGATAGTGACTCGCCGGGCTGGAGGCGATAAGCGGCGCCGTTTTGAGCCAGG
>JAQVTF010000038.1 GCA_028700185.1 Desulfobacteraceae bacterium | reverse complement strand
CGCATGGCTGCTTCAGTCACCTTTCGTTTGCATCAATCCCCGCAGGGCTGAGGCACCATAGCGCATCGGCGGAAATTTGCAACCGGTGCCGATGGCGTGATGAAGCAGGTTTTATCGTCGTCGTGCGGCCTGAGACAAGAGGTAAACCAAGATAAGAAGGGTGCATCCTTCCCTCTTTAACCTGCCAATGATTATCGGTTCGATAGAGACAAAACTTTAGTGCACTTGTGACTTGGGGCAAAGGGAAGCGGCGGGCTTGTCAGGTGGAGGTCGGTGATTTGCCCAGGTAGGCGGCCAATACGTCGGGGTGACGCTGAATTTCCCGGGGTGTGCCTTGGGCCAGGAGCCGGCCGTGGTCCAGTACCACGATCCGGTCGCATACCCGCATGGTCAACCCCATGTCATGCTCCACCATCAAGATGGTGATGCCCTGGTCACGGATCCGGTCGATCAGATCCCCGAGGTGGTCCGATTCCACCCGGTTGAGCCCGGCGGCCGGTTCGTCCAGCAGCAGCACTCGCGGTTCGGCGGCCAGAGCCCGGGCGATTTCCAGCAACCGCTGCCAACCGAAAGGAAGATCCTGGCTGGGGCTGTCGGCCTGGTCGGCGAGCCCCACGAAGGCGAGCAACTCAAGGGCTTTTTCCCTTGCCTCACGTTCTTCCCGTTTCACGCCGGCATGTCGGATCAACGCTCCCCAGAAGCCGCAACGGGTGCGCACGTGGCGGCCCACCAGCACGTTTTCCAGGACGCTCATGGACCCGAACAGCTCCACGTTTTGAAAGGTGCGGGCGATTCCGAGGGCCACCAGTTCGTGGCCGGGGCGGCCCTGGATCGGTTTCCCATCAAAATGGATGTCCCCGGCGTCGGGCTTCAGCGCGCCGGAAACAAGGTTGAAAAGAGTGGTCTTGCCGGCGCCGTTGGGGCCGATGAGCCCCTGAATCCGGCCGAAACCCACCTCGAAGGAAATCTCCGTGAGGGCCCTCACCCCGCCGAAGGCCTTGGAAACCTGCTCAAGGTGCAACAGGGGGGGCGGGTTGGGCTGATTGTCGCTTGAAGCGTGCATAGGCATCGATCAATCCCCGGGTGAGCCCTTGGGGCATGAAGATCATGACGGTGATGAGAATCAACCCGTAAACGATCATTTCGAAATCGGCGAAGGCGTGGAGCCACTCGGGCAGCAGGGTGAGCAGGGCCGCGCCGAAGACGGCGCCCCAGATGCTGGCCATGCCCCCGATGACCACCATCGTCACCAGTTTCACCGACATCATGAATCCGAAGGATTCCGGGCTGATGAAAGAGATGAAATGGGCGTAGAGAAAACCGGCCAAGGCGGCCAGCACCGCGCTGTAGACGAAGATTTGCAACTTGTAGCCATGGGTGTTGACCCCCACGGCCCGGGCGGCGTTTTCGCTGTCATGGATCGCCCGGAGGGCCCGGCCCACCCGGGAGTCGATGAGCCGCCGGCTCAGGACCATGGCGGCCAGGACGATGGCCCAGACAAGATAAAAATAGGCCCGGGGTTCATACAGTGGCAGCGGGCCGAGGGAAAGGGGCGGAATGCCCACCAGCCCCGAGGCGCCGCCGGTGAGGGAGGCCCATTCGCGAAAAAGGATGAAGACGATCATGCCGAAGCCCAGGGTTCCCATGCCGAGATAGTAGCCGGACAGCCGCAGGGTCGGCAACCCCACCACGTACGCCACCGCGGCGGCCAGGGCCAGGGCCGCCGGCAGGGCCAGCCAGGGAGACAGTTGCCAGTGGGCGGTCAACACCCCCGAGGTGTAGGCGCCCAGGCCGTAAAATGCGGCATGGCCCAGGGAGATCTGGCCGGCGTAGCCCATGAGCAGGTTGAGGCCCAGGGCCAGCAGGGTGTTGATGCCGATGAAGATCAACACTTGCAGGTGGTAGGTGTTGGTCACCAGCAGGCCGGCGACGGCGACCAGGACGGTAAAGAGGCTATATGGAATGTGACGGTGCACGAAAACCGGAATCCGTCCTTTGATGGGTGGCAGCGAATCAGATGCTCATGTCCGGCCCGGGGGGCCCGAATCATGAAAATGCAAATCATGATACGTCAGGCGAACCGGCCACGTCAATCATTGCCGGGACATCTTTGCCGAAGGGGATTTCAGCTCAGATGAGAAAACGGCGGACTTCGGACGGCGAAAGCGGCCACACGGTGATCATCCGGGACCCGTGGGATCCCTCGATTCGGACGATGGTTTCCCGGTCTCCGGGTGCCTTGCTGTAGCCGGCGGCGATGGCGCCGGCCAACGCGACCATTTCCGCTGAAGCATTGCCGGGCGCCAGCGTCAGGGGTCCGGGAAAGCCCTGGACGCGAATTTCCAGATCCCGCGTTGGATCCACCGTGGCTTCAAGCTGTTCGTTTTCGATCCGTGTCCGGCCCACCACGATCTTGGTGTGGGCATCCAGGCGAAAGTGACGGCCTGTCTTGAGTCGTTCCAAGTCCTGGCGGAGCGGTTGGGCCTCGTGGGCCAACAAGTCGCGCAGGCGGTCGGCGTAGCCTTTGTCGGTGAGCAGGCAACCGCCGGCCGGGGCCGGGTAGTCGGTGATGCCGTAGTGGCGGGCCAGGGCGATCTGGGGTTTGCGGCTCCGTCCGCGGATGTCCAGCAACCGGGCGCGGTCCACGAGTCCCTGTTGCTCAATCGTTGTCTCCGGCAACCCCAGGGCGCTGAGGGGGCGGAGGATGTAGCCGCGCAGGCCGCTGTTCTTTTCCACGTAGCGCATGGCGTTGCGGGTTTGGCTCATCGGGCGTTGGCCCAGGACCTCGCCGCTGAAAACGAAATCAAAGCCCTCGGTGGCCATCATTTCGCCGGCCAGCCGAAACATCAGTGCGTGGCAGTCCAGGCAGGGATTCATGTGTCGACCGTAGCCACAGGGCGGGTTGCGCAGCATGTCGAGGTAAACCGGGGTGATGTCGCGGGCCGTGAATGGTATTTGAAGCGCAGCCGCAGCCTGTCGGGCGCGGTGAGCGTTGAAAAACGGGGTTTCGAAGCACACCCAGTGCACCTCGATGTCCTGGTCCCGCAACACCAGTGCCGCCAGCATGCTGTCCAAGCCACCGGAGGCCAGTCCCAGGGCCCGCAAAGGGCGGGTCGTATCGATGCTCGTTGCCGTCATACTCATCGGTGATGTGGATTTCGGGTCAGGTCAACAACCCGGGTTGAACTTGTCGGCTGCTTCAAGGTGCGGCCAACCTAAGGTTCCCTGGCAGGGCTGTCAAGGCCATTCCCGGACGGTCCGGGCATGACCCCGTCAAGGGAGAAAGCCCCTTGCTTTTTTTCAGGTGGGGCCCCTTGTCGCAACCCGCCGCGCGCATTCAAGGCGGAACTCAGGGGGGATGAACCGGGGCGAGTCCAAAATTAAGCTTGACTAGGGCAGAAAATCATTGTTATTCATCTCATTAATAAAAATTGAAAAATGAATTGAATTCATAAACCGGTGCTGGACCTTTTTCCCGGGTAATCGAAACGGCCGACGTCATCATGAACACTTTGACCGTATCGGATGTGACCCTCGCTTTCGGTGGGCTCAATGCTTTGACAAATGTCAACCTGGAGATCCAGCCAGGTCTGATCACTTCCGTCATCGGTCCCAACGGGGCAGGCAAGACCAGTCTGCTCAACTGCATTTCGGGCTTTTACAATCCCACCAGCGGCGAAATCTTTTATGGCGAGGCGCGGCTCACCCGTGCCTCGCCCCATCAGGTCACCAAGCGGGGGATTGCCCGTGCCTTCCAGAACCTTGAGCTTTTCGGCGGTTTGACGGTTTTGGACAACCTGATGCTGGCCCGTCACCGGCACCTGGCCTACAGTTTTTTCCATGCCTTGCTGTACTGGGGCAAGGCGGCGCGGCTCGAAGCGGAAAACCGTGCTTTTGTCGAGGAGGTCATCGATTTCATGGAGCTGGAGGCTTACCGCAAGCGGGCCGTGGGGAGCCTCAGCTACGGCATTCAAAAGCGGGTGGAGGTGGCCCGGGCCTTGACCCTGGGGCCGCAACTGCTGCTGTTGGACGAACCGATGGCCGGAATGAACATCGAGGAAAAGGAAGACATGGTGCGCTTCATCCTCGACATTCAAAAAGAGCGGGAGATCACGGTGGCCTTGGTGGAGCATGACCTGGGGGTGGTGATGGACATCAGCGATCAGGTGTACGTGCTCGATTTCGGCGAACTCATCGGTGCCGGCAGCCCTCAAGCGGTGGCCACCAACCGAAAGGTTATCGAGGCCTACATCGGCGAAGACTGAAACGGGACTGCCCATGGACGACAACGACCGACTCCTCGATCTGACCATTCCCCAGTTGTTGCGGTGGCGCGTGGCCCAGACCCCGGACAAGGTCGCCCTGCGGGAAAAGGAGTTTGGCATCTGGAACCCCTACACCTGGCACGATTATTACCAGAAGGTGCAGGCGGTGGCCGCCGGTCTGATCCGCATCGGTTTTCAGCGGGAAATGAAGCTGGCCCTCATCGGCGACAACATCCCCGAACTGCTTTTCACGGCGGTGGGGACCATGGCCGCCGGTGGCATCGGGGTGGGCATTTACCAGACGAGTCTGCCCGACGAGATGGCCGATATTCTCAACGGCCTGGACGTCAGTGTGGCCTTCTGCAACGACCAGGAGCAGGTGGACAAACTGGTGGAGGTGCGCCGGCGGATTCCGGGGGTGTTTCGCGTCATCTACGAAGATCCCCGGGGCATGCGCAGCTACCGGGACGACGCCTGGTTCATGGATTTTCATCGGCTTCTCGATTTGGGCCTGGAAGCATTGGCACTGGACGGGGGGCACATCGAGGCCAGCATCGACCAGGGCCGACCGGAGGACGTCTGCTTTCTCTGTTTGACCTCCGGCACCACCGGGCAACCCAAGGGGGCCATGATGTGCCACCGCAACTACATCAACATGGGGGTGCAGATCACCAAGGTGGACCGTCTGGCCGACACCGACGAGTATCTCTCGTTTCTGCCCTTCGCCTGGATCGGTGAACAGATGAATTCCTTCGGGATCGCCATGGCCACCGGGATCACGGTGAACTTCCCCGAGTCGGTGGAAACCAGCATGGAGGACCTCAAGGAGATTGGGCCGCATTTCATCTTCGGGGCGCCACGGATCTACGAAACCATCCGCAGCCAGATCTGGCTGCGGATCGACGATGCCTATTGGTTCAACCGGGCCTGTTACCACTATTTCAGTCGGGTGGGCCAGCGGGCGGCGGGCTACCGCATGAGCGGCCGCCCCATGCCTTGGTGGCTGCGTTTCAGGGCCTGGATCGGCGATCAGCTCGTGTTCCGGCCCTTGATCAACCAGATCGGTTTTTTGCGTTTGCGCCGGGCATACACCGGGGGCGCGGCTCTGGGGCCGGACCTGTTCACCTTCTATCAGGCCATGGGGGTCAACCTGAAGCAGATCTACGGTCAGACCGAGATCACCGGCATCGCTTACATGCACCGCGACGGGGACATCCGTCCGGACACGGTGGGCAAACCCCTGCCCGGCACCGAGTGCCGCATCAGCGATACCGGCGAGATCCTCTCGCGTTCACCCTCGGTGTGCAAGGGCTACTACAAGCTGCCGGACAAGACCGAGGAATTGCTCCAGGGCGGATGGCTGCACTCCGGCGATGCGGGGTTTCTCGACAGCGACGGGCACCTGGTGGTCATCGACCGGGTCAGCGACGTGATGCACAACCGCGCCGGGGAGATGTTCAGCCCCATGTTCCTGGAAAACAAGCTCAAGTTCAGCCCCTATATCAAGGAGGCGGTGGTTTTTGGAGACCAGCGCGACTACGTGGCGGCCCTGATCAACATCGATCCCATCATCGTGGGCAAGTGGGCCGAGGACCGGGGGTTGTCGTTCACCACCTACATGGACCTGTCCCTCAAGCCCGAGGTGGCGGAGCTGATCCGGGCGGAGGTGGCGGCCTTCAACCGCAGCGTGGAAAAGCCGCATTTTCGCATCCGGCGTTTTGCCATTCTCTACAAGTTGCTGGACATGGACGACGGCGAGCTTACCAAGACGGGCAAGATCCGGCGCAAGTTCGTGCGCGAAAAATACCGCTTGCTCCACGAGACCCTCTACGACGAGACCGTGGACGTCCGCGAGGTGGAGGCCGAATTCCGCTATCAGGACGGGCAGGTCACCACCGTGCGCACCAGCATGCCGTTTTACACCCTGGCGTGGGAAGGGGGGGAAACTTGAAACTTGAAACTGGAAACTGGGGTGGGGGGCTTTGGTTTTTGGGGCGGACAGAGTCTGACGGGCCGCGCTGCGTTCCAAAAATTGATTTTGCCGTCTCGAGAGTGGATTTCCCATGACTTATTTTTTCCAACTGGTCGTCAGCGGCATCGTGGTGGGCTCCATTTATGCCCTCTCGGCGTTGGGTTTCGTCCTGATCTACAAGTCCAGCCGGGTGCTGAACATCGCCCACGGGCAGATCATCGCCGGCGGGGCCTTCATCGTCTACGCCCTGACCGTCTTCCTCGGCTTGCCCATCTACATCTCGTTTGTCGCCAGCATGGTGATCACCTTCTTTCTGGCCATGAGCGTCGAGCGCATATTTTTGCGGCGGCTCATCGGCGAGCCGATCATCTCGGTGATCATGGTGACCATCGGCTTGATGTCCATTCTCAACGGGGTCATCTACCTGACCCCCTTCGGTTCGATGAACTATTCGTTTCCCGAGTTTCTGCCCACCACGCCCATCAGCCTCGGCGGGGTGTCCATCTCCTGGACCCAGTTGATGGGGGTGGTCATCACCGCCATTCTCATCGGGGCCTTCTCCTGGTTCTTCAAGCGCTCCACCATCGGCATCAGTATGCGGGCGGTGTCCGACGACCAGTTTGCCGCCATGTCGGTGGGCATCTCGGTGCCGCGGGTGTTCGGTTTGGCCTGGGCCATGGCCGGCTTGAGCGCCGCCGCGGCCGGGGCCATCATCGGCAACATCACCGGGCTCAACTTCGAGACCCTGGGCGCCTTCGGCATCACGGTGTTTCCCGTGGTGATTCTCGGGGGCCTGGATTCGATCATCGGCGCGGTGGTGGCCGGCGTCATCATGGGGCTGATCCAGCAGTTCGCCGCCGGGTACCTGGACGGCAACTGGGGGCTCAACGGCACCGCCGACGTGCTACCGTACATCATTCTGCTGGTCATTCTGCTCTTCAAGCCCCACGGGCTTTTCGGGACCCATGAAATCGAACGGGTGTGACCCATGAGCGCCAACCGTTTTTTGGCCACCGGCAACTTTTTTACCGATTATCGCCAGGAGCAGCGGATCTTCCGCACCCACCTGGACCGGGGCATGTTCGTCGTGTTCCTCGCCTGCCTGTTCGCCTGGCCCCTGTTTTTTGAGGCCAGCAACCGCACCATGCTGGTGATCAACAACATCCTCATCGCCGTGGTGGCGGTTTACGGGTTGAACCTCGTCACCGGGTTTGCCGGACTCATCTCCATCGGCCATGCCGCTTTCGTCGGCGTGGGCGCCTACACCGTGGCCGGATTGGCCCGGGCCATCGGCGCAACCCACCCGCTCATCGTCCACTGGTGGCCGTTGATGATCCTGGCCGCCGGCGGGATGGGGGCTGTTTTCGGGGCCTTCGTGGGCCTGCCGGCCATGCGGCTCAAGCATCTGTACCTGGCCATCGCCACCTTGTCGTTCCAGATGATCTTTACCTGGACGATCAAATTCATGCCCACCTTCAACCAGGGGCAGATGATTCCCGTGGGAAGGGTGAGCTGGATCGGTGGGACGGTGGGCCGCAATAATCATTATTTCTTCTGGTATTACATGATCCTGGTGGTGGCGGTGATCTGCGGGCTGGCGGTGCGCAACCTGCTGCGATCGCGTTACGGCCGCTGCCTGGTGGCGGTGCGCGACAACGACCGGGCCGCCGATGCCATGGGCATGCACCCGGGGCTGACCAAGGTCTACGCCTTCACCCTGGCCGGCTTCTTTGCCGGCGTGGCAGGTGCCTTGCACACCTACATGTTCCGCGGCGCCGGCTTCGAGTCCTTCACTCTGCACCACTCCATCACCTACTTGGCCATGGCCATCGTGGGCGGGTTGGGAACCCTGCCCGGCAGTTTGCTCGGGCCGGCGGCGATCTACACCCTGGAACTGCAGATGGAGCACCTGTCCGAATGGTCGGGCACCTTTCTGCCCGATTCCTTCAACCTGGCCACGGCCCTGCGGCCATTGGGTTTCGGGCTGGTGATCGTGCTTTTCTTGATGTTCGAACCGCGTGGAATGGCCAACTGGTGGCGCATCTGCCGCTCGTACGTAAAACTTTGGCCGTTTCGATATTGATCGACCCGAGTCCCGGGGCGTGGCGCATGCGAAGCGGCCCGGGGCGTGGGGAACCCATCACCAAAAGGGGGGCGAGATGAAACGCAACAGTTTTGGGTACCTGGTGGTTGTGATGACGGTGGCGGCAGGATTGGCCTTCAGTGCGCCGGCCGTGGCCGGAGAGACCTACCAACTCGGGATGTCGCTGGCCATCACCGGCCCGACCTCCGATGCCGGTAATCCCTATTCCAAGGGGGTGGAAGACTACATTAATTTTGCCAACGACACCCGGATTCTCGGGGACGCCAAGATCGACTGCCCCATCCGCGACGATATGTACGAAACAGCCGTCACCAAACGCAACTTCGAGGATTTTCTGGACCAGGGGATGATTTTCTTTCTCAGCTACGCCACGGGCGCCAACCAGGCGCTGGCCCCGGACTTCACAGAGGTCCAGATCCCGGTGATCCCGGCGTCCATGGACAGTTCGCTGATGAAGGCTTCCCCGTATATTTTTCTGCCCATCGCATCGTATTCGCACCAGTACGTCGGCGTGGCTGAGTACGTGGCCACGCACCACAAAGGCCAAGGGACCGCCAAGGTGGCGGCCTTCATCCACCCCTCCGCCTTCGGGCGCGCCCCTTTGGCCGATTTCAAGGCAGCCCAGGCCGCCGGCATGAAGCTGGATCTCGTCGAGGTGGTGGAACACGGCACCGACTTGGACAACAGCGCCCTCCTGCAGCGGCTGGCCAGCAAAGGGGTCCAGTACGTGCTGTGCCAGACGGTCCAGTCCCCGGTGGCCACGCTGCTCAACGATGCCCAGCGTCTGGGCATGGCGGCCAAGACCTTTGGCGAACCGGGCAAGATCACCTTCATGGGGGCCCACTACACCGGGGGCAATGACCTTATCGCCCTGGCCGGCACGGCGGCCGAGGGATTTCACTGGACCACTTCCTATCGGGTGACCTCCGAGGAAGGCCCCTGGACCGACTGGCAGTTGGCGATGGCCAAGAAGTACGCCCGCGACGACAAGACGGCCAACTCCCACAACTACGCCTGCGGGATGATGGCGGCCCAGATCGCGGTGGAGGCGATCCGGCGCACTCGGGAGGCGGGTAAAGAGGTGACCCGTGCCACCCTCTACGACACCCTCAACCAGATGAACGGCGACAAGGCGTTCGAATCGTTGTTGGCGGTGGGGCGGATGACCTATTCGGCCACCGACCGGATGGGAGTGGACCGCGTTCAGCTTTACGTGGTCAAGGACGGCGTGTTTCGAGCGGTGGGCGAGCCGTTCAGGCTCAAGTACATGAAATAGAAAGAGCGGGCGGACCCGTCCCATGACACAGCCGGCCGGAGAATTTCCCGGAACGGCTCTTTCAACCCGTTTCCACGGAACCGTCGCGTATGGACACCCCACCCGGAAACGATCGCCTGTTGCTGGAAGTGAACAACATCGAGGTGGTCTACAATGACATCATCCAGGTGCTGCGCGGGGTGAGTCTCCAGGTGTCCGCCGGGCAGGTCGTCGCCTTGCTGGGTACCAACGGAGCCGGCAAGACCACCACCCTGCGGGCCATCAGTGGGCTGCTCAAGCCCGAAAACGGCGTGGTGAAAGACGGGTTCATCCGGTTCGAGGGCCAAGATGTCACCAATTTTCTCGGCACCGCCGTGGTGCGCCTCGGAGCGGTCATGGTGCCGGAGGGACGCCGTGTTTTCAAACACTTGACGGTGGACGAAAACATCCGTGTCGGCGCCATCACCCGCACCGACGGGGCCGGTGCCGTCCGGGCCGACCGAAGCCGCATCTATGATCTGTTTCCGCGTTTGGCCAACATCACCAACCGCCTGGCCGGTTACTGCAGCGGCGGCGAGCAGCAGATGATTGCCATCGCCCGGGCGCTGATGTCGGCGCCGCGGATGCTGATGCTCGATGAGCCCTCCCTGGGGCTGGCGCCCTTGTTGGTGCGTGAAATCTTCGATAATGTGCGCCACATCAACCAGGTGCTGGGCACCACGATTCTCGTGGTGGAGCAAAACGCCAAAATCGCACTGGACATCTCCGACTACGCCTACATCATGGAGTCCGGCAAGATCGTGCTGGAAGGGGCGTCGGCACAGTTGAAGCGCAATCCGGATGTCAAAGAATTCTACATGGGCCTCACCGAGAGCGGTGGGCGCAAGTCCTTCAAGGAAGTCAAGAGCTACAAGCGCCGCAAGCGCTGGATGTAGTCCGGGCCGGACCGAGTCGGGTGGCCAGGCGGAGGGTTGTCATGCGGATTTTGGTGGGATACAATGGCTCGGCTGAATCCAAGGCTGCCGTGCGCCTGGCCGGTGAACTGGCGGGTCCCCTGGGGGCCCGGGTTCAGGTCATGACCTCCATGGAAGGCGGATCCCGGGAGCGGCTCGAAGACATCGCCGCGGCCGAGGATCATCTGAAGGAAGCGCGCAAGATCATGGCGGAGCGTGGCGTGGATTGCGAGGTTTTTCAGTCGGTGCGGGGGCTTTCCCCGGGTGAAGACCTGGTACATTACGCCAGGCAAAAAGCCATCGACCTGATCGTCGTCGGGGTGGAAAAACGCTCCAAGGCCCAGAAGATCCTGCTCGGCTCCACTGCTCAGTACATCATTCTCAAGGCGCCCTGTCCGGTGCTGACCGTCAAGTGACCGGGCGGAAAGGAGGATCGGAGGCCCATGGGACTTTACGATTTCACCTTCTATGACTTGGTCTGCCGCAATGCGGCGCTTTTCGGTGACCGACCGGCCTGGATCGAGGTGGAGACCGGTGAGCGCACCAGCTTTTCGGCGATCAAAGCGGAAGTCGATGGCCTGGCCATGGGGCTGGCCGACCGTGGCTTGGCCCGGGGGGAACGGATCGGGGTGCTGGCCCAAAACAGTCGGGGGTATTTTCTCCTCTATGGCGCCGCCGCGGCCCTGGGCGCCATCGTGGTGCCCGTCAACTGGCGGCTCAGCGCCGAGGAAGCCTGCTTCAATCTCGCCGATACCGGGCCCATCATCCTGGCGGCCGATGCCGCTTACCAGGAGATGCTCGACGCCCACCGAGACAAGCTGCCCACGGTGCGTCATCGTTTCGGTCTGGACCGCGACGGCGCCTGGCCGGCGCTGGACACGGTGAAGGGCGACCCAAATCAGGTTTTCTCACCGCCGATGGTGAGTGGGGATGATGGCCTGGTGATCATTCATACCGCGGCCGTGGCCGGTCGTCCCCGGGGCGCCTTGCTCAGCCACGCCAACCTGCTGTGCGCCGACCTCCATTGGCAGTACCGGATGCAAATCGATGCCGGGGACGTGCATCTGAGCGTGCTACCGCTGTTTCACGTGGGGGGGCTGTTTCTGACGGCCAGCAGTTTCCACGCCGGAGCGCTGAACGTCAACCTGCGCCGGTTCGACGCCGCCGTCGCAGCCGAGGCCATCGAACGTCACAAGGCGACGCTGATGTTCGATTTCGCCCCGGTCCTGGGCAACATCCTCGATGTGCCGGGGCGGGACCTGGGCAGCCTGCGGGCGGTGACCGGGCTGGATTCACCCGAGACCATCGAGCGCTATCAAGCGCGTACCGGCGGTACCTTTTACACGATGTACGGACAGACCGAGACTTCCTGTATCGCCACCTACGGTCGTTACGACGACCGGCCCGGGGCGGCCGGGAGGCCCATCGCCCTGGCGGATGTGCGCCTGGTGGACGACCACGACCGGCCGGTGACACTGGGGGAGGTGGGCGAAATCGCCATGCGTGGCCCCATGGTCTTCAAGGGCTACTGGAATCTGCCCGCAGACAACGCCCATACCTTCCGTGACGGCTGGCACCACACCGGGGATCTGGGCCGTTTCGATGCGGACGGGTTTCTCTGGTACGCCGGGCGCAAGGCGGACAAGGAGCTGATCAAGCCCGGAGGAGAAAACGTTTATCCGGCGGAGGTGGAAAAAGCGATTCTGGCGCATCCGGCCGTCGCCGAGACGGTGGTCTTCGGGGTGCCGGACCCCAAGTGGAAAGAGGGGATCAAGGCGGTCTGCCTGCTGGCGCCGGGGCAAACCTTGACTGCCGCCGAGCTGATTGATTTTGTCGGCGGCAAGATTGCGCGCTACAAGAAACCCCAGTATGTCGAGTTCGTGGCGGACCTGCCGCGGGACAAGGACGGCAGGCCCGACCGCCTGCAGGTCAAGACGCGTTACGGAGGGCCGCAAAAATAGGTTCCGTTGCCGGTCCGAGGCGCTTCGGGCCATCCAAAGGAGGAAACATGGTGCGCACTGAAATTTCACTGTTTCTCAAGAACGCGCCGGGAGAACTGGCGCGCCTGGCGGCGATGCTCGGCGATGCCGGTATCAATATCGACGCCCTGACCATCCAGGATGCCTCCAACTACGTGCGCGAATTGTTTCAGGCCCGGGGCAAGTCGCTCAAACGCATCGCCTCGGCGGCCAGTTACAATTCCATGCGCAAGGATTCGGCCGATTTCGCCCTCATCCGTTTCCTGCCCGCCGATGGCACCATCAACAAGGCCATCGATCTGCTGTCCAGGAGCGATTATGTTTTCGATATCATGCCGGTAATCGCCGTGGAACTGGAAAACCGGCCCGGCGAGCTGGCCCGCATCGCTGGCCGCTTCGGCGAGGAGGGCATCAACATCAACTATGTGTACGGCTCGGTTTCCGGGCCGGATGCCAAGTGCCTCTTCGTTTTCTGCCCCGAAGACATCGACCATGCGGCGGCCATCTTCAAGGAAGAATGAGCCGCGTGTTCAGCGCTTGTCTCTGAAGACATGGTTGGCGATGACGATGCGCTGGATCTCGCTGGTGCCCTCGTAGATGGTAAACACCCGGGCGTCCCGGTAGAAGCGTTCCACGGGATAATCCTTGGTATAGCCGTAGCCGCCGTGGATCTGGATCGCCTGGGCGGTGACCCGCTGCACCATCTCCGAAGCGAACAGCTTGGCCATGGAGGCCTGTTGGGTGTAGGGCTCGCCGCAATCTTTCATCCGGGCCGCCGATAGCACCAGTTGACGGGCTGCTTCGATTTCGGTGGCCATGTCGGCGATCATCCAACGCAGTCCCTGAAACTTGGAGATGGACTGGCCGAACTGTTCGCGTTCCTTGGCGTATTTCACCGCCGCCTCCAGGGAGGCCCGGGCCACCCCCACCGACTGGGCGCCGATGCCGATGCGCCCGCTGTCCAACCCGGCCATGGCAATGGCAAATCCCTGCCCTTCGGTGCCGAGGAGGTTCTCCGCCGGCACGCGGCAGTCTTCGAAAATCAAGTCGGCGGTGTCCGAGCCCCTCAGCCCCATCTTGTCTTCGATGTGCCCCACGGCCAGTCCCGGGCGTCCCTTCTCCACGATGAAGGCGCTGATCCCCTTGTGGCGCTGGGACTCGTCGGTCTTGGCGGTGACGATGACCACCGACGAGTTTTTGCCCGAGGTAATGAACCTTTTGGTGCCGTTGATGATGTAGTCGTTTCCGTCGCGCACCGCGGTGGTGGTCTGGCGTACCGGGTCGCTGCCGGCGGACGGCTCGGTGAGACAGAAGGCGCCGATGATCTCGCCGGCGGCCAGCGGGCGAAGGTATTTTTCCTTCTGGGCCTCGTTACCGAACCGGTAGAGGCTTTCGCAAACGATGGAGTTTTGCACCGACATCACCACCGCCGTGGAGGCGCAGGCAGCGGCGATTTCCATCAGGGCCAGCACGTAGCTGACGCAGTCGGCGCCCGCGCCGTCGTAGCGGTCGGGGATCATCATTCCCATCAAGCCCAGCTCGCCCATCTGGCGGAAGTTTTCGGCGGGAAATTCCTTGGTCCGATCCCGCTCGGCCGCCGTGGGCTGGACCACCTTGCGGGCGAATTCGCGGACCATGGATTGGACCATCAACTGTTCGTCGGTCAACATGGAACTCATGGATGTCTCCTTGCGCGGCGGCAGATGCTACGGGTTGTAGATCACCACGATCAACAGGGCTTCCTCATCGCCGATATTGCGCAGCATGTGCCGGATGCCGGAATTGAAGTGCAGTGATTCCCCGGGGCCGAGCCGGTTGACATGATCTCCCACCGAAACCTCCACATGTCCCGAGAGCACGTAATCGAACTCCTCGCCCTCGTGCTGGTAGCCGACCCCCTTGTGATCCTGGCCGGCGGGGATGGTGACCCGGAAGGCTTTGAGGTGCTTGTTCTCGGCGCCGGGGGTCAAGGTTTCGTAGGCGTAGTTGTCCGTGCGCTGGGTGTAGGCCTTGATGCGTTCGGAAAGCTTGGACTCCTCTTCCTTGAGCAGCAGGGCCGAGTCCACTTCCAAGGCCCGGGCCAACTGCAACAGGGCGCCCACCGGCGGGATGGCCTTGCCGGCCTCGATCTCCTTGATGTAGCCGGTGGAAAAACCGGTGTCGTTGGCCAGCCGATCCAGGGTAATCTTCTTGCCGGTGCGCGCCTTCTTGATCTTGGCGCCGAGTGTTACGCCGCTTTTGGCCGCGGCGGTTTGCCCTTGCTTGCGAGCCATTGGTCTTCTCCTTCTTCGGCCGGCAAATGGTTTTATCGATAGGTCGCGCCGAAAAAATGACCCGAAACCCAGCATCCTGCCTCAACTGTTTCGGATTTCGGGCTTCGCGTTTGTCCTTTTCAGTAGGTATAAAAACCCCGACCGGTCTTGCGTCCCAGCCAGCCGGCCTCTACGTATTTACGCAGCAGGGGGCAGGGACGGTATTTGCTGTCCTTGAACCCGTCATAGAGGGTTTCCATGATGGCCAGGCAGGTATCGAGACCGATGAGGTCGGCCAGGGCCAGGGGGCCCATGGGGTGGTTCATGCCCAGCTTCATCACCGTGTCGATGGCCTCGGCCGTACCGACACCGTGATAGAGGCAATAGACCGCTTCGTTGATCATCGGCAGCAGGATCCGGTTGGCGATGAAGCCGGGGTAGTCGCTCGCCTCGGCGGGGGTCTTGCCGAAACGCTGCGCCAGATCCCAGGTGGCCTTGAAGGTCTCGTCGGAGGTGGCCAAACCGCGGATCACTTCCACCAGCTTCATCACCGGCACCGGGTTCATGAAGTGCATCCCGATGACCTTCTCGGGGCGTTTGGTCTGGGCGGCAATGCGGCCGATGGGGATCGAGGAGGTGTTGGTGGCCAGGATGGCGTGGGGGCCACAGAGGGCGTCCAGGTCCTTGAAAAGCTGGAACTTGATGCTCTGATTCTCCGTGGCCGCCTCCACCACGAAGTCGGCCGGGGCGAAGTTTTTCAGATCCACGCTGGTCTGGATGCGGCCGAGGATGGCGTCCCTGTCCGCCGCCGGCAGCTTTCCCTTTTCCACCTGCCGGCCCAGGTTCTTTTCGATGGTGGCCATGCCCCGGGCGACGAACTCGTCCTTGATGTCGTGCATGATCACGTTGAGACCGCTGGCGGCGGCCACCTGGGCGATGCCGTTGCCCATCTGCCCGGCGCCGATGACGCCAAAGGTGTTGATTTGCATGGTTCCTCCTTTGGGAAGTGAATGGGGCCTATAGGACTTAGAAGTGAATAGGACTCATAGGACGTATAGCTTTTTTGTTGTCCGACGAGTCCGACAAAGCCGTTTTTTACCGTTTCACCACCAGGGCCACCGCCTCGCCGCCGCCCAGGCAGAGGGAGGCCAGGCCGGTTTTGGCATCCCGGCGGGCCATTTCGTAAAGGAGCGTCACCAGCACCCGGGCGCCGCTGGCACCGATGGGATGGCCCAACGCCACGGCACCGCCGTTGACGTTGACGATGCCCGGATCCAGTTGCAGCTCACGCAACACCGCCACGGTGGAGCCGCTGAAGGCCTCGTTGATCTCATAGAGGTCGACGTCGCCCAAACCGATGCCTTCCTTCTTCAGGCATTTGGGAACGGTCCAAATCGGCGCCACCAGGACATACTTCATGTCGATGGACGCCGATGCCTGGGCGCCCACCGTGGCCAGAATCGGGCAACCCAGGGCTTCGGCCCGTTTTCTGGACATCACCACCGTGGCCGCGGCACCGTCGCTGATGATCGAGCTGTTGCCCGCCGTGCCCATGCCGCCTTTCTGGAAGGCGCCGGGCATTTTGGCCAGGCTTTCGTACGGGGTCGGCCGGGGGCATTCGTCGCGCTGGAAAATCACCGGATCCCCTTTGCGCTGGGGGACGCTCACCGGCAGAATCTCATCGTCGAAACGGCCGGCATCTCGGGCCGCCACGGCCCGCCGGTAGCTCTCCTCGGCATAGCGGTCCTGGTCTTCGCGGGTCACGTGGTAGCGTTCGGAGCACAGCTCGTTGGAGATGCCCATGTGAAAATCGTTCACCACGTCCCAGAGCCCGTCGTGGACCATGTGGTCCTGGATTTTGCCCGGCCCCATGCGGTAGCCGAAGCGGGCCTTCTCCAGGTAGTAGGGCGCCAGGCTCATGTTTTCCATGCCGCCGGCCACCACGATCTCGGCATCGCCGGCCTGGATTGCCTGGGAGGCCAGCATCACCGCCTTGAGCCCGGAGCCGCAGACCTTGTTGATGGTCAGACACTCCGCCTCCCAGGGCAGCCCGGCCTTAACCGCCGCCTGTTTGGCCGGGTTCTGGCCGTAGCTGCACGGCAGCACCTGGCCCATGATCACCTCGTCCACCAGCTTGCCTTCGATGCCGGCCCGCCGAACCGCTTCGGCGATGACCTGGCCGCCGAGGTCCGTGGCGCCGATGGTGGAGATGGCGCCGTTGAAATTGCCCAACGCCGTGCGCACCGCACTGCAGATCACCACTTCGTTCATCGTTGTCTCCTTTTCATCCGGGCTGACCCCCGGATGAATTTCAGATTCCAAGTCCCAGATTTGAAATTACATGTTCCGCCGATACTTGCCGCCCACCGCGTACAGGGCATTGGTAATCTGGCCCAGGCTGCATGAGCGCACCGTCCGCATCAGTTCGGCGAAGATGTTGCCGCCGGTGAGGGACACGTGCTGCAGACGCGCCAAGGCGTCGGGGGCTTCCTCGGCATGGCGCTGCTGGAACTCGGCCAGGCGCCGTAGCTGGGATTCCTTCTCCTCCTCGGTGGCCCGGGCCAGTTCGATACAGCCGAAACCGCCTTCGCTGAGTTCCTGGCCGTCGGCGTGGGGATCACGGAAAGTGTTGACCCCGATGATGGGCAGCTCGCCGGTGTGCTTGAGGGTCTCGTAATAGATGGATTCGTCCTGGATCTTGCTGCGCTGGTAGCCGGTCTCCATGGCTCCCAGGACCCCGCCGCGGGCCGTGATGCGGTCGAACTCCGCCAGCACCGCTTCCTCCACCAGGTCGGTGAGCATGTCCACGATGAAAGCCCCCTGGAGGGGATTCTCGTTCTTGGCCAAGCCCCATTCGCGGTTGATGATCATCTGGATGGCCAGGGCCCGGCGCACCGATTCCTCCGTGGGGGTGGTGATGGCTTCGTCGAAGGCATTGGTGTGCAAGCTGTTGCAGTTGTCGTAGATGGCGCAGAGCGCCTGGAGGGTGGTGCGGATGTCATTGAACTGGATGTCCTGGCTGTGCAGGCTGCGGCCCGAGGTCTGGATATGGTACTTGAGCATCTGAGAACGTGGCGAGGCCTTGTACTTTTCCCGCAGGGCGATGGCCCAGATGCGGCGGGCCACCCGGCCGATGACGGTGTATTCCGGATCCATGCCGTTGGAAAAAAAGAAGGAGAAGTTGGGGCCGAAACTGTCGATGGGCATGCCCCGGGACAGGTAGTACTCCAGGTAGGTGAAGCCGTTGGCCATGGTGAAGGCCAGTTGGCTGAGCGGATTGGCGCCGGCCTCGGCGATGTGGTAGCCGGAGATGGACACCGAGTAGAAGTTGCGCACGTTGTTTTCGATAAAGTACTGCTGGATGTCGCCCATCATCTTCAGGGCGAAATCGATGGAGAAGATGCAGGTGTTCTGCCCCTGGTCCTCCTTGAGGATGTCGGCCTGCACCGTGCCGCGGACGTTGGAGAGGGCATGGTCCCGGATCTTTTCGTAGGCTTCGGCGTCCGGCCCATGGCCATGTTCGGCGGTGTAGCGCTCCACCTGCTGGTCGATGGCCGTGTTGAGAAACATCGCCAGCATGATCGGCGCCGGCCCGTTGATGGTCATGGACACCGAGGTGTTGGGGGCGCAGAGGTCAAATCCGTCGTAGAGTGTCCGGACATCGTCCAGGGTGCAGACGCTCACGCCGCTGTTGCCGATCTTGCCGTAGATGTCCGGCCGGCGGTCCGGGTCGTAGCCGTAGAGGGTCACCGAGTCGAAGGCCGTGGAGAGGCGCTTGGCCTCGCTGGCCGCCGACAGCAGCTTGAAACGCCGGTTGGTGCGCGCCGGGTCCCCTTCGCCGGCGAACATCCGGGTGGGATCCTCGCCGACCCGCTTGAGGGGAAAGACGCCGGCGGTGTAAGGGAAATAACCCGGCAGGTTCTCCCGTCGCATCCAGCGGTAGATTTCTCCCGGATCGGTGAACCCGGGCAGCACGATCTTGGGAATCTTGCTGCGGGAGAGCGATTCGGTGTACAGCGGCACTCGGATCTCCCGGCCGCGCACTTCGTAGACCAGCTCGTCTCCGCCGTAATCGCGCTGAAACCCCTGGAACTGGGCAAGCAGGTCCTTGGCCGGCGTTGGGCCCAACGCTTCGTCGGCCTTGGCCATTTCTTCCCTGAGCCGGGCCAGCAGCGCATCGGTATCCCCTTCGAGGTCGGCCTCGATGCGCTTGATGGATTCTTCCAGGTGCCAGCGGGCCCGGATCATCTCGGCCGTTTCGTCGGTTTCCCGGTGGTAGTTGCGCACCGTTTCGGAAATCTCTGAAAGGTAACGGGTGCGCTCGGGGGGGATGATGATCGTCTTGGAGGTGGAGGTGCGGGTTTGGGGCCGTGGCAGACGGCTTTCGAAGTGAACGCCGGTCTTTTCGGCGATGCAATCCAGCAAGTGGTGGTAGTAGGCGGTTACCCCGTCATCGTTGAACTTGGAGGCGATGGTGCCGAAAACCGGCATATCCTCGGCCTGCTTGTCCCAGGCTTCATGGTTGCGCTGGATCTGTTTGCGCACGTCGCGCACCGCGTCTTCGGCGCCGCGTTTTTCGTACTTGTTCACCACCACGATGTCGGCGAAGTCCAGCATGTCGATTTTTTCCAGCTGGCTGGCGGCGCCGAATTCGGCCGTCATCACGTAGATCGACAGGTCCACCAGATCCACGATGTGGCTGTCGCCCTGGCCGATGCCGGCGGTTTCCGCGATGACCAGATCGAAACCGGCGGCCCGGGCCACGGCGATGGCGTCCACCAGCGATTCTGGAATTTCGGTGTGGCTGCGCCGGGTCGCCAGGGACCGCATGTAGACCCGCTTGCTGTCGATGGCGTTCATCCGGATGCGGTCGCCCAGCAACGCCCCGCCGGTTTTTCGGCGCGACGGGTCGGCGCTGATCAGGGCCACGTGGATATCCGGTTGATCGTGGAGTAGGCGCTGAATCACTTCGTCGGTGAGCGAGGATTTGCCGGAGCCGCCCGTGCCGGTGATCCCCAACACCGGTACGCGCCGCTGGGCGATTCTCTGCTTCAGCTCGGCGCGCAGCATGGCCAGGTGCCCGTTTTCCATGGCCTTGGCCTGTTCGACGGCGGTGATGAGGTTGGCCACCCGCAGCTTGTTTTCCGGGTTGATACCGGACAGATCGAAACTCTGCTCGCTGATACGGGAAAAATCCATCTGCTGGATCATGTGGTTGATGATCCCTTGCAGTCCCCATCGGGCGCCGTCCTCCGGAGAGTAGATCTTGGTGACCCCGTAGCTTTCCAGCTCGCGGATTTCTTCCGGGACGATCACGCCGCCACCGCCGCCGAACACCTTGATGTGGTCGGCGCCGCTGTCCCGCAGCAGGTCGATCATGTATTTGAAATACTCCATGTGGCCGCCCTGGTAGCTTGAGACGGCGATGCCCTGGACATCCTCCTCGATGGCCGCATCCACGATTTCCTGGACCGAACGGTTGTGGCCGAGGTGGATCACCTCGGCGCCGGTGCTCTGAAGGATGCGCCGGAAGATGTTGATAGATGCGTCGTGGCCGTCGAACAACGAGGTGGCCGTGACGACCCTGACATTGTTGACCGATTGATAAGCTTGGACCTCGGCACTCATTGCCCCCTCCTCCTTCTGGTCAGGCCGACCGGCCCCGGGTGGCCTTGCGGCCTCGTTTGGCTTTGTCGGCGGGTTTGGTCGTGGTTGGTCAAGGACACTGTCCCTTTTCGGCCTGCCGTGCTCATCCGCCCAGCAAACCCAGGATAAAGCCGGTTTGAAGTGTGATGTAATCCTCGATGCTGTAGTGCCGGGCCAGAAACCAACGGCGAAAGGTCCACATGTGGCCCAGCACGGTGATGTTGTGGGCGACGAGCTCGATGGACTCCTCGGTGAGTTTGGGCAGGTCGCCGTGGGCGATGAGACGCGCCAGGGCGTTGACGAACAACCCTGTCAGGCGCACCTCGTTTTCCAGCACCCGCTTGCGCCAGTGGGGCGGCAGGCTCTGGGTTTCCTGGTAGATCAGCAGGATGTGGTCGTTCATGCGGTGGCAGACGGTGAAGTACTCGTGGATCATGGCCGCCAGCGCATCGCGGCCCCGTTCGTGACGTTGCAGGGCGTCATTGACGCATCGCTCGACCTCCTGGTGGATCGCCTCGCAGACGAGGTAGAGGACATCTTCCTTGCTGCGAACGTACTCGTAGAGCAGACCGATGGAAAATCCGGTGGCGGCGGCAATTTGACGGGTGGTGGTCTTATGGAAGCCTTTTTCGATGAACAACGGTACGGCCGCATCGACGATTTGGCGACGACGGCGCGCGACGAGTTCGGGGTTTTTGACCTGGGTCTCGATGTCCCTTTTGGACGCCGTTGCAGTGGGCATGGGGGCTCCCGAAAAGCATGGGGTGAAATTCGGCGCGGCAATTATGAACGAGCGCTCAGTCACACTAATGCCAGCCATTTTTGGATGTCAAGAATTTTTTTCAGCAGATGAATTGCGGTTGTCAAACAGGTCTGATTTTTTTAATGATAGCAAGTCTCCAGGCAGCCCTTGACCCGGATGGCCCCGGCAGAAACAAAGATCCCGGGGAGGCGGATTCAACGGAGGGAATGGCCATGCATCATGTCGCCGTCGCCAAGGTACTAGAACGCTCCGAACCGTTCGACATTCTCGATGCCGCCCACAGAGAGCG
>JAQVTF010000037.1:15701-21904 GCA_028700185.1 Desulfobacteraceae bacterium | reverse complement strand
GCAGGATATGGGTCTTGCTCCGATCTCGCTGAACCGCTTCCTGCAATGCGTTGAAGACTTTTTCCTGGTGGCTCTTTTTTTCCATATCAATGAAATCGATGACGATGATGCCGCCGATATCCCGTAGTCTCACCTGGTAGGCGATTTCCTTGACGGCCTCCAGGTTGGTCTTAAAAATCGTCTCCTCCAGGTTGTACTTCCCCACATAGCGCCCTGTGTTGACATCGATGGCGCAAAGAGCTTCAGTCTGCTCGATGATGATATACCCCCCCGACTTGAGCCAGACCTTCTTTTTCAGCGCACGGGAAATGTCTCCTTCCAGATGAAAGGCGTCAAAGATGGGCTCCGGTCCTTCGTAGAGTTCCACGCTGCGCTTGAGCCGCGGCGCGCAGGCATCCAGAAAAGCCATCACCTGCTCGTAGCCGTTGCGCGAATCGATGACCACCTTGTCCGCTTCCTGGGTGAGCAGGTCGCGCACGGCGCGCAGGCTGACGTTGAGCTCCTTGTGCAGGAGGGTCGGCGCCGAACAGTGTTGGCACTTCTTCTTGATGTTGCTCCAGAGCCGTTCGAGAAACTCCATCTCCGAACCGAGCACGTCGGCCTGGATTCCTTCGGCGGCAGTGCGGACGATATAACCGAAATTGTTCTTGCGAAGCGCCTGAATCAGCCCCTTGAGCCGACTCCGCTCGGCCTCCTCTTCGATTTTTCGCGAGACGCCGATGTGTTTAGAGTTGGGCATCAGCACCAGAAAGCGGCCCGGCAGCGAAACGTGGCAGGTGACCCGTGCACCCTTTGTGCCGATGGGCGACTTGGCCACATGGACCAGGATCTCCTGGCCCTCGGTGAGCAGGTCCTCGATGTTGGGCCGCGGTTCCTTGCGGCCGCCGGTCTCCTGCCCTGGGCGGCCGGCGACTTCATCGCCCGTCTCCGGCTCATCGTCAAGCGCCTCTCCCAGCCAGTCCTCCTCCAGGTCTCCCACGGCATTGCTCAGCACGTCGTCGACATAGATGAAGGCCGCTTGACTCAACCCGATATCCACGAATGCGGCCTGCATGCCCGGCAGTACGCGCTGAACCCGCCCTTTGTAGATGTTGCCGGCGCTGTCCGCCTCGTCCTGCCGGTGGATGAACAGCTCCACGATGGTGCCGTCTTCCAGCAGCGCCACCCGCGTCTCGTGTTCGGCCGTATTGATAATCAGTTTCCGAAACATCGTTGCCTCTCCATCCCTGACAGCGGCGTCACATCGGTCTTGCAGACCCGCACCCGGGCCGCCTCCTCCGAAGTCAAGCCGAACACCCCCTTCAGCACGTCGGTGGGCCGCACGCTGGGTCCGTCAACCTGATAAATGCCCAGGATCACCTTCCCGTCATCCCCCAACGCCATCTGGCTGACGACCTGCTTCAAATCGATGCGCTGAAGACGACCCTTGGCGGAACACCGCTCCAGGGGCCACGCATCGGCCTGCTGAAACAGGGCCAGCGGTTCGGCCGCCGATAGCGCCAGCGGCAGATCGAGCCGGTATTGAAAAACCTCCGCGCCGCTGCTCCCCTTTCCCTCCAGGGCCGCCACCACCATCAGGCCTTCGGGAAGCTGCCGGTTGAGCGCCGGAATGATGTCCGCCGTTTTTGGACGCCGCTCCAGGTGTACCGTGACAAACTCCGCTTCGCTCTCAAGACCCAGGGGCAAGGCATCATCGAAGGCCAGCCTGGGCTTGGGGTGAAATCCTCCGCTATGGGCCACCGCCAGACCTGCCCGTCGAAACGCCCGCTGGAAAATACCGGCGGTCTCCAGGTGACCGAAAAACCGCGCCGCGCCCACCTTGTGAAAACGAAGCCGAAACACCGCCGGCGGCTCCGTCGGGGCCGGTTCAACCTTGACTTCCAGGGCGGCCGCTTCCTTTTCCGGATGCACCACCGGCGCCAGGGTGGAAAAATCGCAGACCCCGCACCCTTGACATTCTCCTTGCCGGCAGTCGCCGGTGAGGGTTTGCGCCAGGGCCCGATGCCATTCTTCTTGCAAGAACGCCTTGTCCACCCCGATGGCCACGTGATCCCAGGGCAACGGCTCATCCAGGTCCCGGGGGCGGGTGGTGAAAAAATCCATGTCGATGCCGGCGGCGGCAACGGCCTCCTGCCATCGGTCGAAGCGAAAAAACTGGCTCCATCCGTCCAGACGACACCCGCGGCGCCAGGCCTCCTCCAGCAGGGGCGCCAACCGCCGGTCGCCACGGGCCCAGAGTCCCTCGATCAGGCTCACCTCGGGGTTCTGCCATTTGAACTGGATACCGGGTCGCGTCAGTTGGCGCCGCAACCCGTCGATCTTGGCCCGGGCCGCCGCCAGGGGTTCCTGCCCGGTCCACTGGAACGGTGTGTGGGCCTTTGGAATGAAGGTCGCCACGCTGACGTTGAGCTGCCCACGGCGCTTTTTCGGCAGCTTGAGCCTGCGCAACCGCCCCACCAGGTCCACGATGGCCTCCAGGTCCGCCTCGCTCTCGGTGGGCAGGCCGATCATGAAATAGAGCTTGATCGTTTGCCATCCCAGGTCGAAAGCGTCCTGAAGCGTCTGGAAGACGTCCGCCTCGGTGATGTTCTTGTTGATCACGTCCCGCAACCGCTGGCTACCGGCTTCCACCGCGAAGGTGAACCCGGTCTTGCGTACCCGGCGGATCTGCTCCATCAGTTCCGGAGTAAGGCTGCCGATTCTGAGGGAAGGCAGCGAAACGGCGATATGACGCGGGGCACATTCGGCCATGAGCGCGGCGGTGAGCCCGTTGATGCCGACGTAATCCCCCGTGCTCAGCGACAGCAGTGATACGTCTTCATACCCGGTACTGGCCAATCCCCGCCGCACCATCTCCATCAACCGGCCCGGTGCCCGCTGGCGAACCGGACGATACAGCATCCCCGCCTGGCAAAAACGACAGCCCCGGGTGCACCCACGAGCGATTTCCAGCCTCAGCCGGTCATGAACCGGACGGCCGAAGGGCACCACCGGCCGCTCGGGGAAGCCCACCTGGTCCAGGTCGGCCACCACGGCTCGGCGCACCGGCAGCGGAACCCCGGCAGCGGGGATCAGGTGTTGAAATCCCTGTTCGTCGTAATGGGCCTCGTAGAAAGCGGGAACATAAACCCCTTCAATCCGGGACCAGGCTTCGAGCAAGTCGCGGCGGTGGCCCCGGTCCCAGGCCAACCAGGCTTCGGCCATGGCCACCACCACCTCTTCCCCGTCACCGATGACCATGGCGTCGAAAAAAGCCGCCACCGGCTCGGGGTTGCAGGTGCACGGGCCGCCGGCGATGACCAGCGGATCCCGTGGGCAGCGGGCCGCGGCCCTCAGCGGGATGCCGGCCCTTTCCAACATGGCCAGGACGTTGGTATAGTTAAGTTCGTAGAGCAGGGAAAAACCGAGGATATCAAAATCGGCCAGGGGACGCCGACTCTCGAGGCTCACCAGCGGCAACCCCCGCGAGGCCAGGGCCTGATCCATATCCGGTGCCGGGGCGAAAACCCGCTCGGCGCTGATGCGTGGATCCCGGTTCAGGATTTCGTAGAGAATCTGCATGCCGAAGTGGGACGTACCGATCTCGTAGAGATCCGGAAACGCCAGGGCCAAATGCAGGGAAACGCGTGCCGGATCCTTGCGCACGCTGTTGATCTCCCCGCCAAGATAACGGCTGGGATGCTCGACGCTTTCAAGGACGTCTTGAAGCGAATCGGGGGTCATGGTAGGGACCTTCTATTTTTTCCGGGATGCGGCACCGACCACTCGGCTGCGCACGGGGTTGGTCAACCCGCCCGAGGAGGAATCAATGACCGGTCGTAGTGGAAGCAACAAGGCCTGCCGGCGCTTTTGGCTCGCCTTTTGGGTTGCCGTTCTCATCGCTTTTGCGCCGCGGGCCGACGCCGAACATTATAATCGCGAAACCCCTGTTGTCAAAGCGGTTCGCGCCGTAAGCCCCGCCGTGGTCAACATCAGCAGCCAAATCCAGGTGCGCCAGGCCCAAAGCCCCTTTTCCGGCATGGCGCCTCCTCACCTCGAATGGTTTTTCAAGGACTTTTTCGACCCGGGCTGGGAACGGCGCTACCGCACCACCAGCCTCGGTTCCGGCGTGATCATCGACGGCCAGCGCGGTTTCATCCTCACCAATGCCCACGTGGTGGCCCGGGCCGGTGCCATCACCGTGACCCTCATGGACGAGCGCCAGTACGAGGCCCAACTGGTGGGTTCGGATCCCGACAGCGACCTGGCCGTGCTGCGCATCGACGCTGATCAACCCTTGCCGGCGGTGGCCATGGGGTGTTGCGACGACTTGATGATCGGTGAAACGGTCATCGCCATCGGCAACCCCTTCGGTTTTTCCCACACCGTGACCACCGGCGTCATCAGCGCGGTAAACCGCAGCTTTCGCGCCGATGACCGTGAATACTACGATTTCATCCAGATCGACGCCTCCATCAACCCGGGTAACAGCGGCGGACCGCTGCTCAACATCAACGGGGAGCTCATCGGCATCAACACCGCCATCTACGCCAAAGCCCAGGGCATCGGCTTTGCCATTCCCATCGACAGGGCCCAGCGGATCGTCAATGATCTCATCGAGTTCGGGGAAGTAATCCAGGCATGGATCGGTTTGCGGGTCCAGGCGGTGGACCCCCGCCTGGCCGCCTACCTCGACCTGCCGGACAGCGATGGCGTCCTGGTGCGGCAAGTGGAAAAAGACAGCCCGGCGGAAAAGGCCGGTATCGCCTCCGGAGACGTGATCCGCATCTTGGACGGCAACCGTATTGCCGACATGGAGGCCTATCGGCGTGCGACCGCCGCCGTCGCGCCCCGCCAAACCCTCACCATGGAGGTGTGGCGAGACGGTGGAACGCTGTCCAAAACCGTGCGCACTTCGGTCTATCCGCCGCAGAAAGCGGCTCGGTTGGCCGAAGAGCTGCTCGGTATCACCGTCGCCGACATCACGCCGGATCTCCGTCAACGCTACCGGCTGGCCGTCTCCCGCGGCGTGGTCATCACCGCGGTGGCGCCGGATACCTTCCTCGCGCAAACCGGGGTTGAACCCGGAGACGTGATCCGCCAGGTGGGGGACGAGCCGGTGAAGGATCGTCAGGATTTCGAAAAGGCCCTGGTAAAACAGCGGCTCCAGAACGCCTTGGTCCTCTTGGTCCAGCGGGGACGCCAGGGTTACTACATCACCGTGGAGTTTTAAGAGCGGCCTTTGGGCCGCCGGGCCCGATCGTTTTTTTATCCTCGAAGATTCAAACAGGGCGATTGGCAGGGGCCCTTTAGATCTCCTCTGCCACGGGCCAGGAAAACACCTTGAGGCCCTTGCCCCCCAGTCGCCGGTGCAGCCTCGAGAGGGCCTCGCGGATATTTTCCAGCGGCTGGCCGTCTTCCACGACGGCCAGCAACACGTTGTTGTAACCAGGCCAGACGCTGTCATCCATCCGCGGGTCCGAGTTTCGGCCCCGTCCCGACACCCGCTTCCAGCGGGTAAACCCCGGGGCGTCACATCTGGCCAGGATCTCCAGTACCTCGTCGTCGCAAGCGGCGTCGTAGGCCACCATCAGCATCTTCATCGGCCGCTCCTTTTTTCCCGGCGCCGCTCAAACAGGTAGTAGACGGTGGGGACCAGCACCAGGCTCACAAGCATCGATACCGACAAACCGCCCAACATGCTCACCCCCAGGGGGTTCCATGCTTCGGCGCCTACCGTGTCGGAGACCGCCATGGGCACCATGGCAAAAAGAGTCGTTAAGGTGGTCATCAGCACCGGCCGCAACCGGTGGCTCCCCGCCTCCACCACCGCCGCTTTCAGGGGCCGTCCCCGCTTTTGCAGCAGGTGGGTATAGTCCAGCAGCACGATGGCGTTGTTGACCACGACCCCCATGAGCATGATCACCCCCATGAAAGGAATCATGCCGAGGCTGGTGCCGGTGAGATAGAAGGCGTAGAGCACGCCGGTGAAGGCGAAGGGTACGGAAAACATGACGATCAGCGGGTCGCGCAGGTTGCCGAAGAGCGAGGCCATCACCATGTACACCAGCACGATGCCCAGAATCAGCAAGACCGTCAGGTCGGCGAAAGCCTCCTTTTGCTCCTCCACGTCCCCGCCGAAATGAACCCGGATTCCCGGGGGGATCTCCATGGCATCCACGACCCGCCGCCAATCGGCACTCACCGCCCCCAGGCGGCGACCG
>JAQVTF010000037.1:0-15691 GCA_028700185.1 Desulfobacteraceae bacterium | reverse complement strand
ACCGGCGGTTTCCGCCTCCACCCGAATGATGCGCTGGCGGTTCTTGCGCTCGATTTCGATGGGTCCCCGCCCTTCGACGATACGTGCCACCGTCCGCAACGGTACCTGCCGGCCATCGGGGGTCAGAATCGGCACCTCGGGCAGGTTGCCGAGCCGGTCGCGGTCGATCTCACGAAAGCGGGTGAAGATGTCGAAGCGATCCCCGGCATCCTTGTACTCGGTGGCCTCGACCCCGTAGAAATAGTTGCGCAGGGTCCCGGCGATCATCGCCACGTTCAACCCGAGGCTGGCGGCCTTGATACGATCGATCTGCACCCACACCTCCGGCCGTGGGTCCTTGAGGGAAAGGGTGGCGTCCACCAGGCCGGGGATCGCGGTCATCTCCCGGTGCAGCGCGCGGGCGAAGGCCTCGCTTTGGGTCAAGTCGTAGCCCAGCACTTCCATGGAAATCGGCTTACGCCCGCCCATGATGGCGCTGTCCAGCCCGCTTTCGGTGCTCACCCGGAACTTGGCCAGCCCGGGGATTTTTTCCACCTCGGCGCGCAGCCGCTGGGCCACGGCTTCGATGGTCAGATCCCGTTGGTCGCGATCCACCAGCTTGAAGCGCACATCGCCGACGTTGGGGCCCTGATCAAACCCCAGGGCCACCTGATAGCCCATTTCATCCTCGCCGGTCTTGGCGTAGGTGAACAGGATCCACTCGGGTGGCACGATGCGCGGCATGATGGCCAGCATCCGCATGGCGGCGCGCTCGGTTTCCTCGATGCGCTGCCCCTCGTCGAGACGGAAGGAAACCGACACCTCACCGGTGTCCACCCGCGGGAAAAAAGAGGTGGAAATAAACGGCACCAGGGAAACACCGGAGATGAAGATCGCCACGGCAAGCATCACCACGGTGATCGTATGGCCCAGGGCCCAGGTGAGCAGGCGGCCATAGGCCCGCTCCAGAATCTCGAACCCGGCCTCGCTGCGGGCGTAGAGCCGTCCCACCCAGCCCTGGCGCTGCTTGAGGGCCGTGGGGGTGGTGCGCACCCAGCGGCTGGCCAGCATGGGCGTGAGCATCAGCGCCGTGACCAGGGACACCAGCAGAGTGATCACCACAACGAAACCGAGCTGTTTGAACAGGATTCCCGCCAGTCCACTGAGAAACATCAACGGTACGAAAACCACCACCGTGGTCATGGTCGAAGCGGTGATGGCCAGGGCCATTTCGCCGGCACCATGCATGGCCGCCGCTCCCACCGGCGCCCCCTTTTCCACGTGCCGGATGATGTTTTCCAGCACCACCACGGCGTTGTCCACCACCATGCCCGAGGCGATGGCCAACGCCATGAGGGAGACCACGTTGATGGTGTAACCGAAGAGGTTCAAGAAAATAAAGGCAATAACCAGGGAGGAAGGAATAATGAGCACAATGATGAAGGTGGTCCGCAGCCGCCGGAGAAAGACCCCGGTGACGATCACGACGAAAAAGATGCCCCACAACAGCGTGGTGCGCAGGTTGGAGACGGAGTCGATGATGTCCTGGGAAGTGTCGATGGGGATCCGCACCGTGACGTCGGCGGGCAAATAGGGGGTGATCTCGGCCAACCGCGCCCTCACCGCCTCGATCACCTCCACCGTGTTCTTGCCGGTCTGTTTCTGAAGCATCAACAGGATCGAGGGTCGACCGTTGCTGTGCACCCGCTCGTCCATTGGTTTGTAGCCGTCTTCCACCCGGGCCACGTCTTCCAGGTGCACCGGACGCCCATCGTGGTAACCCACCACGGTCCGGCGGATTTCCTCGATGGATTGGAACCGCCCCGGCACCCGGACGAAGTACTTCTGATGAGGGGTATGGATGTGGCCGGCGGGCACATTCATATTCTCGGCTTCCAGCACCCGATTGATCTGGGGCAGGGACAGGTGGAAACCTTCCACTTTACCCATGTCGAAATCGATGTTGATGCGTCGGCGCAGCCCCCCGTTGAGCACCACGGCGCCGACTCCCGGCACGCGCTTGAGTTCGTCGGCGATCTGCTTGTCGACGATGTGAAACAACCGCGGCCAACTTTTTTCCCCGGACACCGCGAGGAACAACACCGGCGCCATGGCGCTGGAAAATTTGAACAACACCGGGGTCTCGGCATCATCCGGCAGGTAGCGCCGGGAAAACTCGAGCTTGTCGCGCACGTCGTTGCCCGCCACGTCCAGGTCCGTGCCCCAGTCGAACTTGCAACTGATCAACGACAGGTTGTCCATGCTCTTGGACGTCAAGGTGTCGAGGTTGTTCACCGAGTTGACCGAATCCTCGATCACCTCGGTGACCTCGGTTTCCACGTCCGAAGCGCTGGCGCCGGGCCAGGCGGTGAGAATGGAGATCACCGGCGGCTCGATTTCCGGGTACATATCCGTGGAGAGACGCAGGGCCGAAAAAATCCCCAACAGACCCAGCGCCAGAAACAGCATGGCGGTGGCCACCGGCTGGCGCACGGAAAATTCGGGCAGGTTCATTCCGCTGGCCCCTCCAGGCGCCCAAGATCATCGCCGACGACGCGCACCCGGTCTCCGTGACGCAGACTGCCCTGGCCTTCCACCACCACCGGGGTGCCGGCCTCCAGGCCCCGCACCGCCACGAAGCGATCCTGGTGCATCCAGGTTTCCAGGTTGACTTGCACCGCCCGTTGGTCCGTCACGATAAAAACATAGTCGCTGCCGGTCCCCGGCAGGCGCAACAGCGCGTCGCGCTCCACCGCCACCACTTCCTGCTGCCCGAGTTCCAGCGCGACCCTTGCGTACATGCCCGGCTGGAGCAACCCGTCTGGATTGTCCAGGTGTACTTCGATATCGGCGCTGCGGGTGGCGGGGCTCAGCGCCGCGTTGACCAGGGACACGGTGCCGTCAAAGCGAAGGGTCGGATGGGCGTCGATACGCACCGTGGCGGCCAACCCGGGGTGGACCTCCGGCAGGTAGGCCTCGCTGACGAAAGCCGTGACCTTGACCCGGGAGATATCGGCCAGCTTCAGCAAGGGGTGATCGGTGCTGGAGAGGTTGCCGGGATCGAAAAAGCGACCCGTCACCACGGCGTCCATGGGGGCCTCGATGCGGTGATCGGCCAGCGCCAGGGACAATTGCGCGATCACTGCCCGAGCCTGCTCGGCCTGGGATCGCGCCCCACCCCGGGCCGCCTGGGCGGCCTCGGTTTCGGCCACGATGTGATCCAGTTGCCGCCGGGCCACGGCTTTTTCCTGGTACAGGGCCGTGAAGCGCTCGCGGTCCTGCACCAATACCCGGAGGTTGGCGTCGATGCGCTCGATGTTCGCCTGGGCGGCCGCCCAGGCGGATCGCGCCTCCCTGAGCCGGGCACGAACCGTGGCTTCGTCCAGGCGCACCAGGGTCTGGCCCGCCTTCACGCCATCCCCCGTCTGCACGGCTACCGATTCAATCCGTTGTCCGGGAACCTTGGGAAAAACCAGCACGTCGCGCCAGGGCCGCACCTCTCCGGTGAGCTCAAGCCACCGGGTCATGGCCATCTGCCGGGCCGGCGATACCCGCACCGGCCGGATCGTTTCAACGTCCACCCGGCTTTCTTTCCGGTTCTGGAATCGGTAGAGGTTGAAGCCGGCAAAGACGAGAAACCCCACCACCGCCAAGGCGGCGACGGTCATCCCCGTGCGCTTGGGGCGGGCGCCAGCGGTATCATTGCCGCTCATGGAGCCTTCCTTCCTTTCATGAGGGTTGCCTGGTGACGCCCACGGCACGTTCCAGTTCGGCCTCGGCCTTGAGAGCGGCGTAGCGAGCGACATGATCATTGCTTTGGGCCTGACTTCTGGCCAGCGTGGCGTCGAGGACTTCGGTGGTGGTGGCCATCTGCTGCCGGTAACGCAAACGGGTGATGCGCAGGTTCTCTTCGGCCTGGCTCATGGCGGTTCGGGCCGTTTCAACGTTGGCCAGCGCCACCGAAAGATTCACCGCGGCGTCTTTGACCTCCAGGCGGATACTGTCCCGTACCCCGTCGGCCTTGGCGGCCAGCGCTTCGTAGTCCTGGTGTTGTTGGGCCACCTCGGCCCGGGTTTTGCCCCACTCGAAGAAGGTCCATTCGGCCTGGAGCGCCACCGTGGCGTTATAGCTGTTGCGAAAATCGTTCTCGCTGGCGCGCCAATCGTCTCCCTCCTGCTCATAGCGCCCCACCAGCGCCACGGTGGGGTAAAAACGGCTGGCGGCCAGCCGCGCCGCCGCTTCCAGTTGGGCCAGGGAGAGATCAAGCCGTTGCAGTTCCGGCCGGTGGGTTTCCGCCAGGGTGATGAGGTGATCCAGGGCCGGGGGTGCCGGCGGCAGCACCTCCGCCTCCACCAGCCTCACCGGCGCTTGCAGCGGCCGGCCGATGACGGTGTTGAAGGCGGCGCCGGCCATCTCCACGGTCGCTTGGGCCCGCGTTTTTTGCTGAACGGCATCGGCCAAGGCCACTTCGCTCTGGAGCAAGTCGTTGTAGGCGTTGAGCCCTTGATCGTAAAATTGCCTTGCGTCGGCGGCATGGCCAGCCAGGGTGGCTTCGGCCTCCCGGGCGGTGGCCAGCAGCCGCCGGGCCATGAGCACGTCGAAAAAAGCCAGCTTGGCCTGCTTGACCACATCCGCCTGGGCTTGTTCGGCTTGGAGGGTTGCGATGTCGATGCCCAGCTCGGCCATTTTGACCCGTGTGGTGAGGGCAAAACCGGTGAACAGCGGCTGGGTGAGGCTCACCTCCCAGCGAAAGTTGTCCCGGGGTCCGGTGGGCGCCTCGATCTGCTCGCTTCCACTGACCACGTAAAATGGCGCTACGCTGGGATGCGGCGCGACGGTAGTTCGTGTGAAATCCATGTACGGCGTCTCTTTGAGGTGGGCGTAGCCGTAGGCCGCCGACGCCTTGGGAAACAGGTCGGCCCGGGTGGCGCGGTGGGCCTCCACGGCCGCCCGGCTACGGGCCGTGGCCTCGCGCACCAGGGCATTGTTGGCCTTGGCCATCGCCACGGCCTGCGCCACGGTGAGGGGCTGGATTTCATCGGCCGTGGCGCCACCGGCCAAACCGATTAAAACCACAACAGCCATCAGCCATGATCGTTTTTTAGGCTTCATGGTTTCTCCCTATAAAAATTGAAGCCAATTTCGTGAACCTTGGTTCATTTATCCGTGAAGGGAAATCTCTTGTCAACCAGAAGCCGCGATTGATGCGCCTTGAAGGTGCCCCCACGCGATGTTATGGTGCCCCTCAACCAGTCGATACGCATAAGAATCCATAGCGCTTCCATCGGCGTTTTTTAAACCGAACCGAGAAAGAAAAGGCAAATGCAACGCACCAAGATCAATGATCTGCTCACCAGCGATAGCCCCTTGGGCCCGGTACTGATCAAGGGATGGCTTCGCACCCGTCGCGACAGTAAGACCTTTTCGTTCCTGGAAGTCAACGACGGCTCATGCCTGGCTAACCTTCAGGTGGTGGCCAACGACACCCTGCCCAATTACGAGGATCTGCGCAAACTGACCACCGGATCCGCCCTGGCGGTACGGGGTGAATTGGTGGCTTCCGCCGGCAAGGGACAACACTGGGAAGTAACGGCATCGGTGGTGGAAATTCTCGGAATGGCGCCGGAAACCTACCCTCTCCAAAAAAAGCGCCACACCGATGAATTCCTGCGTTCCATCGCCCATCTGCGGCCACGCACCAACAAGTACGGCGCCCTGTTTCGCATCCGCGCCGACACCGCCTGGGCCATCCATCGTTTCTTTCGCGAGCGTGGTTTTCGCTGGCTCCATTCACCCATCATCACCGCTTCGGACTGTGAGGGGGCCGGAGAACTGTTCCGTGTCACCACTCTGCCCCCCGGCGCCGACGGCGGTCCCGAGGCTTTTGCGGCTGATTTTTTCGGATCCCGGGCCAACCTCACCGTCTCCGGCCAGCTTTCCGCCGAGATGCTGGCCCTGGCCCTGGGGGACGTGTACACCTTCGGCCCCACCTTCCGGGCGGAAAACTCCAACACCCGTCGGCATGCCGCCGAGTTTTGGATGGTGGAACCGGAAATGGCTTTCTGCGACCTGACGGGCAACATGGACCTGGGCGAAGCCCTGATCAAGGAAATGGCCCGCTTCGTGATGGAGGAATGCGCCGCCGACCTGGCGCTTTTCTCGCGTTTTGTGGACCCCGGGCTGAAAACCACCCTGGAAGGAACCATCGAAAAGTCCTTCGTTCGTATCCCCTACGCCGAGGCGGTCACGATTCTACAGCGATCGAAGCAAGATTTCACTTTTCCGGTGGACTATGGTCGCGACTTGCAGACCGAGCACGAGCGCTATCTCACCGAGGTGCATTTCAAGGCTCCGGTGATCGTCCACGACTACCCCAAGGAGATCAAGCCGTTCTACATGCGTGTCAACGATGACGGCCGGACGGTGGCCGCCATGGATGTCCTGGTGCCGGTGATCGGCGAGATCATCGGCGGCAGTCAGCGTGAGGAGCGCCTCGATGTGCTTGAAATGCGGATGAAAGAATGTAATCTCGACCTGGCGGCCTATGAATGGTACCTGGATTCACGGCGCTACGGCTCGGTGGTTCACAGCGGTTTCGGGATGGGATTCGAGCGGTTGTTGATGATGCTCACCGGGGTCTCCAACATCCGTGACGTGATCCCCTTCCCGCGCACACCGGGGGATATCGCCTTTTGAATTGTCCATCGCGCCTCGCCCCCTTGACACCGGCGAGGCGGCTGGATATGGTCAAATCATCATCGTCACCCAACCGCAAACTCAAAAAATTAACCATCGGCCGTGCCGCGGGAGCTTGTACCGGTCACCGCCGGGCGCCAAGGGTTAAACTTGAAACAAGAGGTTTGAGGTGACATGATCGGAACATCTTCGGCGTACGTGCATCTCGTGTAAAAACGGCGCAAAAAGGATGTTCCACCCGTAAAAAGGCAGGCGTCGCCGCAGCGATGCCTGCCTTTGTGTTATGTGAGCACCTGAACCTGGATGGCTGATCGAGATCGGAAAGAAGGAAACGGAACCGGCCTTTTCAGCTACCTTTAATCCCGCAGGCAGCGCAACTTGGCCAGGTTCTCGGCGTAGCCGTAGAGGTGCAACCCTTTGCTCTCGACGATCATTTCTCCATCGGCCACCCCGATCTGGTCCGCCATGTATTCCTTGAGATTCTGAATCCCCGCCAGATTGGCCGGCATCCCTCCCCACAGGTCCCAGGAACGAAAATAGACAAAAAAATGTAGGGCATCGTCCTGGATGCGGGTGTCGATGTGCCTCAGGCAGGGCGGATCCAGTAATACGAGATCGCTGGGATGAGCCACCTGAAGCACCATCTGGTTGTTCCGACGGCCAAAACGCTTGTAGGTATCGATGATCCATTCGATCTGGTTGAGATAAAGCCCGCCATTGTCCTCGAAGACCATGTGCCCGTCCACGTCCCGAATATCGACGATCTCGCGCTGACCTTCATTCCACCAGGCGCGCTTTTCCCCGTCCAGGGGAGCCTTGGTCAACCGTTCACCATAGGTGTAAGATTCACCCGGGGCTTTTTCGCCGGTCATCAGATACTCGATATAAGACCGCTCGTAGCCGGGTCCTCCATAGATGTAGGCTTCCTCCACCGGATTGGGAATACCGCAAGCCGGCGGGATGTCCGGCAGTAGCGGACGGGTGCCGGGAAATTTCACTCGACCGGTGAAATAGTCGTACTCCAGCCGGGTCTGACCGGCGTAAGAACCCCGATCGATGACGAAGCGCCGGCCGTAATCGAGAATATCATAGACCGCCTGAAACCAGAGATCCGGCAGGTCACGGGCTTCGATGCGGTGCATGGAAAGGGCGGATGACATGAAAACAGTTCCCTGACAGTTTGGTTTTTATCAGATATCCAGCGTGGAGACCTCCAGCGCGTTGGCATAGATGAAATCACGCCGCGGCTCCACATCTTCGCCCATCAGGATGGTGAAAATTTCATCCGCCTCATGGGCGTCCTCTACCTTCACCTGCAGAAAAGTACGGCTCTCCGGATTCATGGTGGTCTCCCAGAGCTGGTCCGGATTCATCTCACCGAGACCTTTGTAGCGCTGTACCCCCAACCCTTTGCGCCCCTCTTCCACCAAGTGGGCCAACAGATCCGCCTTACTATCGAAGACCACGGGCTCCTGGTCCTTGTCGATGGTCTCCAGGACGAAAGGTGCGGTATCAAGGGGGAACAGGCTCTTGCCAAGCACCAGTAACTTCTGAAAATCCTTTGAAAAAACGAATCCCCGTCCCAACTTTAAGGGTCTCATGCCGTCCTTGCCGCTGTCCTGGCGCGGCAGTACCGTCATTTCATGGATGCCGCGTTCTTCGTTCCAGGCCAGATCTAAACAGCTATAGCCCGCGGCGTTCAAGGCATCGCAGAGTTCCTGCATCCGATCGAAACTCAAAAGAAAATTTTTCCCGTCGATACCGAACTTGGCCAGCATCTCCGCCAGACGATCCTCGACGCCCCGGGTCTCCATGCGCCCAAGCACCGCCATGTAATCGGACAGCTCGGCGGCAAACAGGTACAACCGTTGCCCATCAAGGACCTCCGCCTGATTACCGATCCGCAAGCGTCGATTCTCCGTCACCCGGTTAAGGATAAAATCGTTCAGTTCCCGCTCGTCCTTGTGGTAGGAAATTTTTTTCCCCTGCCCCACTTTGAACAGTGGTGGCTGGGCGATGTAGAGATAGCCACGCTCCACCACCTCGGGCATCTGACGGAAGAAGAAAGTCAGCAACAGGGTTCGGATGTGACTGCCGTCCACGTCGGCATCGGTCATAATCACGATCTTTTTGTAACGGATGTTGTCAATATTGTACTCTTCCGTACCCACTCCGGTGCCCAGGGCCGTGATGATGTTCTTGATCTCCTCGCTGCGCAGAATCTTGTCAAAGCGCGCTTTTTCCACGTTCAAGATTTTGCCCCGCAGCGGCAAAATGGCCTGGAAACGTCGATCCCGGGCCTGCTTGGCGCTACCACCGGCCGAATCTCCCTCCACGAGGAAAAGCTCCCGCTCGCCGGGGTTGTTGCTCTGACAATCGGCCAGTTTTCCCGGCAAAGTCGAATCGCTCAAGGCGCCCTGCTTCCGGGCGATATCCCTTGCCTTGCGGGCCGCGTCCCGTGCCCGTGCCGCGTCCACCGCCTTGCCCATGATCTTCTTGGCCGTGGCCGGGTTTTCCTCGAGGAAGCTACTCAGTTTTTCAAAGAGCATGGATTCCACCAGCCCCTTGATTTCGCTGTTGCCCAGCTTGGTTTTGGTCTGCCCTTCGAACTGGGGCGTCTTGAGCCGCACACTGATGATGGCCGTCAGCCCCTCGCGGATATCGTCCCCGCTGATCTTGGCCTGCATGTTTTTGGGCAGGTTGGCGCTGCCGGCGTACTGGTTGATGCTCCGCGTCAGCCCAGCCTTGAAGCCGATGAGGTGAAACCCCCCCTCCACCGTGTTGATGTTGTTGGCAAAGGATATCAATTTTTCGTTGTAGGAATCGTTGTACTGAATGGCGATTTCGACCTGCACGTCGCCGCGCTGATCCTCCATCACGATGGGCTCGTGCAGCGGCATGGTACGCCGATTCAGATACGCCACGAATTCGCGCAACCCCCCGTCGTAACGGTAACTTTCACTTACTTCACTCCGCTCGTCGGTCAGGATGATCTCGATCCCCTTGTTCAGAAAGGCCAGTTCGCGCATCCGACGGCTGAGAATATCGAAGCTGAAATTATCCGTGATAAAAATTTCGGTGTCGGGAATGAAACGAATTTTTGTCCCGCGCTTGTTCGTCTGGCCGATGATCTGCAGCTCGCTGCTCTTGATTCCTTTTTCGAAGGTCTGATGGTAGATTTGGCCCTTGGTGTGAATCTCCACTTCAAGGAAAGTGCTCAGGGCGTTGACCACCGATACCCCGACCCCGTGCAATCCCCCTGAAACCTTGTAGGTGTCGTTGTCGAACTTTCCACCGGCATGCAGCTTGGTCAGCACCACTTCCACCGCCGGCACTTTCTCACTTTTGTGAATATCCACCGGAATGCCCCGGCCGTTGTCTTCGACGCTGACGCTGTTGTCGGCATGCACCGTCACTTCGATACGGTCGCAGTAGCCGGCCATCGCCTCGTCGATGCTGTTGTCCACCACTTCATAAACCAGGTGGTGCAGCCCGCTGACATCCACGTTGCCGATGTACATCGACGGCCGTAGGCGCACCGGTTCCAGCCCTTCAAGCACGTCAATGCTACTGGCATCGTAAATCGGTTCCATGTTTTGAATATCCATTTTCATATTCTCATCGGCATGATCACGCTGAGGAAGCTCGGATCGTTCTCCCCGTTGATCAGACAAGGTTTCTCGTGGTCGACCATGGTCATGACGATGTTCTCGTCATCGATGGCATTGAGGGTCTCAATAAAAAAGCGAGGGTTGAAAGCCACTTCGATGGGATCACCGGCATAGACGATATCCATGTCCTCTTTGGCTTCCCCCAGATCCGGGTTGGTGGAACGGATCATGAGATGGTCCTCGGTAAAATGGAACACCACGGCACGATAGGTCTCGTTGGACAGAATCGACATACGTTTGAGCATCATGAGAAACGCCTGCCGATTGAGGACGATGGGCACCCCGACGATGCTGTCCAGGATATCGCCATACTTGGGAAAGTCACCTTCCAGCAGCCGGATCACGATGGTTTCGGTGTCTCGCTTCAGGATGACGTGGTTATTTTTAAAGCCGATACTGACGGCTCCCACCGTATCCAGGAACTTGCCCGCCTCCGAAAGCCCCTTCTTGGGAATCAGCACACCTTCTTCCAGACCGATGTTCAGATCCCCCTCCCCGGCATAATCCACCTTGGAGAGCCGGCTACCGTCGGTGGTGACCATGCGCAGCACCTGGCGCCCCTGGTCATTCATCTGTTTTTCCACCCAGACGCCGAGAATGTGGGCCCGCTTGTCGTCGCTGGAGGTAATCATCACCATGCGCTCGATCATGCGTCCCAGGGCCTTGTTGTCCATTTCAAAAAAGGCCACATCATCGAAACGGGGAATCTCGGGAAAATCCTCCGGATTCATCCCCACCAAGTGAAATTCCACCTTCTCGTCACGGATTTCGATCCAGTTGTTTTCAATTTGGTTGAAGTGAATCTCATCGCTTGGAAAATCTCTAACAATTTCGAATAGTTTTCTTGCATTCAGGGCAATTTTGCCCTCCTGGGCCACCGTGGCCGGATAGACGCCGTGAAAACCGGTTTCAAGATCGGTGGCCGCCAGGCTCAGGCTGTCGTTTTCGGTGTTCAGAATGACGTTGGTGGTGATGGCCAGGCTGCTGCGGCGTCCGGTGATGCCCTGAACCTTGCCGAGGACATCCAGAAACAGGCTTTTTTTGATGCTCACGCGCATAACGGCACCTCTTTCTTCTCTGATAAAATAAAACACAAAAGATCATTAAGAAGGGCTGTGCATAAGGTTAATAACTTCTTAACTGTTTGTCATTATTAAATTAATAGTGTTGTTTGACTGTTTAAAAACCGTCGGCGCAACGTTGATTAGATCCATGGTTATCATCACTGCAACGACTTTTTGTGGATAACCGGGGCAGTTATCCACAATTCATAAACCGGTTATTTACAGGAGCGGATATCAACCCTCCTTGGTGTTGATCCAGGCTTGGAAGGCCGGCAGTACGCCCGTGTGCCATTGGGAATCCAGACGTTGCTCGAGAAAGTGGGCAAACAGGGACCGCACCAGGTCGACCACCCGACGGTAAAGGTGGTATTTTTCGATGGCGGCCCCCTCGATATCGTCGCTGGTTTCCACCCTTCCGGTCTCGGGCAATTTCACCGAGGAAGGATCCAGGGTTTCTCCCTTGAGGCTGAAGTGCCAGTTTTCGTCCCCGGAGCGGTAGATCAGATTCATCTCGGCCACCAGGGCCCCCTTGCGCAGGGCCAGTACGCCTTCTTCCATACCGGCGGAATCACCGCGGATGGTCACCGTCTCGTTGTTCTGTTGATTCTTGTTCTGCAACACGAGGCGGTTGCCAATCTCCAGGGAAGCCATCTGGGGATCGATGTGTCGCAAGGTGTCCGCTTGATTTTCAACGGCGTACCAGAGCCAGGTCAGAAATTCTTTTCCCAAAAAATCGAAGCGCTTCAGCGCGTAGGCGACATCCATCATGATCCGTCTCGCTTGGCAAAGGAACAGGGGGTCAACTTGTTGAGCAGGTCGCGGGCGGCATCGGTGAGCCCGGGGTGAAACTCGGCCATGGTGTAGGGAAAGAGCCGTACCAGGGAGAGATTGAAGGACTTGGAGAAGAGAGATTCCAAGGCTTCGCCGGCCGCCTTCTGGGTGGAAAAAAGCCACAACTCATTTTCCGCATAATCCCAAAGAATATCGTAAATGCTTGGGGTAGCGGGAATTCTCAATGCCAGCACGTTGATCACGTGCTCTTTGAGCATCTTTTTTTCACTGCGCGACAGAAAATCCCGTTCCGTTTCCGCCTTGCGTTTCGCCGTGGCTTCGGCCAAGTTTTTCTGGATGACCTTGGCGGGGATCGACTTCTTGTCGATGCGCAGGGCAAATAGGAAAAAATCGGCGATGGCGAAGCTGCTGTCCTCGAAAGACGGTGCATACGGCCGATCCACGTTGGTCCAACCGATGGTGCGCTCCTCGGCCTGCTGATCGATGTCGCGGATGAGGTAACGGTTGAGTCCTTCACGGACCGTCTCCAGCAGGGGACCCTCGGTCTGTCCCTCGACCCGGTAACGGCTGATGGCTGCGCTTGAACTGAAAAATCCCATTGGATAAAAGTGGCTTTCCCCGCGGCGAATCCCTGCCGCGGCATCCAGGTGGTTGAAACCCTAAAAGAATCTTTATATACTCCTTATTATTTAAAATCTCAAGGAAAGTAATGAAATTTATAGCCGATCTTCACCTTCATTCCCGCCACTCGAGAGCCACTTCGCGGGACCTGAATATCGAGAGTCTCTACATCAGCGCTCAACTCAAGGGAATCCAGATTCTGGCCACGGGGGATGCCACCCACCCGGCCTGGTTCGACGAACTGGAAAAAAAATTGGTGCCGGCCGAGCCGGGGCTTTATCGTCTTCAGCCCGAATTGGCCCGGGTCTGCGATCAGTCGGTGCCCGAGCGGTGCCGGTGCCGGGTGCGATTTATCGTGGGCACCGAAATCAGCAATATTTACAAGAAGGACGGGCGGACCCGCAAAAACCACAATCTCGTTTTCATGCCGGACCTGGAAACGGCAGCCCGCTTCAATGGTCGGCTGGAAAAGATCGGCAACATTCATAGCGATGGCCGTCCCATTCTGGGCCTGGATGCCCGGGATCTGCTGGAGATCGTCCTGGAAACAGATCCTGCGGCCTATCTGGTGCCCGCGCACATCTGGACTCCCTGGTTTTCCATGCTCGGCAGTCAGTCCGGTTTCGACAGCCTCGAGGAGTGTTTCGGTGACCTCAGCGGCCACGTGTTTGCCGCCGAAACCGGCCTTTCCTCCGATCCGCCGATGAACTGGCGGGTTTCCGGGCTGGATCGATTGACGTTGATTTCCAACTCCGACGCCCACTCGGCGGCCAAGTTGGGCCGGGAAGCCAACCGCTTCGACACCGAATTTTCCTTTCTCGGCATCCGACGGGCCATGGCGCAGGGGGTGGCCGGCGGTTTTGAAGGGACCATCGAATTTTTCCCCCAGGAGGGAAAATATCACCTGGACGGTCACAGGGCCTGCGGGGTGTGCCTGACACCGGATGAAACCCGGCGCCTCAACGGCATCTGTCCGGTCTGCCATCGGCCACTGACCAGGGGGGTCCTCCACCGGGTCACCGACCTCGCTGACCGGCCTGAAGGATCGTCGGGACCGCCGGGTTCGGCGCCGTTTCGGAACCTGGTGCCCCTGGATGATATTTTGGCCGAGGTGATGCAGTGCGGTTCGGGTACCAAGAAGGTGGCCGCCGCCTACCGGCAGGCCTTGTCTCGCCTTGGCAGCGAGATTCCTATTCTGATGGAGCTGGACCGGGAAACCATTGAACGAGCGGATATTCCCCTACTGGCCGAGGCGGTTTACCGGATGCGTCGGGGCCGGGTGACCATCGATCCCGGCCATGACGGCCTCTACGGTCGGATCCGGATTTTTACCTCCGACGAACGGCGTCGGCTTCTGGGTCAGCAGACGCTGTTCTCCTTGCCGGCTGCATCCACCGACCCGGAGCGGCTCGGCGTGGCGCAAGCGACACCATCGCCCCAACATCAGCCACCGCTGGCGTTGGTCGATGCGGTGACCCCTGTGGCTGGTCTCAACGAGGCCCAGCGTCAAGCAGTGGAAGCGCCAAACGGCCCTCTGGTCATCGTGGCCGGTCCCGGCACGGGCAAGACCTTTACCCTGACCCGGCGTATCTCTCGGTTGATTTCCCTTCGGAAGGTCCCGGCCAGTCAAATTTTGGCGGTGACCTTCACCCGGCAGGCCGCCGATGCCCTGCGTCGCCGCATCGCCGACGAACTCGGCTCGGGTGCCGATCTGCCGGAGATCGGCACCTTCCATGGCCTCTGCGCCAAGTTTCTCGCCGAACTGGATGCCGGTCCCACGGCCATCGCCGACGACACCCGGCGCATGGCCCTGGTGCGTGATGCCATCGTGCAGGTATCGGAAGACGATGGGAGAAAACCCGTATCCGTCCGCCGGGCCGCCGCCTTCATCGAGGCCCGCAAGCAGGCGATGGACACCGACACCGATCAAGACAGCGGGGAAGCGCTGCGTTTGAAAAGGGTGTTCGACGGTTACCAGCGGTTGATGGCTGTCGATGGCTGGGCCGATTACGACGATTTGATTGTCCGCATGGTGGCGATGCTGGAAAGCGGCAATACCCGCGCCCGGGCCTTGCGGGATAGATTTACCCATTTTTTTGTCGACGAGTTCCAGGATATCAACCCGGCCCAGTATCGGCTTGTGCGCGCTCTGGCGCCGGCCGGGGCCAACCTGTTTGCCATCGGCGACCCCGACCAGTGCATCTATGGATTCCGGGGATCCGATCCGGCCTTGATGGATCGGCTGTGCCGGGAAGACCCGGGGATGCGGGTGATCCGGCTGATCCGCAGCTATCGCCTGCCTCAGCCGATTCTGGATGCTGCCGGCGAGGTTATGGCGGTGGCCGAACCCCGGCGGCCATGTATGGAAGGCGCCGGTCCCGGACCTAAGGTGGCCGTGGTGACCACCTCCAGTGAAAAGGCCGAGGCGGTGGCCATCGGTCGGATCATCGAACGGCGGGTGGGCGGTAGCGGTTTCGAGACGATCAACTTCGGGGTAATGGATGGCGGATGTGACAACACCCAGGGAAGTTTCGCCGATTTTGCCGTACTGTTTCGCACCCATTCCCGGGGTCGACGCATCGCCGAGGTCCTCGAGGCCGGCGGTATTCCCTGTCAGTTGGCAAGCCGGCAGCTTTTGACGGATGATCCCGCCGTTGCCGGCTTGGTGGCGCTGCTGCGGGTGGTGGTGGGGGGCGGCGGGCTCATCGATCTGGAAACAACTTTGGATTGGCTGCCCGACTCCCCGGGCCGCGCGTCGGTGCGTCTTTTCAAGCACTGGTGCTACGGTCGAAATTTTTCCCTGGACATGGGTCTGCATCAGGCGACGCGGCTTCCGGTGGAAGGCTTGAGCGTGGCCCGTCAACGCCG
>JAQVTF010000179.1 GCA_028700185.1 Desulfobacteraceae bacterium | reverse complement strand
TGGCTTCCTTGACGCTGACTTCCTCCATGTCGCCCCCTTTGAAACAGCCCGTCAACCGGTTGCAACCCCGGTATCCTGTTTATCTGCGATTTGATAGCCTGGCAGATGCAGATGGATAATGTACATTCTTGTATCATATGTACACTTGAATGTAAATAAAGTACATCGGTTACGGGTTATTCGAATGGCTTCGGGTTTCTTCCGCCTGATGACCCAGGCTCCCCCCTTCCCGTGTCATTGCGAACATTCGCCCTCCCGTGTCATTCCAAACCCCGCGTCAGCCTTTTCCGTGTCATTCCGAATCCCACGTCAGCCCTTTCCGTGTCATTCCGAATCCCGCGTCAGCCCTTTCCGTGTCATTCCGAATCCCGCGTCAGCCTTTTCCGTGTCATTCCGAATCCCACCGGAGGTGGGGTGAGGAATCTGCAGTTGAGGATACGGCGGAAAGTGGTGATAATTGCGGAGAGATTCCTCGTCGCTAACGCTCCTCGGAATGACAGTGGGGAGAGGGCCGGCGCTCCTCGGAATGACAGTGGGGAGGGGGCCGGTGCTCCTCGGAATGACAGTGGGGAGGGGACCGGCGCTCCTCGGGATGACAGCGGGGACGCTCGCTGCGCTGGACTTCAACCTTGAACCTTGAACGCGCCGTAGGCGCCTTGAACCCCGAACCTGCCCCCCTACCGCGACCGGTACAACCGCAGGCTGTTGGACACCACCGTGACGCTGCTCAGGCTCATGGCCAGGGCCGCCAGGATGGGGTGGAGCTGGCGCAGGAAGGCGGGGGCGGCCTCCAGGGGCGCCAGGACGCCGGCGGCCACGGGGATCAGGACCACGTTGTAGGCGAAGGCCCAGAACAGGTTCTGGCGGATGGTCCTCAAGGTGGCGCGGCTCAGGGCCACGGCCCGGGGAATGCCGGCCAGGCTGCCGGAGGACAGGATCACGTCGGCGGTCTCGATGGCCACGTCGGCCCCGGTGCCGATGGCCATGCCCACGTCGGCCCGGGCCAGGGCCGGGGCGTCGTTGATGCCGTCGCCCACCATGGCGATGGCCCGCCCGTCGCTCTGGAGGCGTTCCACGGTGGCCGCCTTGTCCTCGGGCCGCACTTCCGCCTCGATCTCCGCGATGCCCACCTTGGCGGCGATGGCCTCGGCGGTGGCCCGGTTGTCGCCGGTGAGCATCACCACGTGCAGATGCTGTCGGAGGAGAGATTCCACCGCCTCGGCGGACTCGGCCTTGAGGGTATCGGCCACGGCGATGGCGCCCAGCACATCCTTTTCGTCGGCGGCCACCATCACCGTCTTGCCCTCGCGGGCCAGGGCTTCGATGGCCGCGGCGACGGCGCTCAGATCGATGTCGGTGTCGCGGAACCAGTTCGGCTTGCCCACCCGGATGACGCGGCCGTCGATGCGCCCTTCCACCCCGGCGCCGCCGTGGGCCTTGAAGGCCGTCACCGACGGCAGGTCAAGCCCCCGCTCCCGGGCCTCGGCCACGATGGCCTTGCCCAGGGGGTGCTCGGAGCCCTGCTCCACCCCGGCGGCCAACGCGAAGAGCCGGTCTTCGTCCAGGTCGGCGGCAAAAACTTTGAGGTCGGTGACCCGGGGCCGTCCCTCGGTGATGGTGCCGGTCTTGTCCAGCACCACCGTGTCCAGCCGCGCCAGGGTCTCCAGCGCGGCGCTGGTCTTAAACAAGATCCCCTGCTCGGCCCCCTTGCCGGTGCCGGCCATGATGGCCGTGGGGGTGGCCAGCCCCAGGGCGCAGGGGCAGGCGATGACCAGCACCGCCACCATGCGTACCATGGCCGGGACGAACTCGCCGCCCACCGCCCACCAGAGGCCGAAGACCGCGAAGGCCGTCACGATTACTGTCGGCACGAACACCGCCGCCACCCGGTCGGCCAGGGACTGGATCGGCGCCTTGCTGCCCTGGGCCTCCTGCACCAGGCGGATGATCTGGGCCAGGGCCGTGTCCTTGCCCACCCGCCGGGCCGTGAAGCGGATCAGTCCCTGCTGGTTCAGCGTACCCCCCACCACCCGGTCGCCCACTTCCTTGTCCACCGGGATCGACTCGCCGCTGATCATGGACTCGTCGATGCTGGTCTGCCCCTCGGTCACGTCGCCGTCCACCGGCACGGCCTGGCCGGGACGCACCACCACGGTGTCCCCCACCTGGACCTGGGCCAGGGGGATTTCGCGCTCCTCGCCGTGGCGCACCACCGTGGCCATCTTGGGCCGCAGGTCCATCAGCTTGCGGATGGCGGCGCCGGTGCGCCCCTTGGTCCGCGCCTCGAGCATCTTGCCCAGCTTGATCAAAGTGATGATCACCGCCGAGGTCTCGAAGTACACGTGGTGGCCGAGGCCGGGGGCCACCATCAACGCCAGACTGTAGAAATAGGCCACCGAAGAGCCCATGGCCACCAGTACGTCCATGTTGGCCGTGCCGTTGCGCAGGCTCTGGAAAGCGCCCCGGTAAAAGTCCCAGCCGGTGTAAAACTGCACCGGGGTGGCCAGGGCCAGAAAGGCCCAGTTCACCCAGGCCGCATGGCTCCAAGCCCCCAGGAGACCAAAGTCCCGGCCCATGGACCACAAGAACAGCGGCAACGCAAAAATCACGCCGACCCAAAACTTGCGGGTTTGGTCCCGGATGTCCCGATCCCGGGCCGCCTGTTCGGCATCGGGCCGTTTGTCCAGGTCCGCCGGGACAATGGCGTCGTAGCCGGCCTTGCGGATGGCGACCACCATGTCGTCGATGCTCACCAGGGACGGCACATAGGCCACCTGGGCCTGTTCGCTGGCAAAATTCACCGACGCGTCCACCACGCCGGGCAGCTTGCGGTTCAACGTACGCTCGATGTTGGCGGCGCAGTTGGCGCAGGTCATCCCCAACAGCGGCAACGTGACCCGTTCCACCGGCACCCGAAAACCGCCCTTTTCGATCTGGGCCACAATCCGGGCCAGATCCACCTCGGCCGGATCAAAGGTCACCGCCGCCTGCTCGCTGGCAAAGTTGACATTGACCGCCGCCACCCCGTCAAGCTTGCCGACGGTGCGCTCGATGTTGGCGGCGCAGTTGGCGCAGGTCATCCCGGAAACGGGCAGAATGTGTTGAATTTCAGTCATTGGGGCACCTCACGCATTGGCCGGGCTCTAAACGGGGTCCGGAGTTCCAGAGGTCAGAGGCTGCTGCGCGGAGTTCAGGGTTCAGGGTTCAAAGCGCCTGCGGCGCGTTCAAAGCCGCTTGGCGGCGTTCAAGCTTCAAATCCCAAATTTCAAATTTCCAGATCTCCTCCCGGGGCGCACAGAGAGGGAGAATCGCTTTGGAACGCCAAGCCATGGCGTCACTCGGCTGCCGGATAGTTGATCTCCTTGAGGGTGGCCAGGATTTTTTCCAGGCTGGCGGGCGCATCCCAGGTGACGGTCACGTTTTTGCTCTCCACTTCAGCCTTTACCGAAGCGACACCGGCCAACTCTCCCAGTTCGTTCTCGATGGTGCGGGTGCAGTGGTGGCAACTGATATTGGGGACAGTGACGGTTTTGGTTTCCATGGCGATCCTCCTTTCCAAGAGGGTTATGGTTGCGTTTTGGATCGTGATTTGAGACGTTAACCACCGCTGGTGGGATGTCCAGGCGTCGGCGGCCCCTGGCCGAGCTGGGGAAGTGCCATGGGAAAACGCGAATTCCCCCTGAACCCGGCATCTTGCCCCCTAAACGCCCCGCAAACCTTGAACCTTGAACCTTGAACGCGCCGAAGGCGCCGGAGATCAACCATGCCCCCAACCGTGCCGCGTCGCATCGCGCAACTGAGAGAATCCTTGGCGTCCAGCGATCTGGACGCCCTTTTGGTGCTGATTGCCGAAAACCGCCGCTACCTGAGCGGATTCACAGGTGAAGACAACGGATTCGACGAGTTGGCGGGGGCCTTGATCATCGGCCGCCGTCATCTCATCCTGGCCACCGATTCGCGCTTCGAGCTCCAGGCGCGCCGGGAAGCGCCGGATTTTGACGTGGTGGTGTATACCCGGGGCCTTACCCGCGAACTGCCCGCTTTGATGGCGCCCCTGGGAGCGAAGCGCCTGGGAGTGGAAAACCGCCGGATTTCCCTGGCCTGGCACGCCGAAATTCTGGAAGCCTTTTCCAGCGCCGGCCTGAAGGTGGAACTGGTGCCGGTGGAAGAAATGGTGGAGCCTCTCCGGGCCGTCAAAAGCCCCGAGGAAATCGATGCCACCCGGGCGGCCCTGGCCATCGCCGAAGCGGTTTTCACCCAAATCACCGCCGACATCCAACCCGGCATGACGGAAAAGCAGATCGCCCAAGGCCTGGAAGCCGCCGCCCGTCAGGCCGGCGCCGACGCCATGTCCTTTCCCACCATCGTGGCCGCCGGCCCCAACAGCGCCTTGCCCCACGCCATTCCGGGGGATCGACCCGTCGCAACGGGCGAGCCGCTGCTCATCGACTGGGGGGTGCGCCTCAACGGCTACTGCTCCGACACCACCCGCACCTTCGTTCTGGGCGCGCCGGACGAAGAATTCCGCCGCATCTACAAGGTGGTGCGTCAGGCCCAACAAATGGCCACCGCCGCCATCCGCCCCGGGATCACGGGACGGGAGGTGGATACCGTGGCGCGGCGTCACATTGCGGAAAGCGGCTTCGGCAAAAAATTCGGCCATGGCCTCGGCCACGGCACCGGCCTGGCGATCCACGAAGCCCCGCGCCTGTCGCCGCTGAGCGATTCCGTTCTGGAAAAAGGAATGATCGTTACGGTGGAACCGGGGATCTACATCGAAGGCTGGGGAGGAATCCGCCTGGAAAACCAGGTGGTGGTCACCGATTCGGGCGCCGAAGTGCTCAATGGCCTGCCGTTTCTCTTCGAGTAAGGCGCCTTCCCCGAAACCGCGGAGCGCGGTCATTATGAACGCCTCAAAATCCGCCACGGCATCGCCTCTGGACTTGCTGGTGGACCGATACCTCAACTACCTTCTCGTGGAAAAGGGACTGGCCGAAAAAACCCTTTCCGCCTATGGCGCCGACCTGGCCCGGCACCTGGACCACCTGAAGACAGAAGGCATTGAAGCCCCCCACAGCGTGGACACCGCTGTCCTGTTGCGCTACGTCATCGCCCTGCGGGATCAGGGCCTGGGGGCCCGCAGCCGGGCGCGCCACCTGGTGGCGCTACGCGGTTTTTACCGCTTCCTGGTGCGCGAAAGGATTCTCGCCACCGATCCGAGCCGCACCATCGATCTGCCCAAAATCGGCCTGAAACTGCCCGACGTGCTGTCGCGGGACGAGGTACAGCGACTGTTGGACCTGGAGGAAAAACCGTCTCCGGCCGCCCTGCGCAACGCGGCCATGGTGGAGCTGCTCTATGCCGCGGGGCTGCGGGTATCGGAACTGGTTGGTCTCCGGGTGCAGGACGTAAACCTGGAAGCCGGGTTCGTTCGCGTCCTGGGCAAGGGAGACAAGCAGCGCGTGGTGCCCATCGGCGAGCACGCGCGCCGACGCATCGACGAATACCTCAAGACGGCGCGTCCGGCCTTGCTGAAAACCGCCACCAGCGCTTATCTGTTCGTGGCCCGTGCCGGACGGCCCCTCACCCGGCAGGGGTTCTGGAAGATTCTGCGCCAACGCGCCGTCGCTGCGCGGATC
>JAQVTF010000178.1 GCA_028700185.1 Desulfobacteraceae bacterium | reverse complement strand
TTCAACCGGCGGCATGCATTTCCTTTTGCCGCATCGCATCTTGAAACTCCAGAATGATGAAACAATCGATCTTGTGAGGCTGCTTGCCGACATCCGCCTCGATCATTTTTTGGACCAGCTGCTCGCAGTGGTCTTTCAAAAATTCCGCCTTAGTCAAATTGATTTCCGCATACTGGCGCAGCACCTCGCTCCTGGAATCCAGAAAGCAGCATTTGCCGGCACACAGATCCGTCTTGCCGGCCAGATAGGCGCGGTAGAAATCGGCAAGGTCTTCCCCGGTCGCCACGGTGGCAACGCTTCCCATCACCAAAGCGACCAACGCCAGCGCGATCACCATCCTTTTCATGGTTCCCCCTTTCGATGAAACGGTATGGTATTGTTGCCGGTAACGGCACCTGGCTCGAATCCGCTTTTCCGGCCTCCAACGAAAAACGGGAAAATGCAGGCGCTCACGGCCCCAACGGGTCCGTTTCTGATTGCCGGTAAATCAACCTCTACTACAGGGGGGGTTTCAACGGGGTTTCAAAACGTGGATTTCGGAGGGAGTCAGAATTCCTTCTTCATACTGGTTTCATTGATATTTTTAAAATTCTTACAAAATGTTAATAAATATTATTCAGCCTTTGATCACAAGTCATGTTCTGTTTTTAGAGGTGAGGATGCTCTGATAAACCACCTCCAGGCCGGGACCGGGTTCCTCGCATAGGTCTTCCTTCAGGCGCCGCCGGAGAGCCTCGTAAACCTGCAGCGCCTTGTTGGGCATTCCGCGTCGAACGAAAAGCGTCATGAGCTTGCGGCCGGTATCCTCCGCCAGGGGATCGATTTCCAGCAGCCGCCGATAGCACCGACAAGCCTTGCGCAAAGCGCCCCTTTGCTCGTACAATTCCCCCACCCGGGCCAAAAGGTCCCGATAAGCGTCGCACAGGCGTCGCCGCATCGGTTCAGCCCACTCCACATAACGGTCGCCCGGCAGAAAGTCACCGTTATACCATTCATCCGCTTCCAGGTAACCTTTGAGCGCGTCGTCCAACCGCCCCTCTTTTTCAGCCTTCCGGGCCGTATTGTATAAGTCCATAAACCGAAAGGCATCCACTTCGACCAGGTCTGGATTCAACGAAAGCAGATTGTCGCCGAGCAGAATGTAGACAGATCCCAGCATTGCGTCGAGGTCCGGCTCCATCACCCGTCGCAACCGATGCAGAGACGCCTTGAAAGTGCCTTCGCCGAGGGCGCTGGATTCGGGCCACAGGTCCTCGATCAACCTTTCCTTGGCCACGTTGCGCCCCCCTCTGGCCACCAGGGCTTTCAAAAAATCCTTGGACCGGCTCCCCTTCCAATCCCCTTCGCCAACCGGCGTTTGCCCACGCAAGACCTCGAAATCCCCCAGGGTGCGGATTACGATCCGCGGTGCGCTTTGGACCCGGATCGCCATGAGCATCTCCAGGGCCTTGCGCCGCGCCCACGGCGGCCCGCGGTCCACCAGCTGCGCCAGGGCTTCCGGGCCGCGGGGTCCGAATTTGCCGGTCAGAAGAGCCTGGATGTAATCGAAACGGTCCTCCAGATTCATCTCCAGGGCGCTGATGCAGAGTTCCATGACATCATCGGGTCGGACAATGGCAAAATGGAAAATTCCGTGGCGCTGGGCCCGATCAAAAGCTTCGTCAAGGCAGTCTCCGGCTTCCGGCATTCGATTTTGTCGAATGGCCCCAAAAGCCAGCACCAAAAGGGATTCGATGATAAAGGTGTTGCTCTGAAGACGATTGAAGTAGGCCAGGGCACTGCGAGTTCGGGATTCGGCAGTCTCCGTCTGGCCGAGGTGAATCTCCACCAGGGCCGTCAATAGCTGGCCCCAATGCTCGTGAAGGCTGGAACTGCACCCGGGCTCCGCATAGATTGCGAGGCTTTCCTGGAAATGATGTTTTGCTGGCGCAAAATTTCCTTGCCAGTAGAAGCTGACCCCTTTCAAAATCAATGACAGGGCCAACCCGGTGCGATGGTCCATCGCGCTGCAGAGCTGAAAGAGCTGATCGGCCACATTTTGCGCCTCTGCGTGGGATTCGCTGAAGTGCGCCAGCAGAAAATCAGAATACAGCTTCAGCGGCACCATGTACACCAGGCCACTTTCGGTTATCGCCCGGTCCAGCTTTTCTAGACAAACTCGGGCGGCCTCCAGGTCACCGTGAAACAGGTGCATTTCGCTCAGCGCTTTTTCCTTCATGAGGAACAATTCCGGATATTCGATCCGCTTCTCCAAGGCGTCGATGTTTCTCAGCAAACCGTTCAGGATTTGGAATTCACCCAGCCACGTCAGCGCGGGGCAAGCGTTGATCAACGCATTGAACTCGAGAATGGAATCACCCGCCTTGGCGGCGAAAAGCCAGGCATTGCGGCAGGCTGCGTATCCCTTGCGCGGATCACCGCCGCGAATGCTCAATGCCAGACCGGCATTGAGCCACAGCAGGGCCTTTTCCCGGTCGAGACCGTCCGCGCCGGGGGCTTGCGCCAAAGCCTTCGTCTGCTCGAGCAAGTCGGACAGCGGCACCACGTCCCGCCCCCGCATGAGGGTGGCCTCCAGCAGGAACGCCAGGCAGAGCATCCGACCGTCGATCCGGTCCTGGGCGCCGAACATCTCGTAGGCGCGCCAGAGGCGGGAAATGTTCCGCTCCGCCTCGGTGAAGCGAGTGGTGATGGCGGCAAACAACAGCAGCCAGGGACGGTCCGCCATGACCTCTTCAGGAAGAACCGCCAGCATCTTGCCAAGCAACGCGTGACGCCCCTCCTTGACGAGTTGTCCGCCGAAATGTTCGATGGATGCCACCGCCTCCGGGTATGCCCGGGCCTTGAGATAGAACCGGGCCGCCGCCTCATGCCGTTCCTGCGTCTGGAAAAACCGGGCGGCCTCGGCGAACAGTCTTCTGATCTCCGGTTCGGCCATCACCGTGCTGCGCTTGTAAGAGAGAAAATCGCGGAACAGATTGTGAAACCGGAAGGTAGGTGAACCGGCGACATGGGTGTAGGTTTCAACGAACAGATGGCGGTCGACGAGGTTCTGGAGAACCTGAACACCGTCGATTTCGGGAAACAGATGGGCCAACAGCCGTTGGTCGAACTCATCCAGGATGGAGGCCTTGAGTAAAAAATCCTGAACCTCCGGGCGCAGGGCACTGAAGATGGTTTCATCCAGGTAGCGGTTCACCGCCGTCTGGAAGCTCGCCAAGGGGATGGCGTCGTCCACCATGGGTGGTCGTCTCCCTCCGGGTTTGTCCTTGAATGCCTGAGAAAACAGAATCACCCCGCCGATCCACCCTTCAGTGATCTGGTGAACCTTGCGCAGCACCTCTTGGGAGAGTTCAAAACCGCAGTGACGACAGAGAAAAGCTTTTGTCTCCACAATAGAAAATGCCAGGTCTGAATCCCCCAGAATCTGGACTTGCGGAGATGGGGCCCCACAACCATAATCGATGGGAGGCGGCTGACGGGAAAGCATCAACAGGTGGACGCTTTGCGGGAGGGCTTCCACCATGGCCTGGAGTAGCTGCCAGGAAGGGGCATCAGAGGGCATCTGGTCGGCACCGTCAAAAACGATGCGCAACGGCCCGACGACGCGATCGAAAATCGCATTGGACCACTCCCTGTAAAGCGGCATGGCTTCCCGGGGGCCAAAACTCAGCGAGGGGTATGCCATCAGGTGCGGCAGCGCCTCTTCCGGCAAATATGGCCCAAGGCCGTGCACGAGCAAATGAAACAGGCCGGCGGGGTCGGCATCCTCCGGGCCGAGGTTGAGCCAGACGAAAGGAACTCTCGATTGGGCCACGTAGCTGGCCGCAAGGGTGGTCTTGCCCTGGGCCGCACGGCCCTGAACGATGGTCAACTTCCTGTCCATCGCGCCGTTCATCTGCCGCAGCAGCCGCTTACGCATCAGCGGCGTCCTGATCTGGGGCGGCAACAGCTTGGCGGGGACGGGCTTTCGGTGCATACCTTCCCCCTTCCTGGGGCAGCCCGACCATCAACAGCCGAGAATCTCTGATGGATACAAAGTTTGGGAGCAGCGGTGGTCTCAATATTCAGGCGGGCAACATTTAAAAAATTTTACTATGAATCAGGATTTGATTGCAAGCGGACATCCACCGGATGACAGGAGGATCGACTTCATCCGCTTTTTCTCCCTTCCCCCAGCCTTGCGGCCCGCGGCCGGATCATGGTATTCCAATGCCAAAATTGATTCTTCTGAATTGCATTCACTCTGAAAGGATCCTTCGATGATCTACATCGGCTATTTCGTCCATGTCACCAACCAAGAGCAAGTCGATGAGGCCGACCGGCGTCACGGAGAGTTCCACATGGCCGTCGAAGCGGCCGATGCGGCCGGGGCCCTGGAGCTGTTTCGCCAACAAATCATCTTTCACCGCCGGCAAAGCGAGTTCTTCGAAGGCGTCTGCCGCATCTACCTGGTGCAACTCTTCGAACTGGACCGATTCCCCACTCACCGGGCCGTGATGCTCACTTACAAGTCGGTGGCCGGAGACCCGCTGATGCCGTTCATCCGCTGCAGCGTTCCGGGCAGCGACACCGATGGCTGCCGGATCTTCGACTGGCAAAACAACCAGCCGCAGGTGGACGGAGAGGAAGAAGCACTGTTCATGTCTTTTGAAGACTGAGCTCCCCTTCGACCTTCCCCACCGCGACATCACAAAGGGAGATTCATGAACGTCATCGAAGCCATCAAGACGCGCAAAAGCATCCGCGGCTACCGCCCCGATCCGGTGCCGAGGGGAGTGCTGAGGGACATTCTGGCGGTCTCCGGCCGTTCTCCGTCCGCCATGAACAGCCAGCCATGGGAATTTGTAGTGCTGGGCGGCGAAGTGTTGGACCGGGTACGGGAGGCCAACGTGGCCAAGTTGCGCGACGGCATTCCCCCCAGCGGCGAACATTCGGTAACCGGCTGGAGCAAGGAGAGCGTTTACCGAACCCGCCAGGTGGAGCTGGCCAAGGGGCTTTTCCAGCTGATGGACATCGACCGCCACGATACTGCCAAACGGGCCTGGTGGCTCGAGCGCGGCTTTCGTTTCTTCGACGCCCCGGCGGCCATCATCGTGGTCACCGACAAGTCGCTACAACCCGAGACGCCCCTCATCGACATCGGCATCGTGCTTCAGTCCATCTGCCTGACGGCCCTCGAGCACGGGCTGGCCACCTGCATCGAAGACCAGGGGTGCATGTATCCGGACGTCTTGCGCGAAATCGCCGAGATTCCCGACACCAAGCGGATTATCATGGCCATGGCCATCGGGTATCCGGACGGGGATTTCCCCGCCAACCGCATCGAGACCACCCGGGTGCCCATCGACGAAATCATCCTTTGGCGCGGCATATAACTGATCATGGAAAAAAACATCACCCTGACCCTCGACCACGGTCAACCGTTTACCGGCCGCTTCGCGCGAGCCGAGGGCTTTATCCCCGGATCTTCCACCATGGTGGTGCTGGCCCACGGCGCCGCCAACACCATGGATCATCCCCTGCTGGTATTCCTCTGCCGGGAGTTGGCCCGTTCCGGGGTGTCATGCCTGCGCTTCAACTTCCCCTACAGCGAAGCCGGACGATCGAAACCCGACAGTCAAACGATGCTGGAAGCCGCCTGGCGTCGTGTATTGATACACCTCAAAAACGATCCCACCCTTGCGCCCCGGCATGTGGTG
>JAQVTF010000177.1 GCA_028700185.1 Desulfobacteraceae bacterium | reverse complement strand
CTCCTGAAGGGATCGGAAATCCTAAAAACCCCGGCCCTGGGTCTACCGGGTTAAGCCGGTTGTTCAACGGCCGTGCCGTCGGCGTCACAAAAAGTGAACTTCTTGGTTGCCCCGGTGGTTTCATAAAGCTGAAAAATGGCAGAACACTCGTCGGGAACCGTACCGCCGTCGTCCGCAAGCCGCCCTGGATCCGGCGCCCCGGAAAACTCGCCGCCAACCGTCCGTAAGCCCGGACAGGGCCGCAACGTTGGCGATTCGGCACTGCCGTACTGAAAAGAATCACTTCTTTGGCCCAAGCCGAGTACTGTCCGGACCAACGGACGGTAAGCGCCTCAGACAGTTCCGGGACGGCGGTCCAGCCCGGCTTGCTCCCGCCGGGAGAAAAGAACGGGTGAAGGGCGAGTCGAGCAAAACCTTTTCAGTTAGGTTTTCAGCAGATTGAAACATTTTAGTGGGCGGCCAGGGAGTTGAGTTTTGACGATCGGCAAGCTGTTTGAGGCGCTTAGGGCGCGTTGGCCGCCACCGAACTGGGCTTGCGCCAGAGGCATGGCATCGCGCTTTCCCTCCGACCGGTCGCCTGCATTGCGGCGCGGTGGCGACCTAGGGGCCCTTGGCGCCGAGTTCTTGACGGCGGCAAAACTTAACTCCCTGGATGCCCCGGTGGTTTCAGAAAACTGAAAAATGGCAGAACACTCTTCGAAAACCGTACCGCCGTCGTCCGCCTGCATTCCTGCGCGGTGGCGGCCTACGGGCCCTTGGCGCCGAGTTCTTGACGGCGGCAAAACTTAACTCCCTGGCCGCCCCGGTAGTCTCATAAAACTGAAAGACGGCAGAAACCATTTCGGCGGATATGCCGCAGACGTCCGCAAGCCCGGAGAGGCGTGAGTGAAGGAATCGTCGCCAAAAGTTCTTCTGCAGGTCTTCGGATGACTGAAAATTCTGAACGGGCGGAGAAACTCAATCTCCGGTCTCCCCGGTCGTCTCAGATGTCAGAAGCAAGCCCAAAAACGCCGCGCAGCGGCAACCTTGAACCTTGAACGCGCCGAAGGCGCTTTAAGCGCCGCAAAGCGGCTTTGCGAAAACCGTTTACCGAAGGTATACTGTTTGAAACGTGTTGGGTGCCAGCGCCCGTCTTGCAAGGAGGTAGCCGGAACGATGCGTCATCGTCGTCTTCTTTTTTACCTGATCTTCTGCGCGGCCCTGCTGCCGGCGCCCCCTGCCGGCGCCGACGGTGCCATCCTTCTCACCCGAGCCGAAGCCGTCGCGTCGGCCGCCAGCCATCATCCCCGGATGGAAGCGGCTGCCAGCCGCCAGGATGCCGCGGCCCAGCAGATCCGCCAGGCACGGTCCGGATTCATGCCCCACCTGAGCGTCAGCGAGCGCTTCGCCTCCACCAACAATCCCATGTGGGCCTTCGGCACCCGACTCAACCAGGAGCGCATCACCATGCTGGACTTCGATCCGGACCGCCTCAACGACCCGGATCCCATCGAGAATTTCACCACCACCGTCTCGGTGCGCTGGCCGCTTTACGACAGCGGCCAAACCCTCCACGGCTTGCGCCAGGCGCGTCAGGGAGCCGCGGCGGTGGATCAGCGCGCACGCCAGAGCCTCCAGAACGCCATGGCCGACGCGGCGCGGGCCTACGACGGATGGCTGCTGGCGCAAAAGCGCCTGGAAACCATCGACCAGGCGCTTGCCCTAACCCAGGCTCATGAGAAAATGATCGATGAACGCTACCGGGCCGGGTTCGTGGTCAAAAGCGACCTGCTGCGGGCCCGGTTGCGCCGGTCCGAACTCGAGCAGCAGCGCCTCACCGCCCAAAGCGCCATCGCCATCGCCATCGCCCGGCTCAACGCCGCCATGGGCCGTGATCCATCCGCCACCTGGACGCCGGCCGACGGGCTCACCGCCACAGAGGAACCTCCCGGCACCCTGGCCGACTGGGAGGCCAAGGCCCAGGATCACCGCCCTGAACTGGCTGAATTGGGCCACCACCAGGCGGCGGCCCAATCGGAAATCGACAAGCACCGGGCCGCCCGCCTGCCCGGCCTCAGCCTTTTCGGTGATTATGAAATTCACACCGAGGCCTTCGACGACACGGGCAACAACTACACCGTGGGCGCCATGATTCAGTGGGAGCTGTTTACCGGCGGACGCCAGACGGCCCGCACCGAGGCGGCCAGGGCCGCCCTGCGCGAACTGGAGGCCCGGCGCCGCGAGCTGGCCGCCGGCATCGTCGTGCAGACCCGCGAGGCGTTTCTTTCCGCCGAAAGCGCCTGGCACCGCATCCCGTTGGCGGCCGCCGGCGTGACCCAGGCCGACGAAACGCTGCGCATCGTGGCCGATCGTTACCGAAACGGGCTCGTGACCGTGGTGGACCTGCTTGAGGCCCAGAGCACCGCTGAAAAGGCCCGGTTCGACCACCTGCAAGCCATCTACGACTATCGCCTGGCCCGTGTTCAACTGCTGCTGGCCACCGGCGTCCTGGACGCCGAGGCGCTGGCCGCACCGTGACCAAAGGAAACCGCTCATGCTGCATCGCCCCTTGCTGCTCTGGCCCCTGGTGTTGGCACTGATCACCACCGCCTGCGGAGACAAGATCCAACCCGGCAACACGGCCAAGGAAGACGGTTCGGCCCTCTCGGTGCGCATCACCACGGCCCGCCTGGAAACGGCCCCGCGCCACTACGAGGCCGTGGGCACCGTCGAGGCCCGCCAGAGCGCCACCCTGGCGGCCAAGGTGATGGGGACCATCCAGTCGGTCAACGCCCGTGAGGGCGATGTGGTGGCCCGGGACGCCGTCCTGGTCGCCATCGTCTCCCGACAGCTCGACGCCGGTTTCACCGGGGCCCGGGCCGGGCTGGAAGCGGCCATCAAGGCCCGGGACGGCGCCTTGGCCGGCCACCAGGCGGCCCAGGCCCAGGCCCGTCTGGCAACGACCACGTATCAGCGCTACCAGGCCCTGGCCGTGGGAGAATCGGTGAGCGCCCAGGAACTCGATGAGGTCCGGTCGCGCCGCGATGCCGCCATCGCGGCCCGGAACCGGGCCGCGGCGGGTCTTGAAGCCGCCGAGCAACAGGTGATGCGGGCCCGGGCCGCCCTGGTGGCCGCCGGCGCCGACCGGGGCGACACTTTTGTGCGTGCCCCCTTTGACGGACGGGTCACCGCCCGCCTGGTGGAACCCGGAGACCTGGCGGCACCGGGGCGACCGTTGCTGACCCTCGAGGCCGCCGAGGGATTCCGGATACAAATGCAGTTGCCCGAAGACCACCGCAGCGCCGTCTACGCCGGACAGCCGCTGGCGGTGAACATTCCGACCCTGGGGCCCGAATGGTTCCCGGTGCCGGTGGAAGAAATCCTGCCCACCACCGACGCCGCCACCCGTTCCCTGAAGGTCCGGCTGGGACTGCCGCCCCGGGATGATATCAGCGCCGGGCTGTTCGCCCGGGTGCGGGTGCCGGTGGGCGAAACCGAGGCCTTGCAGGTGCCGAAAACCGCCGTGATCCACCAGGGACAGCTCACCGGCGTGTTCACGGTAAGCGATGACCTCACGGCACGCTTTGTCTTGGTGCGCACTGGGGCGTTTGGAGACGGGCGCATCGAAATTCTCTCCGGCCTGCAGGACGGCCAGCGGGTGGTGGTGGCCCCGCCGCCGACGCTGCGCCACGGCGGCCGGGTCCGGGAGGCGGCATGAGCGACGCCCGCCTGGGCACCGCCGGCAAGCTGGCGCGGGCCTTCATCGACTCCAAGCTCACCCCGCTCATCGTGGTGGCGGCCATCCTGCTGGGCATGGCCGCGGTGGCGGCCCTGCCCCGGGAAGAAGAGCCCCAAATCATCGTGCCCATGATCGACGTGTTCGTCGCCATGCCCGGCGCCAGCGCCAAGGAGGTGGAGCAGCGGGTCACCGGCCCCATGGAAAAGCTGCTGTGGGAAATCCCCGGCGTCGAGTACGTCTACACCACCACCGGCCCGGGCCTGTCCATGGCCATCGTGCGCTTTTACGTGGGCCAGCCCGAAGAGCAGTCCATCGTGCGCTTGCAGTCCAAGCTGATGGCCAACGCCGACCGCATCCCCTGCAATACGAGCCCCCCGCTGATCAAGCCGCGCTACATCGACGACGTGCCGATCCTGGCCGTGACCTTCTGGAGCGACACCCTGGACCACTTCACCCTGCGCCGGGTGGCCGCCGAAGTGGAGGACAGCGTCAAGCGCGAGCCCAACGTCTCGCTCACCGAGCTCATCGGCGGCCAGCGGCGCACCCTCCAGGTGCGCCTCGACCCGGTGCGCATGGCCGCCTACCACCTCGATGCCGGTCACCTGGCCGACACCATCTGCGCCGCCAACGCCGAACTGGATGCCGGCAGTTTTCCCACCCCGGGCGAACTGATTCTGGTGCATACCGGCGGATTTCTCAAGGACGCCGCCGACCTGGGTGCCGTGGTGGTCCATGTGGCCGAAGGGCGGCCGGTGTACCTGCGCGACGTGGCCGTCATCGAGGACGGCCCGGCCGAGGCCGACCAGCACGTCTTTTTCGGCACGGGGCCGGCGGCGGCCGAAAAGCAGATCCCGTCTCTGGCGCCGCCGGCGGCAGGGGTCTTTCCTGCCGTCACCCTCACGGTGGCCAAACGCAAGGGGACCAATGCCATCACCGTGGCCGAACGGGTCCTGGAGCGCATCGAGGACCTGCGCGGCAGCAAGATCCCCGAATCGGTCCAGGTCACCGTCACCCGCCACTACGGAGAAACGGCCAAGGAAAAAAGCGACGAACTGCTCTTTCACATGGCCATCGCCGTGATCTCGGTGACGATTCTCATCTGGTTCACCCTCGGCCGCCGCGAGTCCGGGGTGGTGGCCCTGGCGATTCCCGTGACCCTGGCCCTGACCCTGGCCGTCTTCTATCTCTACGGGTACACCCTGAACCGCATCACCTTGTTTGCCCTGATTTTTTCCATCGGCATCCTCGTGGATGACGCCATCGTGGTGGTGGAAAATATCGTGCGCCACTATCGGCTCCCCCAAAACGCCGACCGGCCCCGGCTCGAAGTGGCTCTGGAAGCGGTGGACGAGGTGGGCAACCCCACCATCCTGGCCACCTTGACGGTAATCGCCGCCATCCTGCCCATGGCCTTCGTGGGCGGGCTGATGGGGCCCTACATGCGCCCGATTCCGGTGGGGGCCTCGGCGGCCATGGTGTTTTCCATGATCGTGGCCTTCATCGTCACCCCCTGGGCCTCGCTGCGCCTGATCCGGGCCCACGATGCGAGCCACGGCGGCGGCCAGGACCACGACAACGAGGATTGGGCCACCCGGCTGTACCGTCGCGTGATGGGCCCCCTGCTGCACAACCCGGTGGCGCGCTACGGGTTTCTGCTGCTGGTGGTCGTCCTGCTCCTGGCCGCCGGCGCCATGGTGGCCGTGGGACTGGTCAAGGTCAAGATGCTCCCCTTCGACAACAAGAGCGAATTCCAGGTGATGGTGGATTTGCCCGAAGGCGCCACCCTGGAGCAGACGACGGCGGCCTGCCTGGAGATGGGCGACTACCTCGGCACGGTCAACGAGGTAGTGGACTACCAGATCCACGCCGGCACCAGCGGCCCGTTCAACTTCAACGGCCTAGTGCGCCACTACTTCCTGCGTCGCGGCCCGCACCTGGCCGACATCCAGGTCAACCTGGCCGCCAAGGGACGGCGTGCCCGCCAGAGCCACGACATCGCCAAGCGGGTGCGCCCGGCCCTCACCGCCATCGCGGAACGCTACGGGGCCCGGATCAAGGTGGCCGAGGTGCCCCCCGGACCACCGGT
>JAQVTF010000176.1 GCA_028700185.1 Desulfobacteraceae bacterium | reverse complement strand
TACCGTTGCGTGGTGCCGGACCACATCGGCTGCGGGCTTTCGGCCAAGCCCAATTCTGACCGTTATCGGTTTCGACTCCGGGACCGGGTTGACGATCTGGCCCATCTTTGCGACCATCTCGGGCTGAAGCGCCGCGTGACCCTCATCGTTCACGACTGGGGCGGCATGATCGGCCTGGCCTGGGCCCTGGAAAATCCGGAACGGATCGGTCGCCTGGTGATACTCAACACCTCGGGGTTTCTGCCGCCGGAAGGCAAACCGATTCCCTGGCGTCTGCGCATGGTGCGCGATCTGCCGGCCCTGGCCGAGCCGGCGGTGCTGGGGTTGAACCTTTTTGCTCGCGGGGCGGCGCGCATGGCGCCGGCCCGGCCGTTGCCCCCGGCGGTACGCCGCGGGCTGCTGGCCCCCTACGACCGACCGCGGCACCGTCTGGCCACGCTGCGCTTTGTCCAGGATATTCCCCTGGCGCCCAAAGACCCGAGCTACGCCATGGTGAAACACGTGGATGACCACCTCCACAGGCTGCGGCACATTCCCATGACGATCCTCTGGGGCGCCAGGGATTTCGTCTTCGATCTGGACTACCTGGCCGAATGGCAACGGCGCTTTCCCCACGCGGAGGTTCATGTGCTGCCCCGTGCCGGCCATTACCTGCTGGAAGACGAACCCAAAACCGTCCGCCGGCGGATCGCTGATTTTCTCGACCGCCATGGCGCCGTGGATGCCGATGCATCCGGGGGCCGGTGATGACTGAAAAACAGGAAACCACAGGACAATCCGTGATAGACGGCCCAGTACTCAACATCGCCCTTCACCTTCGGCGCATGGCGGAGGCCCACCCCTTTCGACGCGCCGTGGTGACCCCGGCGGGACGCGACCGGGCCGGCCGGGTGGCCTACGCCCACCTGACCTTCCGGCAACTCGACCAGGAAAGCGACCGCATCGCCTTCGGCCTGGAGGCGATCGGCATCGGCCGCGGCACCCGGACCATTGTCATGGTCCGCCCCAGCCTGGAGTTGTTCGCCCTGACCTTCGCCATGTTCAAGGCCGGCGCGGTCCCGGTAATGGTGGATCCGGGCATGGGACTCCGGCGCATGATGGCCTGCTTCGCCGAAACCCGCCCCGAGGCCCTCATCGGTATTCCGCCGGCCCACGTGCTGCGCCTGATCCAGCCCGGTTTTTTCGCCACGGTCAGCACCGCCGTCACCGTGGGACGGCGGTGGTTCTGGGGCGGGCCGACGTTGCAGCAACTGCGCAGCCGTCCCTGGAGTCTTTTCCCCCTGGCGTCGACCACGCCGGATGAAGTCGCCGCCATCCTCTTTACCACCGGCAGCACCGGCCCGGCCAAAGGCGTGGTATACACCCATGGCATCTTCGACGCCCAGGTGCGCCACATCCGCGAGCATTTTCAGATTCAGGAAGGCGAGATCGACCTGCCCACCTTCCCGCTGTTCGCCCTCTTCGACCCGGCCCTGGGCATGACCGCCGTCATTCCGGACATGGATCCCACCCGCCCGGCCCAGGTGGACCCCACCAAGATCATCGAGGCGATCCTGGACCAGGGCGTGACCAACATGTTCGCCTCCCCGGCCCTGCTCAAACGGGTGGGCGGTTTCGCCGCGGCCCACGAAGTGCGTTTTCCATCGCTGCAGCGGGTGGTCTCCGCCGGCGCGCCGGTGCCCCCGGCTGAAGTCGAACAGTTCAGCGGCATCCTGACGGATTCGGCCCGCATCCACACGCCCTACGGCGCCACCGAGGCCATGCCGATCCTGAGCATCGACAGCGAGGAAATCCTCACCGAGACCCGGCCGCTGACCGAACAGGGCTTCGGGATTTGCGTGGGACGCCCCCTGGAAGGCATCACGGTGGAAATCATCCGCATCGAGGATGAGCCCATCAACCGCTGGAGCGAACGCCTGGTGCTCGGCGACGGGGAAATCGGCGAAATCACCGTCCGCGGGGATTTGGTCACCGCCGCCTACCACGAGCGTCACGTGGAAACGGCCTTGGCCAAAATCGCCGACGAGGACGGATTCTGGCACCGCATGGGGGATCTGGGGTGGCGGGACAAGAAAGGGCGGATCTGGTTTTGCGGCCGCAAGAGCCATCGGGTGGTCACCGCCGAGGAGACCCTCTTCACCATTCCCTGCGAGGCGATCTTCAACGCCCACCCAGGGGTCGCACGCAGTGCTCTGGTGGGCATCGGCCTCATGGGCGAACAGCAAGCGGTGATCTGCGTCGAGCTCAGCCCGGAAGGTCGCCACATGCCGCGCAAGGCCCTGCGGGCCGAACTGCTCGACCTGGCGGCCACCCACGCCCACACCCACCTGATCCAGACGGTGCTCTTTCACAAGGGTTTTCCGGTGGACATCCGCCACAACTCGAAAATATTCCGGGAAAAACTCGCCGTCTGGGCCGTTGCCCGCCTCGGCGGACACCGTCCCAAATACCATGCCGACAACGAGGCCACCGCCGAAGAGCCTTCCCCGCCTCGGACGGATAACGAGGCTTCTCCGGAAAAATTGCCGCTTCCGGGCCAGGAGACGCTGAGCCCGTTCAAGAAGGCCGTGGCGTCTCCCGCGGAGGCCGAAGCAACCCCGCAGAATGGAAGGGAAGGCCCCGACGAAGGGATGATTCCCTCGAAAGATGCGGCCGACATCCCTGAAGACCTGTTGAGCCCCAAAAAATACAAAATGACCCTGACCGAACCCGGGAAAAATGATGGTTCCGACATCACCGAATAACGGCCGGCCGGTGCTGATCACCGGCGGCAGCGGCTTTCTCGGCCGGGCCATTGCGGCCCGGCTCGTGGCCCGGGGCGACCGGGTGCGGACCCTGGCGCGCCGCCGTGCCCCGGAGCTGGAGCGCCTCGGCGTGGAGCAGCACCAGGGCGATATCGCCGATGCCGCCACGGTGGATCGGGCCTGCGCCGGGGTGGCCGCGGTGATCCACACCGCGGCCAAAGCCGGCGTCTGGGGGGCATACGAATGCTATTACCGCCCCAATGTCCAGGGGACCCTAAACGTCATCGCCGCCTGCCGCCGTCAACAGGTCGGCGTGCTGGTCCACACCAGTTCGCCGTCGGTGGTCTTCGACGGCACGGACATGGCCGGGGTGGATGAATCGGTCCCCTACCCGGATCAGTTCCACGTCCCCTATCCGGAAACCAAGGCATTGGCCGAGCAGGCGGTACGGGCCGCCGCCGACCCGCACCTGCGTACCGTCTGCCTGCGGCCCCACCTGATCTGGGGCCCCGGCGACCCGCACCTGACGCCCCGGATTCTGGCCCGAGCCAGCCGGCTGCGTCGCATCGGCGACGGCCGCAACCGGGTCGATACCATCTACATCGACAACGCCGCCGACGCGCACCTCCTGGCCCTGGACCGGCTCGTCCAGCGGCCGGAACTCTCCGGAAGGGTCTATTTCATCAGCCAGGACGAACCGATTCCCCTCTGGGAGATGATCGACCGCATCCTGGCCGCCGGGGGAAAGCCGCCGGTGACCAAATCCATCTCGCCGAAAGCGGCAAGCCGGGCCGGCGCGTTGTGTGAATGGCTCTACCAGACCCTCCGCTTGGCCGGAGAGCCGCCCATGACCCGCTTTGTCGCCGCCGAACTGTCCACCAGCCACTGGTTCGACATTTCCGCCGCCCGCGGGGACCTGGGCTACCGCCCCACCGTCACCATCGACGAAGGACTCAGGCGCCTGACCGAGTGGTTGAGGGGCGGTGGTTTTATTGCAGACGGAGCAAAGGAATCGGTTTAAACGGTCTGATCCATCTGATCCGCATGATAGTTTCTAACAACATATTATTTCAAAAAGGAAAATTTATGCTCTTTCATCCAGAACAGGAATTTTTTCCCGGCCTCGATCCCGCTTCGCGTCAACTGATGCAAGCCACCATCGGCTTCTTCGAGGAAAAGGGGCTGGCGCGGATCAAGGAAGACGACCACGAGCGGCGCTGGTACGCCGACTTTCTCGAATTCGTGCGCCGACAGAAGCTCTTTGCCACCCTGCTGACGCCGCCGCAATACGCCCCGGGCAACCCCGGGGCGGCCTGGGACACCTACCGCAACTGCGCCCTCAACGAGATTCTGGGATTCTACGGCCTATCGTACTGGTATGCCTGGCAGGTGAGCATCCTGGGCCTGGGCCCCATCTGGATGAGCCCCAACGAAAAAATCAAGCACCTCACCGGCGAGCTGTTGGACCAGGGCGGGATCTTCGGCTTCGGTCTTTCGGAAAAGGCCCACGGCGCCGATCTCTACAGCTCGGAGATGATGCTCACCCCCATGGGCGACGGGGCTTACCGCGCCGACGGGGGCAAGTACTATATCGGCAACGGCAACGCGGCGGCCCTGCTGTCCACCTTCGGCAAAAACTCCGAGACGGACGAGTACGTGTTTTTCGCCGTCCGCACCGATCATCCCAACTACACCTGCGTGCAAAACCTCGTCAATTCCCAGATGTACGTCTCCGAGTACGCCTTGGGCGGCTATCCCGTCAGCGAGGACGAAATCCTGTCCACCGGCCGCGATGCCTGGGATGCGGCCCTGAACACGGTAAACGTCGGCAAGTTCAACCTGGGCTGGGCCTCCATCGGCATCTGCACCCACGCCTTCTACGAAGCCATCGATCACGCGGCCCGGCGCAACCTCTACGGCAAATTCGTCACCGAGTTTCCTCACATTCAGCGCCTGTTCACCGACGCCTGGAGCCGCCTGGTGGCCATGCGCCTCTTTTCCCTCAGAGCCATCGACTACATGCGCGCCGCTTCGGCGGCCGACCGGCGCTACCTGCTCTACAATCCTTTGGTGAAGATGAAGGTCACCTGCGAGGGGGAAACGGTGATCAACCTGCTCTGGGACATCATCGCGGCCCGCGGCTTCGAAAAGGACACCTATTTCGAGATGGCCGCCCGGGACATCCGGGCCCTGCCCAAACTCGAAGGCACGGTGCACGTCAACATGGCCCTGGTGGTCAAGTTCATGGCCAACTACTTCTTCAACCCCGGCCAGTTCGACGAGGTGGCATCCTGGACGGCGCCGGGCCATGACGCCTTCCTCTTCAATCAAGGCCCCACCCGGGGGCTGGGGAAAATTCAGTTCCACGACTACCGCATCGCCTACCAGCGCATCTCGGTGCCCAATGCCGAAGTCTTCAAGGAGCAGATCGAGGTTTTCAAGAAGATGCTAGCCACGGCGCCGCCGGATGCCGACCAGGGCCGGGACATCGATTTTCTCCTCAGCCTCGGCGAACTGTTCACCCTGGTGGTCTACGGCCAGCTCATCATCGAGCAGGCCCTTGCCGATGCGGTGGAAGAACCGGTCTTGGACCAGATCTTCGACTTCATGGTGCGCGATTTTTCAACCCACGCCCTGACCCTGCACAACCACCCGTCCAGCACCGAGAGCCAGATGGACCTCTGCCGTCAGATGCTCCGCCGTCCCCGGGTGGATGCGGACCGCTTCCAGCACGTCTGGCGCAACCACGTCCTCACCTGCCACGGAAGGTACGCGATGCGGCCATAGGCGCGGGCGGGGATTAAAATCCGGGGGGAAAGCTTCGCAAAACGCCGGTGCGCTTTCCCCCCTCATGAAATGAACTCCTGCTTCGGCAAGATTCACCGGCGTCGAGGCGCAACCCCTTCCCGTGCCGACATCAGCGACGACAGTCACCTGCCGGATATTCACTTATCAGCCACAGCACTTTTATCGTTCTTCCAAAATCTTGATTTTTTAAAAGAACAGCGCCTCACGATCCCCCCCCGGGGGACCCGAGCCGACGGTGATCAACAAAAAATATTCTTATCGTCAT
>JAQVTF010000175.1 GCA_028700185.1 Desulfobacteraceae bacterium | reverse complement strand
CCTTGAGAAACTCGGTGATCTTTCTGGCCACCAGCAGGGTGCGCTTGTCCAGGACGAGATTCTTGTCAAAATCTTTCTGGTTGTAGATCCGGTCGTCGATCTCGTGGCCGTAGCGATCCACCTTGCCGTCCCGGGGTCGCCAACCGAGCAGGTCCTTGTCGAAATCGATGCGCACCACCTTGTAGGGGGCCAGGAACCCGTCCTCGATCCCCTGCTTGAGCGAATAGGTATAGATGGGGTCGCCGAAGTAGTGGGTATTGGAAACGTGCCGGGTCTCCTTGGGGGTGGCGGTCATGCCGATCTGGGTGGCCGATGAAAAGTAGGTCAGAATCTCCCGCCAGGCCGATTCGGCATCGGCGCTGCCCCGGTGGCACTCGTCGATGACCACGAGGTCGAAGAAGTCCGGCGAGAACTCCCGGTAGATGTTCTTTTCCGCCTCGGTGCCGGTGACGGCCTGGTACAAGGACAGGTAGATCTCGTAGGACTTGTCCACCTGGCGGTTGGTGATCTTGGTCATGGCCGAGCCGAAGGGCTTGAAGTCGTTGATGCGGGTCTGGTCCACCAAGACGTTGCGGTCGGCCAGAAAGAGAATGCGCCGTTTGATGCGGGCCTTCCACAGGCGCCAGATGATCTGAAAAGCCGTGTAGGTCTTGCCGGTGCCCGTAGCCATCACCAGCAGGATGCGGTTTTCGCCCCTGGCGATCGCCTCGATGGCCCGGTTGATGGCGATCTGCTGGTAGTAGCGAGGGGTGCGGCCGGTGCCGTCGTCGTGATAGTCCTGCCGGATGACCGTCTCAGCGGCGCCGGCGATGCCCTTGTGCCGGCAGAAGCGCTGCCACAAAGCTTCCGGCGACGGGAAAGCGGTCAGGGGTAGCTCTGTTTCGATGTCACCGGCCGCCCCGGTGCGGTCGTGTTCCAGGAAGGCGTCGCCGTTGGAGCTGTAAACGAAGGGAATGTCCAGCATGGCGGCGTATTCCAGGGCCTGCTGCATGCCGCCGCCCACCGGATGGCTGTTGTCCTTGGCCTCGACGAGCGCCAGGGGAATGTTGGGCTTGTAATAAAGGATGTAATCGGCCCGCTTGGCCTTGCCACGAGCATGCAGCCGGCCGCGCACGATCACCCGGCCGGCGGTGAAGGTCACTTCCTCCCGCACCTGGGTCCGCACGTCCCAGCCGCCGGCTTCGATGGCCGGCATGATGAACTTGGTGCGGATGTCCTGCTCAGACATCTGCTTTTTGTTCATGGCGTGGCCTTTGGGGCAACTCACTCCTCGGTAAAGTAGTCCGAATCCACCCGCTTGACTTCGTAGCTGCGAACAGGCGTCACGGCCACATTGTGGTCAATCAGAAGCTGAGCCAGCTCCTCACCGTCGATCAGTACGATCTTGGTGTCGATGAGCGAGGCAAAGTCTCGTGCCTCTTTGGTAAAGCTGGAGGTCGTGATGAACACCCCCTTGCGTGCCCGCTGGCCCTGGAGCGCTCCGGCGAACTTGTGGATTTCAGGCCGGCCCACCACGGTGCTTCCCCAGCGCTTGGCCTGAACGTAAATAATGTCCAGCCCCAGCCGGTCCTCCTTGATAATCCCGTCGATCCCTTCATCCCCCGAACGACCGATGGCTTGGCCGGCATCCTTGCGACTGCCGCCGTATCCCATCTTCACCAGAAGCTCGACCACCAGATGCTCAAACAGCCTGGGCGGGCTGTTCTTGATTTGTTCCAGCAGCTCGGAAACCAGCTCTTCCCGCATCGTTTCGTAAGCCGCCTCAAGGGCCTCCTGGGGTGTTTGTTCGGATGAAGTAGTGATTGGGCTGTCATTGTTTGTTTCCTCATCGCCGGAGCGCTTTCGGGCTTTGAACTGCCGATACTCCTCGAACCGCTCAAGATATTTCATGTTGATGGCCTGAGGCGCTTCCGCCAAGACCGCCAAACCCCGCTCAGTGATCCGCATATAGCCACGCTTGGGCGAATCGAGCAGCTTGGCCTGTTTCAGGTAGCTCTTGGCCCAGCCGATTCGGTTCCTGAAAACCGCCTGGGTGCCACTTGGCAGAAGTTCCCGCACTTCGGCCTCTGTCAAATTGAAATCCTTGGCCAAGGCGGATTCAGCCTCTCGAACATGATACTCTTGACGATCTTGCAGAAGCTTCAGGAGCGGCAGCATGACGGACTGAAAGTCAGGGATTGGCATAATGACCCCTCTTAAAACCTGGTAGCCCTGAATAGCGTTCACTATGTCGAGTTTGATCTATTGCCTGCCTGCCGGGTTGTCAAGACATTTCCTGAGTGAGCCCAAGTTGTTGCAGATTTATCGGGCCGAGCCTGGATGGGCGGCTCTGGAGCTGGGGTAAAAGTCAGCCGGGCGGCCAAACCCCTCACAAAGCCGTCATCCGCACGCTCCCCGGCTCATCACCCTTGCCGGCACGGAACGTCTGCCCTTCGTAGCCATCGACCTCGCCGGCTGCCAGTACCCGCATCTGGTATTGCCCAGGCCTGACCTGCTCAAAGACCACGATGTCGTTGACCCGTATTTCAGATACCACGCTGATCTCGTCGTCCTCGCTAAACCCAGGATCGCCATCGAACACCATATTGAACATGCCCTGCCCTCCCTGTGGCCGTTTTACAACTCGTTTTCGTAAGTGGACCGGATCTCGTCCGGCTGCACGCACAGGTAGTCCAGCGTCTGGCGCTGGGTGCTGTGGTTGAACGCCACCATGAGTTCCGGCACCAGCCCTTGAGCAGCCGGTGGACGCTGGGCAGGGGCAATACAGACCCCTTGGCGCTTTTTAAAAGGAATAGCTTGTGTCCGTCCATAAATCGCCAAAATTGGCGGCTTCGGCCTATCGAACATGATCCTCTTGACGATCTTGCAGAAGCTTCAGGAGCGGCAGCATGAGGGAAGCGATCACCTTTAGCCAGAGGCAACCGCTTGATAATTCTCCGGAAGTCTTCAGTCCTTCGCCATGGGGCCCGGGTCTATGGCCCGGGGTGACGACCTGCTGAAGCATGCCGGATGCCTCCGGCACTATCCGGGGGCCGGCCCTAGCGGCCTCAATCCGGGCTTGAACCGGAATCCATCTTCATTGGACCAGAGGGCGAATCTGATTCCTGTTTGGCCTTGTCCAGCAGCCTTCTCACCGTTCCGGCCAGTTCACTAAGCAGCACGGGTTTCATCAAAAACCCGTTGATCCCGATGGATGCGGCCATCTGCGGGGAGATCTGTTCGCTGAATCCCGTGCAAAGGATAACGGGCAGTCCCGGTTTCAAGGCCATCATCTGCCGCGCCATCCGGTCTCCGGTCATGCCGGGCATGGACATGTCGGTGATGACCAGATCGAAGGCGGTCGGATCGGCCTCGAAGGTTTTCAGAGCGTCGAGGCTGCTCGTGCAGGTGGTGATCCGGTAGCCGAGCCGTTCCAGCATCTGCTTTTCCATACGCGCCACGGCTTCCTCGTCATCCACCAGCAAAATCCGCTCGCTGCCGGTGGGGTAAACAATCGGTACCACAGGTGGCCGGGATGTTTCGCCTTCGGGGATAATCGGCAAAAAAATCGTAAAGGCGGTCCCCTGCCCGACCTTGCTACGGACCCGGATCTCGCCTCCGTGATCTTTGACGATCCCATACACCACCGACAGCCCCAGCCCGGTCCCTTTTCCCTGGGGTTTGGTGGTAAAATAGGGATCAAAGATTTTGGGCAAACGATCCTCAGGAATGCCGCAGCCGTTGTCCGAAACAATCAACCGTGCATAGGCCCCCGGCGCCAGGGACATGCCGGCCGTGTCCGCCTCGCCAAGGGTTGTCTGCTGCAGTTCCACGGAAATGACGCCGCCATTTTGCTCCACGGCGTGGAAAGCGTTGGTGACCAGGTTCATGGCGACCTGGTGCAGGTTGGTCGGATCGGCCAGAACAGGTCCGCAATCGGTCTGGATATCCTGGCGAATGTCGATATTGGCAGGGATCGTGGCACGCACCAGCTTGCCGACTTCCCTGAGAACCTGCTGAATACGGATGGGAATCTTCTTGTGTTCGGCCTGGCGGCTGAAAGACAGGATCTGTTTGGTCAGGCCCGCCGCCCGCTGGGCCGCCTTGATGATCTCGGCGACATTTTCCCGTTCAAGGCTGCCTTCGGGGAGGTCCTCGATCAAAATTTCCGACAACCCCAGGATCGGGAACAAAATGTTGTTGAAGTCATGGGCGATTCCCCCGGCCAAGGCGCCGATGGCCTCCATCTTTTGCGCCTGCTGCAAGCGTGCCTCGATCTGCTGGCGCTGGCTGATATCTTGCAGAAAAACCATAACCCCGCTTCGGCCCTCGAAGGTCACCGACGCGCCCGAAGACTCCACCGCCACCGGAGTGCCGTCCAGACGCAGGCAGGTACGTTCCAGTTTGGGCGCCGGCGCCTTTTGGGTGCGGACCTTTTCGAGTCGTTGGCGCACCGACGCCCGGAAATCCGGATGATACCGGTCCAGCACCGATCGACCGAGCAGTTGATCCACCCCAGAGGCGCCGAACAACCCCAAAGCCGCTGTGTTGAGATAAACGAAACGGCCATCCACCTCCACGAAAATGGGGTCCGGCGCTCCGTCCACCAAGGCGTGAAACTGCTCCTCGCCCTCCTTGAGGGCCTGCTCCATGCGCTTGCGTTCGGTGATATCGCGGTTGCTCACCCGTCGGCCGAGGGAACTGCCATCGGTGCGATGAATGGGGACGCAGTGATGATCGATCCAAACAATACGGCCTGATTTGTGGATGATGCGAAAATCGACATCTTTTGCCGGCTCCGGTCCCATCTCCGCCGCCTGATGGTCCAAGAAACGATCCCTGTCCGGCGGGGCTACTATCCCGGCGATCAGTTCCGGATCCTTCATGAATTCTTCCGCCGTGTATCCGGTGGTCTTTTCGCAGGAGGGGGACATCCAGAGCAACCGGCCGGTCGGTCCCATCCAGTATTCCCAGTCATACGTGTGGTCGGCGATGGTCCGCAGCCTTTCCTGGTTTTCCACCAAGGTGTCAGCCATCTCGTCGAGGGTTGTGGCCAAGGCCCCAAGTTCGCCGCGCCGGTTTCCCAGTCCGCTGCGCACGGCCGTATCGCCGGCGGCGAGGGCCCGGGCCACGGCCGCCAAGTGGTGAATGGGCGCGGCGAGCATCCAGCCTCCCACCCCCCAAGCGATGGCCAGCGCCAGGACCGCCGCCAGGACCAAGAGCCCGAGATTGCGCGCCAGCATCCGGTTGGCCGGCCCGGTAACCGAGGCCTCGGGGATCCCGGTCCAAACATACATGTAGGGCGCCTCACCTTCTTCCAGGCTAAGCGGATGAAAGGCGAAGATGCGCATGATACCGTCGGATCCTGGGTGGACCGAAATTCCGGGGGTTCGCACCGCCTTCACCTTTTCCCAGGCGGTCCGGACAATGGGATGGCCGATGGGGTTGGTCTCTTCCTTGGGCGGGTAAAGATAGATGCGGATCCCGTGGCGGTCACTCACCCCCATAAAAGAGTCCGCCGGAAGGTCGGAAACCGCAAAGATCTGGGCAAAGCGCTCCAGGCGCAGGGCCGCCGACAGCACTGCCACCACCTGCCCTGAAGCGTCGAGCACCGGATAGGCGAAAGTAAAGGACGACCGGGTCTGCCCGACGCGGGTGACGATGTATTCGCCCGCGGCAAATTTCTTGGCGGCCAAGGCCTGGCGGAAATGCCGTCGATCGGACAGATTGACCTGTTCGAAAGCCTTGCTGGACGCAAAAACATCCCCATTGGTGTCCATCGCCACGATGTTGATGTAATCGGGGTTTTTCCCCACCACGGCCTTGAAAAGCTCGCTGCTCGCCAGCCCCTGTTTTTCGCGCACCACGTCGATCTGGGCCAAGGCGGACAGAATCTGGTGGATGGAGCGGGTAAAGC
>JAQVTF010000174.1 GCA_028700185.1 Desulfobacteraceae bacterium | reverse complement strand
CCGGCGCCAGGGCAACGGCGCTACGGGCCTGATCCATCAGCTTCGGACCATCGGATGCGGCCAGGGGAATGCAGATCAGGGGAAGCGGCCCGCCGATGACCCGTCCGCGGACGGTCACCGTTCTGGATGCGGTCATGCGCATGAAAAATCCTTGTTGGGCGGTGGCGTTCAGTTCCGTTTTCTACCATCGAACAGCTCGTTTCACCATATTTATGATGTTCCTTCCCGTGGCGTCCCCAGCGCCAGCGAGGAGTCTGGAAAAGATCCCTTGTCGTTTCACGCCTCGAGATGACAGGCGGAAGGTGCTTCCCGGAATGACGACTGGTTTTCTAATCCTGATCGAGGGGCGGCTTGACCTTGGAGGTGCCGGGAATCAGGGTCTTGCTGCTGTTGACCCCCGGCATCAGGCGGATCTTTTCGGTGACGAACTGGCTGATGACTTCGGCGTCGGAGGTGAGCAAGTCCCGGCTGAGCACGACCTTGGCCAGCAAATCGATGTCGCCGTGAACCGAGTGGATCTCCACCACCTCGTCCAGCTCGAAGAGCTTTTCCATGATCTTGAATTCGTGTTTGCCCTGGACGTTGAGCAGGACGAAGGCCGTGATGGTGCGTTTCATCTCGGGGTACTGGTCGGCGTGGCGGCGTTCGGCGATCATGGTTCGAAAAGCCTCCATGTCCTTGGGAATGGCCTGATCGATGGGCGGTCCATAGTCTCGGGGACGGCCTTCCTCCCAGAGATAATGGGAGATGTAGGCGTAGAGGTCGGAGATGCGTCTGCCGGGGAAACCTTGCATCAGGCCGGCCTGCTGGATGATGCGGCACAGGGGGCGATAGATGGTGCGGTACCAGTCCGTGGCGGCCGCCTTGATGTCCGCGTCCGGCTTCTCGCCGGCGGCCAGGTGCTGCTGGTGACGGCGGATCTGGGACAACAGATGGGGGTACTGGCCCACTTCGGTGAGGCGGATTTCGGCGGAAAGCCCGGTCTGGTCGGTAAAGTCGGCCCGTTCGCGGAAGATGACGTCGTTGAGGTTGTCTTCGGAAGGGACCAGTTCCACGATGTGGGCCAGGATGTCATCGTGGCCCAGCTCCTTGGCGGCGGCGATGCGGTGGTTGCCGTCCAGCACGTAGTAGGCGTCGCGGACCTGGTAGAGACGCACCGGCGGAAGGACTTCGCCCTGGCGCATGGCCTGTTTGACGCGGGTCAACCGCTCCGAGGGATGGAGCCGGAAACGGGCGTCGAAGTCCTGATAGCGGCCCACGCTGCCGACGATGCGTGCCAGGGGAACGGTGCGCAGGCCCCGATCGCGAGGATCGAAGGCCTCGTCGCCCACCTGCGCCTCAAGGCACGGCACGGTTTCCGCATTGCATTCAGGCGGCTTGCCGGCCAGCCAGTTGGCCAGTTTCGTAATCCAGGACCACGAACCCATAGGCGTTGACCACCCGTGTGGCATGGACCTCGGTGATGCGGTCCGCGTCGTGTTGGAAATGGCGGTGGATGTGGCCGTGGATGAAGTACCGCGGCCGGTACCTGGCGATGAGTTCCTTGAAGACGTCGAAGCCCCGGTGGCAGCGGTCTTCCGCGTCCCCGATGTGCCGCGGCGGCGCGTGGGCCACCACGATGTCCGGCGCCCCACGCAGCCAGAAATACGGCTTGAGCCGCCGAATGAGCGCGCGCATTTGCGCCTCACGGTACTGGTGCGGGCCGCCGTTATACCAGCGCGATCCCTCCAGACCGAGCAGCCGCAACGCGTTCCAGCGGACCAGCCTGCCATGCAGATCCATGGCGCCGGTGGGCGGGCTGGTGTCGTAGCGCAGATCGTGGTTGCCGCGCACATAGTACAGGGGGGCGGAAAAGGCCCCGACGAGAAAGCGCAGGTACTCGGGCGGCAAGTCGCCGCAGGCCAGCACCAGATCGATGCCGGCGAAGCGGCGGGCATCAAAGGCCTTGTAGAGTGACGGCTCGACGATATCGGAGACGGCGAGGATCTTCATTGTTTAGTAAGTGACCTAAAGTTACGAGTGCCTAAAGTGAGCTAAAGTTATGGCGTCGCTGCGCTCCGGTTTTTTTAAATAATAGTAGAATTCAATAATTTTATGCACTTTAGATCACTCGTCACTTGGCACTCTTTATCCCCCGATCCCCGACATGGCACTGGCGATTTCTTCGTGCCGCGGCTCGGCCAGATGATGGCGGGCCGGCTTGTGGCGGACCGCGCTGAGGAACACTTGGGCGAGTTCCACATCGGAGGCGCCCTGGCGCAGGGGGGTGCGCATGTCTTCCTCGTGATCGGAGAGCAGGCAGGGACGCAGCCCCCCGCTGGCGGTGAGTCGCAACCGGTTGCAACGGTCGCAGAAGTGGTGACTCAGGGCGCTGATGAAGCCGATTTCTCCCGGGGCCCCGGGGATCCGGTGACGTTCGGCCGGCCCGTCGTTGGCGGTGGCCGGCACCGGTTCCAGACGGCCCAGGGGGGCCAGCAGGGTTTTGATTTCCGGCGTGAGCAGGGGCTGCACCGGTCGCATGGCGGCTTCCCCGATGGGCATCTGTTCGATGAAGCGAACATGAACGGGATACCGGAGGCTCAGGGCCGCCAGGTCCGGCAGTTCATCGTCGTTGATGCCCCGGAGGGCCACCACGTTGATTTTCACCGGCGCCATGCCCCGGTCCAGGGCCGCCATGATCCCGTCCCATACCTTCTGGAAACAATCCACCCGGGTGATGGCGGCAAACCGCTCCGGTTTGAGGCTGTCGAGGCTGACGTTGATGCGGCGCACCCCGGCTGCCAGGAGGTCGTCGAGGCGTTCGGTCAACAGGACGCCGTTGGTGGTCAAGGAGACTTCCCGAATGCCCGGTGTCCGGTTGAGTTGGGTCAGCAGGTCGCAGACATCGCGACGCACCAGGGGCTCGCCGCCGGTGACGCGCAGCTTGGTGATGCCGAGGCCGGCCGCCACCTTGGCCACCCGCAGGATCTCTTCGTAGCGCAGCACGTCGGCATGTTCCAGCTTGGGAATCATTTCCCGGGGCATGCAGTAGATGCAGCGCAGGTTGCAACGGTCGGTGATGGAGATGCGCAGATAGCTCAGGTGGCGTTTGTATGGGTCGATGAGGGTTTTGGGGATCACGATGGGACTCCGTGTGCCGAAGAGGCATGAAACGACGCCGGCCAGGGCCTGCGCCCGTTGTTGGTTCACCCAGATCCAATGGCCGTATGCTAATCGCCCAAATCGTCCTTGTCCACCCCCGGAACGATTTCTGCGCCATTTTCCGCCGTGGGCCGGCGGCGCTCGAATTTATTCCGGTAGGCCGGCACGTCGATCATGGGTGGCCGTTCAAGACCGTCGCAGTTGAACAGTTCGGGCAGGTAGGCGTCTCCCACCAGACGATACTGGATCATCTGGTTGTGCATCGGCGGCCCCAGGGACAAGGCCCCGAGGCGGTTGAGGCGGCGAAAGAAGGTCTGCATCACCACGAAGGCCATCTTGCCCAAGGCCCGGGTGTCCTGGTTGCGGTGAATGCGCTTTTCCAGATCCACCTGGCAGATCACGTCCATTCCCCAGCGCTGGCAGATATCGAGGATCAGGCTGGTTTCGATGCCGTAGCCGATGGGGAAGGGGACCTGTTCAAGGATGTCGCGATAGGCGGCGTACTCGCCGGAAAGGGGTTGGAGAATCTGTGTCAATTCCGGGAAATAAATGGAGAACAGGGGCCGGATCACCAGCTCGGTGACCCGGCCGCCGCCGGTGGGGCGCACAACGTTTTTCCCGGTGGCGATGGGCCGATCATAGAAGGCCTTGGCGTATCGGATCCCGTCCTTGAGCACCAGGGGGCCGATGAGGCCGTAGGCGAAGCGGTGGTGGATGTTTTTGATATCGGCATCCAGGTAGACGATGATGTCCCCGCGGGTGATGTACAGGGCCTTCCAGAGGTTTTCGCCCTTGCCCCGACGCGGGCCCAGTTCCGGGAGGATGTCGTCGGCCCGATAAAACTCGGCGCCGAAGGCCCGGGCCACTTCCCCGGTACGGTCGGTGGAGCCCGAGTCCACCACCACGATTTCATCGATGAGGGGAAATCGGGTCATCAGTTCCGAGCGCAGGATGACGATTTCCTTGCCGATGGTCTTTTCCTCGTTGAGGGTCGGCAGACAGAGGGAGATGGTCAAGCCTTTTTCCGCCTTGACCGCCACGAGATTTTCGATGTCCTGGAAGTCCTTGTAATGGAAGGTATTTTGTTTGAGCCAGGTGTCATCCATGGCAAATTCCACCGTCAAGGGCCAGCAAAACGCCCAACACCTGGGCGATGCCGCGGCTTAAGGGAGCGATTTCCATGCGGGCGTCGAGCTGGTGAAGATTTTCGCCAAAGGTCAACCCGAGGGCCACGGCGGGAATGTGGCGGGAGAGAAAAACCGAAAGCTCCGATTCGCTATGGGACAAGCTCGGTTGAATCCCCAGGGCCGAGATGATCCGACCGGCGGCTTTCACCAGGGGATGATGAAACGGCAGACGGGCCGCCTTGACGTTGCTGATGATCTTGAGGTCCGTGTCGACTTCGTGCTCGTACCTCAGGCCGGTGACCAGATCCTGGATCTGGTCCGAGATCGACTTGACCATCTGATGAGAGGTGCTCTGGATTTCGATGCCCAACTGGGCGCTGTACGGAATGACGCCGTGCTTGAGCCCTCCGCTGATGCGGCCCACGATCACCTGGGAACGGGGACGCTGGGGCAGGCGGATTTCCAGAATCTTGTTGATCGCCTCGTTGAGGACGAGGATCGGGTTGGGCCGGAAGCGGGGATCGTGCCCGTGCCCCGGCGTGTGCTCCGACCGGATTCGGCACTCGATTTCGGCCCGCAGCATCCCGTCGGAATAGTGATCGAGCCGTCCGAGTTCGAACCCTTCCAGGGCCACGGCGCCGCCGATGGGCGTGGGCCAGGTCTTCAACAGATGACGCACCCCGCGCAGGTTTCCCCGGCCCATGGACTGGATCACGCCGGCCAGGACGATGTCCGCGGCGAAGCGCAAATCGAGGTGGCGGAAAATCAGCGGCAGCGAGGCCAGCACCCCCACTCCCACCGAGTTGTCCAGGACGCCGGGGCCGATGATGTCGTTTTCGCCCACGGTATAATCGTGGTCCACCTCCTTGCCGAAGGGGGTATCGAGGTGCGCCACCACGAAGATGGGTGGCCGGCTGCTGTCGGTGCCGCGAACGATGCCCACGGGGTTGCGATAGCCGTCGGTGGTGCATTCATCCACCTGGGCCTGGGTCAGACGTTCGAGGAAAGCGACGGTGCGGTGTTGCTCCTGGAAGGTCGGCGAGGGAATCTGGCCCAACAGGACCACGTTGGCCAACACGATTTCGCGGATGGCCTCGATGGCCTGCACAAACTCGGGCAATCGGGCGATGATGGCGTCCATTGGGATCGCGGACTTTTCGGTTGCGCCGACAGCGTTCAGCGCGCTGCGGCCTGGGTTCTTCGTCGGACTGGTCCGAAACGTCCGACGCTAAACATTCCCTTCAACGCGTTTCAAGGCTCAAGCATCCAATTTCGAATAATGCGCCACGATTTCGGTCACCAGTCCCTCGATGGTAAACGTCGCGGCACTCAGGTCCACGTGGAAACCGAGATCGGCCGCCGTTTCGCTGGTGATGGGACCGATGCTGGCCACGGTGACGCCGGCCATCAGGGCCTCGAAGCGGCCTGCGGGCAGCAGTGCCTTGAAGTTGCGCACCGTGGAGCTGCTGGTGAAGGTGACCATGTCGATGGTTTGTTTTTCTAAAGCCGCCACAAGGGCCCGGCGGCCCGAATCATCCGGCACCGTGTGGTAGACGGGGATTTCATCCACCCTGGCGCCCAGCCGGGAGAGTTCCTCGGGCAGCACCGGACGCGCCTCGGCGGCCCGGG
>JAQVTF010000173.1 GCA_028700185.1 Desulfobacteraceae bacterium | reverse complement strand
CGCCGGATCTTGCCGGAGACGGTCTTGGGCAGCTCCGTGACGAACTCGATCTTGCGAGGATACTTGTACGGCGCGGTGGCTTTCTTGACGTAGTCCTGCAACTCCTTCACCAGCGCATCGGACGGTTCGTAGCCCGGAGCAAGAATAACGAAGGCCTTCACCACTTCGCCGCGGGTTTCGTCCGGGCTGGAGACCACCGCCGATTCCGCCACGGCATCGTGTTCGATCAGGGCGCTTTCCACCTCGAAGGGTCCGATGCGGTAGCCGGAGGTGAGGATGACGTCATCGGCGCGGCCCACGAACCAGACGTAGCCGTCCTTGTCGATATAGGCGCGATCGCCGGTGAGATACCAGTCGCCGCGAACGCTCGCAGCGGTGCGCTGGGGATCGTTCCAGTACTCCTTGAGCAACCCCACCGGCCGCTCGGGCTTGACACGCACCGCCAAGTCGCCCTCGGTATTCGGCGGCAGGGGCTGGGCGTTTTCATCGATCACCGCGATCTTGAAGCCCGGGCTCGGCTTGCCACAGGAGCCGAAACGCGGTTCGATGCAGCGGAAACTGCCAACGAGGCAGACGCTTTCCGTCTGGCCGTAGCCGTCGCGGATCGTCACGCCGGTGGCCTTCTTCCAGATTTCGATCACCTCGGGGTTCAGCGGCTCTCCGGCCCCCACGCAGTGGCGCAGGGTGGGGAACTTGTACTTGCTCAGGTCCTGGAGCACGAGCATGCGGTAAATGGTGGGCGCCCCGCACATGGTGGTCACCGGGTACTTGGACAGCAGTTCGAGGGTCTTAACCGGATCGAAACGCTCGGTGTGGTGCACGAACTGGCCCGCCCCCATGTTGATGGGCCCGAAGTAGCTGCTCCAGGCGGCCTTGGCCCATCCGGTGTCGCTGATGTTCCAGTGCAGATCGGCGGGCTTGAGGTCCAACCAGTATTTGCCGGTGACGATGTGGCCGATGGGGTAGGTGGCATGGGTGTGCAAGGTCATCTTGGGCATCCCGGTGGTGCCGGAGGTGAAGTAGAGGATGCACCGGTCGTCGCTCTTGGTCCTGGCCGTCTCGAACTGGTCCGAGGCGGCGCCCACGGCGTCGGTGTAGAAGGTCCAGCCGTCGCGGGGCTCGGTGATGACGATCTTGCTCTTGAGGTTGGGGCATTCGGCGGCCACCTCATCGGTTTTGGCCGCCAGGGCCGGGTTGGTGATGAGGCAGGTGGCACCGGACTCCAGCAGCCGGTACTTGATGTCCTTGGCGGTGAGCTGGGTGGTGCCCGGAGAGATGACGGCCCCCATGCGGATGCAGGCGCTGAAAGCTTCCCACCACTCGAGGTTGCGCGGCAGGATCACCATCACCACGTCGTCCTGCTTGACGCCTTCGGCCTTCATCACGTTGCACAACTGACGCGAAGCGCGGCTCAGGTCGGCATAGGTCTTCTTGACCTCGTTGCCGGCGTCGTCCACCCACCACAACGCCAGTTTCTCGGGATCCTGGGCCCACTTGTCGATCACTTCGCCGGCAAAGTTGAAATACTCGGGCACGTTCCATTTGAACGCGGCGTACTCCTTGTCATAGTCGGTCATGTTGGGGGTGTCTAGATCCATGATGGCAAACCTCCTCCTGTTGGGTGGTGATGGTGCGTTTCCCGGACAGGGCCGCACCGGAAAAAACGACCGGATAAAAAACAGCATCGCGCTTGGGCGAAAAGAAGCCTCTGATCGAGCCTGAGGAATTCAATACGCCGCTGGCGGCAATCCGACAATCCGGTGGGAACTGATTCTGGGGTAGGTGGACGGCGGATAAACGGGCAGGAAAAACACGTCTGTCTTGTAGGTAATTGACCTACGGGGCATCAAGGAAAAGCCGCTGGAGCAGCTCTTGGGTCTGGGCCGCCATTTCGGACTCGGCGGCGATTTGGTCCAGGGGAAACCAACGCGCATCGCTGGCATCGTCCGCCGGCCGGATTTCGCCGCAAATGTACTCGGCGACCAGGTCGACGATCAGGTAATGAAAACGGATCCGATCTTGATGGTCACGATGGATGGATTCGAAGGTGAACACCGGCTCGCCGGCCCGGATCGTCAGGCCGGTCTCTTCCAGGATTTCACGCTCGGCCGCCCGGCGCAGACTTTCGCCCAAACGGACACTGCCACCGGGGATGGCCCACAGCCCCTGGGCCGGCGCCTTGCCCCGGCGCACGAGCAGTACCTGCTGGTGGCGCACCACCACCGCGCCTACCGCCACACGGGGGAAATCGGGATATTCGCTGCCATCGGACATTCATCGGCTCCGCTTCAAGCGCTCGGGTTGCCTCCACGGCACGGATATGGCAGGCTGAGAAATCCGTTTGAAAATGGACATCACCCAAGGCGGGCCATGCCATGATACACATTCTCAAGCAGTTCGAACGCGTGGTGATCTACGCCATGATTGCCATGATGGTGCTGGTGGTGACGTTGGCCACGGTGGAGTTGGGCTGGATCATCGTGCGGGACATTCTGAAACCGCCTGTCTTCATTCTCGAAATCGATGAACTGCTCGAGATCTTCGGCTTCTTTCTGCTGATTCTCATCGGGCTGGAACTACTGGAAACCATCAAGGCGTACTTATATGCGCACGTCGTGCACGTCGAAATCGTCCTCGAGGTGGCCCTCATCGCCATCGCCCGCAAGGTGATCATCCTGGACCTGGAAAAATACGAAAGCCTTTCCCTCATCGCCATGGCGGCCCTGATCGTGGCCCTGGCGGCGGCCTTTTTCGTCGCCAAGCACCGGCGGCGGGAATGTTCTCTGCCTCCCGAAGCGACGTTTCAGGAAGATTCTCACCGATGATCCCGGGAAACCGGCACGCCACACCGGCGGCCTTGCGCCCCCGAAACCCGGATGATTGCCATCATCCCGAACCGGCCAGTCGCGCCAACGCCTCCACAGCCAACGTTCCCACGGCAAGCGTCTCCAGACGCCAATCGTGATACAGCTCAATCGTTTCGGGATCGTTGCGCAGTGCTTCCAGCCGGGGCGCCAGGGCGCCGGTGCCGATGAGCCCGGCGGCCCGGGCGGCCAGGCCGCGGTGGTGTGGATCTTGGGAGCGCAGGAAGGGATGGAGCGCCGGCCCGGCGTGGCTGACCAGATCCGGCCGGACCTCGGCCAGCCGGCCCACCGCCCACAGGCTGCCCCGCTGCAAAATGGGGTGTTCCAGGAAGTTGCCGTCCAACCGCACGTAGGAAACCAGGATGGTGTGATACTCGGCGGCCAAACGAGGACTGCGTGCCATGGACTCGCCCATGGCTTCGGGGGCGCCCCAGCCGATGCCCCCCGATTCGTCGTTGAGCTGCCACATGAGCCGGCGCATCATCACCCGTGCCGACTCGGGCTGCGCCTCGGCCAGAGCCGCGGCGGCCACGCCAAAAACCGAGATGGCCCGCCACCGGATCAGCGGCGTCGGGTGGTAGAAGAAGGAAATCAACGGATTGACCGCCTGGCGCAGCGGCAGTTCAAGAACTGCCGCCACCAGGGTTTCAGGCGCCGCCTCGCGTAGCAGCGGCTCCAGCCGCCGCTTGAGGCGCCGAAAGGTGCTCCCCGCCGACTCAGAAGGTGACAAGCTCGAATCCTTCCTTGCGCTGGGCCGCCATGGACGGGTGGCCACTCATCTCCTCCAGCAAGGTCAAGCCGAGCTGACGGGCCGTGTCCACCGTGCCCATCTTGGTGGCGCAGGCCAAACAGACCCCGTGGACCAGTTCGGCACTGAGGGTCTTCTTCCAGAGCTTGTGCAACGGATTTTCAGACTTTTCCAGCTCGGGCAAAAGCCCGGTGGCCGCCCCCTCGATCACCAGGCGCACCTCGTTGCCGCCGGCATCCATGTCCAGGGCATTGAGCAAAACATGGATGAAGCACATCGGGTCACCGTTGAAGACGAACAAAGCGTATTTTTTCATCGCTGCGTCACCCCTCCTCCCACTGGATGCAATCTTCCGGGCAGTTTTTTATGGCCTCGTCGACCTCGTCCCGCGGATAATCGTCCGACTCAATCACTTCGATGAAGCCGGCGTCGTTGAGCCGGAACACCGTCGGACACACGGCGATACATCCCTCGCAGAGGCTGCACCCGCCCAGATCCACCACGGGCCGGGGGGCCATCAGGCGTTCTCCAGGCGTGCCTTCAGGGCCTGACCCACGCTACGGCCCAGTTCGAAACAGGCCTTGCGCCCCTCGGCGTCCGGCACGTACGGCAGGCGTACGTCGGTTCCCGCCATTTCGCAACCCATCGCCGCCAGCTCCTGGTGTACCATCTTCACCGCCTCTCCGCTCCAACCGTAGGAACCGAAGGCCGCGGCGATCTTGTTCTTGGGCCTGAGCCCTTTCATGTAAGTCAGCACATCGGCCACAGTGGGGAACATCTGGTTGTTCAAGGTCGGAGAGCCGAAAACCATGGCCCCGGCATCCATGGCCTCGGTGATGATGTCACTGCGGTGGGAACTGCGGATATGGATCAGTTGGGCGGGAATGCCCTCGGCGGCCAGCCCGTTTCCCACCGCCTCGGCCATGGTCTCGGTGCTGTGCCACATGGTGTCGTAAACCACGATGGCCCGCTTGACCGGCTTCTGCAACGCCCAATCGCGGTAGGCCTTCACGATGGCGGCGGGATCCTTGCGCCACAGGATGCCGTGATCCGGACAGATCATTCTGGGCGCCAGCCCCATGGCCTCCACATCCTCGATGAGTTTCAGAATCTTGGGTGCATACGGCAACAGGATGTTGGCAAAATACTTTTTGGCCTGGAGCCATAGGGCGCCATCGTCGGCTTGGTCATCGAACTGAGCCGGCGAGGCCAAATGCTGGCCGAAGGCGTCACTGGAGAACAGGATATTGTCCTCCTTGAGCAGGGTGAACATGGAATCCGGCCAGTGGAGCATCCGGGTTTCAAGAAAGCTCAGGGTACGCCGCCCCAGGGACAGTTCGCTCCCGGAGGCCACCTCGTGGAAGTTCCAGGACTGGGGGAAATGGCGGGCAATGTTCTTGCGCCCCATCTTGGAGCAGTACAGGGGCTTGTTCTCGCCGATGCGATGCATCACCCGGGGCAGCGCCCCGGTGTGGTCCATCTCGGTGTGGTTGCTGATGACCAGGTCGATTTTCTTGGGGTCGACGATTTGGGCGATGTGGTCGAGCAATTGATCGGCAAAATGGGCCTTGACGGTATCGATGAGGGCAATCTTCTCGTCGATGATCAAGAAGGCGTTGTACGTGCTTCCCCGGTAGGTCGAATAACCGTGAAAATCACGAATGTTCCAGTCGATCACGCCCACATCCCAGACGCCTTTGGCAATTTCGATGGGCTTCATGGCTTCTTTCCTCGCAACGCTGATCCAAGGGTTGATAAATCGGTTCCACAAGGTCCCTTTCCACGATCCGCCGCCGGAAGATATCGCGGCGGCGCCCCCCGGAAAGAGGGCGGCGGTGTTTGTCCACCGCCGCCACGGCCATCAGGCCTCTTTCTCGAAATCGTCCTTTGAAGCGCCGCAGATCGGACATTCCCAATCATCGGGGACGTCTTCGAACTTGGTTCCCGGCGCCACGCCGTTGTCCGGATCCCCGTTGGCCGGGTCGTAGACATACCCGCAGATGGTGCACACATACCTGTCCATACCGTTCTCCTTTTCTCTGTTTTTCCGTGGTTCCCAAAGACAAATTTCAGCAAGAACAACTTTCCGTCAGGCCACCGGTGGCGCGCCGTCGACAAGACGCGCTACATTCCGGTGGATTTCATCGCAGAGCCGGGCAAACCCCTCCGCATCGGTGGGCCTTCCGGATGCTTCCAGCAGCCACTGATCGGTCACGGCGGCGGTTTCCACCGGCACCGATCCGACCCTGATCACCCGTTCCATCGGCGCATCGGTGGGGTCCAGCGGCTGAATGCCGAAATATCCCGAATCGATGCCCCGAGCGGCCATGGCCCGCTCCACCATGGCCATGGTCTGGCCTGGGAGA
>JAQVTF010000036.1 GCA_028700185.1 Desulfobacteraceae bacterium | reverse complement strand
TAAATTGACTAAAATGAAAACAGCACACCGTTTTTCGTGCCTCCCGAACAATCTACGGACGGCCTCGGATCAGAATACCGGAGCGAAGCGACACCACAATTTTAGTCATTTTAGTCATTTTAGTCATTCATAATTTTAGTCATTTTAGTCATTCATAATTTTAGTCATTTTAGTCTCTCACAATTTTAGTCATTCGGGAACGGCGCCGTCGGATCTTGCCCACACTCCCGGTCCTGGCCCGGGCGGCGGGCGCCGGATTCATCACCCTGGCGCCGGTCAGGATGGACGAACAACCCGTCGGCGCCTGGAATCTCATGACGAAACGCAACCTCATCGACCAACGGAAAGACCATGAACCGTGATGTCATCAAGGCGGTGGGCCGACTTCTGGCCGGCCGCCAATCCTTTGCCCTGGCCACCATCATCAGCCATCAAGGCTCCATCCCCCGCCTGCCCGGCACCAAGATGGTGATCTGCCGCGGCGGAGAGACCTTCGGCACCGTCGGCGGCGGCATGCTGGAATCCGCCGTATGTCAACGGGCCGCCCGGGTGCTGGAAACGGCCACTCCCCGGCGGATGGTGTTCGAGCTCACCACCCGCGCCAGGGAAACCATGGACATGATCTGCGGCGGCTGGGCCGAAGTCCTGGTGGATCTGGTCGACCCGGACGCCGCATCCGGGCAATGCTTGGCCCAATGGCAGCAGATGCAGGCACACGAGCGACGCGGCATCCTGGTGACCCTGCTGGACGCCGGTTCCCAACCGGTGGAAGCCGTTCACACCCACCATCTCGTTCTCGATGCCGACGGCGGGCTTCTCTGCGGCCATCCCCCTCCGGATCTGCCGCTTTCCGATCTGGCGGCTGCCGGCACCGGTCAGGCCCTGGTAAAAATCAACGCCGGCGATGGTCGTCAGGCGGTGATTGAACCTTTTCATCCCTGCGAGTCCCTGTTCATTTTCGGCGCCGGCCATGTCTCGCGGCCCACGGCCCGCATGGCATCCATGGTGGGCTTTCGGGTTGAAGTCTTCGATGACCGAGCGGAATTCGCCTCGCCGGACCGCTTTCCGGATGCCCACCGGGTGGTGGTCCTGGACGACTATGACGGCGCCCTGACCGGTTTGCCCGTGGCCGCGGACAGCTTCATCGTTGTCGTCACCCGGGGCCATCTCCACGATCAGACGGTCCTGGCCCAGGCCTTGGGCACGCCGGCGGCCTACATCGGCATGATCGGCAGCCGCACCAAGCGTGACACCATCTACAACAATTTGCGCCTGGAAGGGTTCGACGATACCGACCTGGCCCGGGTTGCCTCCCCCATCGGGCTCTCCATCGGCGCTCAAACCCCCGAGGAAATCGCCGTAAGCATCGTGGCGGAACTGATTCAGCGGCGCCGGGAGGTCCGATCATGATCCGGCCATCCGAAAGCGCGGCCATCGTCCTGGCCGCCGGGTCTTCCCGGCGCATGGGACGCTTCAAACCCCTGCTGCCCCTGGGGGGGCGGCCCATGATCCACTGGTGTGTCGACCTGTTCAGCGCCTGCGGGGTTTCCGAAATCCACGTGGTCACCGGCCATCGACATGAAGCGCTGGCCCCGGTTTTGGTGGACCTGGGAGTGGAAACGGTGGTGAACCGGGACTTCGAACAGGGGATGTTTTCCTCGGTGAAAGCCGGCATCCGGTCGCTAAGCCCTGATTGCGGGGCGTTCTTTATCCTGCCGGTGGATATTCCGCTGGTGCGACCGGCCACGGTGCGGCAACTGCTGGAACGCTTTCATGCCGGGAACGCCAAGGTGGTGATCCCCTGCTTCGGTGGGCATCCCGGCCATCCACCGCTCATCGCCCGTTCGTTGGCCGCGCCGGTCCTGGCGGCGGACGGCGCCGGCGGGCTTCGGGCCGTACTGGCCCGCTGGCCGACGGAAACCGTCCGGGAGCCGGTGCCCGACCGGTTCATTCTCCAGGATGCCGACAGTCCCGGGGATCACCAAGCCCTGGATGCCGCCTGCCGTCGACGGGCGTTTCCCGCCGACGACGAATGCGATGCCATCCTTGCCGGACTTGGCCCGGGCGCCGACGGGATCATTGGCCACGGACGGGAAGTGGCCCGGGTGGCGGAGATCCTGACTTCCGCCCTCCAGCAGGCGAAGGTCCCCCTGGATGCCCAGCTCGTCCGAGCGGCGGCGCGGCTCCACGACCTGGCCAAGGGCACACCGGATCATGCCCGGGTGGGCGCCGAGCGGCTGCGCGGGCTGGGATTTGACCCCGTGGCCGACATCGTGGCCTGCCATCACGATATCGCCATCAACCCACAGGATCCGGTCAGCGAGAAGGAAGTGGTCTACCTGGCGGACAAGCGAGTGGCCGGGGTACGGGTGGTGCCGCTGGAGGCACGCTTCGCCGCGGCCCTGGTCCGCTATGGGGCCAATCCCGATGCGAGGGTCAACATCCAGCGGCGAAAGGCCCAGGCCTTGGCGGTGCAGGCGCGCATCGAGAGGGCCGTGGGCTGCCCCGTGGACGACCTGCTCCAGCTTACCCGGGAAGACGGAGGTCTCCGGTGACTTTCCCTGAGACCACGCCGCGGCGCATCTACTTGCTGCGCCACGGCCACGTGGACACCGGTGGTCAGAGGCGCTACATCGGCCGCACCGACCTGCCCCTCAGCCCACGGGGACAAGCGCAGGCCCGACGGTTGGCCCGGGACCTGGCCGCCAGCGGCGCCAGCCGCATCCATGCCAGCGATCTGTGCCGGGCCATGGAAACCGCGCAAATCATCGCGGCGGGCCTCGGGCTGGAAGTGGTCACCGAGCCGGCGTTGCGGGAAATCGACCTGGGAAACTGGGAGGGACGTCCCATGGCAGCGGTCCGGCGGGAAGATCCGGACGGCTATCACCGGCGCGGCCTGGACTTCGCCGGTTTCCGCCCCCCCGGCGGCGAGTCCTTCGACGACCTGGCCCGTCGGGTGGTGCCGGTTTTTGAAAACATCGCGGCAGCCGGCCAGGGAGATGCCATCATCGTGGCCCACGCCGGGGTCAACCGGGTGATCATCGCCGACCTGCTCGGCATGCCACGCGCCAACGTCCTGCGCCTCGGTCAGGATTACGGGGCAATGAACGTCATCGAATGTCGTTCCAAGGCCATAATGGTCCGCGGCGTCAATAGAAGCGGCACTTTTCAGTGAGCGGCGCCGCTTCGGTTTTCCGGGGGATCGAGGCCTCCGGCCATGAGCCGTGACGGCTCCCCCTCGGCCACCACCTGCCCCTGATCGAGCACCACGACGTGGTCCGCCAGGGCCAGGATCTCGTCCGAGGCGTGGCTGACGTAGAAAATCGGGATGGAAAGGGTTCGACTCAACCGCTGGATGAAGGGAAGCACTTCGGCCTTGCGGCCTTCGTCCAGGCTGGCCAGCGGTTCATCCATCAGCAGCAGGGCCGGGCTGGTGAGCAGGGCCCGGCCGATGGCCACCCGCTGTTTTTCACCGCCGGAAAGATGATAGGGCCGGCGGTTCAGGAGCCGTTCGATGCCGAGCAGGGCCACCACCTGATCCATGGTCAGATAGCGTTTCCCCCGGGGGGTCCGGCACATGCCGTAGGTGAGATTGGCGCGCACCGATAGGTGCGGCAGCAGCCGGCCGTCCTGAAACACATACCCGATCCGGCGGCGCTCCGGCGGCAGGTTGATACGCTGCCGGGAATCGAACAGCACCGATCCGTTGACCCGCACCCGGCCCTCGTCCGGGCGGGAGAGGCCGGCGATCATGTTGACCACCGAGGTCTTGCCGGCCCCCGAGGGGCCGAACAGGGCCGTGACGCCGGCTTCGCGGCGGGAAATCGTCGCCTCCACGGTAAAATTCCCCTGGCGTTTGCGGACGTTGACTTCAATCATGGTTCAGCTCCGCATCCTTGCGGCAAAGCGCCGTGCCAGGATCTCGGAGGCCATCAGCGCGACGATGGCGATGACCACCGCCAGAACGCACAGCCGCATGGCACCGGCCTCGCCATCGGGGACCTGGGTCAGGGTGAACAGGGCCAGAGGCAGGGTCTGGGTCTGTCCCGGAATATTGGACACAAAGGTGATGGTGGCGCCGAATTCACCGAGGCTGCGGGCAAAGGCCAGGATCACCCCGGTGATGATCCCCGGCACCATCAGGGGCACCGTCACGGTGAAAAAGACCCGCAGAGGCCCGGCGCCCAAGGTGCGGGCGGCGGCTTCCAGACCCGGGTCGATACTGTCCAGGGAAAGACGCAGAGATCGCACCAGGAGCGGAAAGGCCATCACCGCCGCTGCCAGCACCGCCCCCTTCCAGTCGAAGGCCAGGGTAATGCCCAGGTACTTGTAGAGCCAGGCGCCGATCACACCGCGCCGCCCCAACATTACCAGCAGCAGGTAGCCGGTCACCACCGGCGGCAGCACCAGGGGAAGATGAACGATGCCGTCCACCAGGCTCTTGCCGGTGAATCGGCCACGGGAGAGCATCCAGGCCACCAGCAACCCGGGGGGCAAACTCGCCGTCACCGCCCAGAGGGAGACCCACAGACTCAGGCGCAACGCATCGATTTCCGCCGGTGTCAGATTCCAAAAATCCATCAGCGAATCGTAAAACCGTACTTTTCAAAAGCCGCCAGGGCCTCGGGGGTTGTGAGAAAGTCCATGAACCGTTTGGCCGCCGCCGTCTCGTGGCCGGCCACGATGGCCACCGGATAGATGATCGGTCCGTGGCTGTCGGCGGGAAAGCGCCCCACCACACGTACTTTTCGGGAAATGGCCGCATCCGTGGCAAACACCACCCCCAGCGGGGCTTCCCCCCGCTCCACCATGGCCAGGGCCGCACGGGTGGTCTTGGCCCGGGCCAGCTTCGGCGCCACCGCGGCCCAGGCACCGAACTTTTCCATCGCTTGCCGGCCGTAGTTGCCGATGGGGACATGGTCCGGATCCCCCATGGCCAGATGACCGTCTCCCAGCAGGGCCGCCAGGTCCACGCCGACTTCAAGGGAAACCGCCTCCACGGGGCTGTCGGCCGGCACGATCAACACGACCCGGTTGCTGAGCAGATCCACGCGGGTCCCCGACGCAACCAGCCCGCGCGCTTCCAGGTATTCCATCCACTTGGCATTGGCGGAAACGTAAATGTCGGCCGGCGCGCCGTTTTCGATCTGCTTGGCCAAAGTCGAGGATGAGGCGTAGGACGGCACCCCTGTCCCCAGCCCCCGCTCGGTGAACAGGGCGATGACATCATTGAGGGCATTGGTGGTGGAGGCGGCGGCAAAGACCGTCACCGAACCAGATTCGTCGGCCATGGAAGGCGCCGCGAACCAGAGGAGAAGGCAGCAGCCAATGGCAAGCGAGAGTTTGGGTTTCATCTTAGAAAATCCTCCGGAATAAATTCAGGAAATGCCAAAGAGGGGGCCATCGACAAACCATTTTCCCGTATAGCTGACAGGGCGAGGCGTCAAGGGGAATCTGGAAGGGTGGGAAAAAAGAAATGGATTTCAAAACCAAAATAACGCTCACGAACCGATGCTTACCGTAATGACCCGAAATTCGGCCTTCGGCGATGAGGCTGTGGGCCGCCTTCCTAGCTTGCTGGAGGTGACGACCAAATCTGTGGCATCGAGTAAAGTCTTTTCTGGTCTTTTTTTAGCATTTCTAGTTTTGACGATAATAACAGTCATTTATAATTGACATAAAGACACTTTTTTGGATAGTGAAACCCCTCCGACGAATTTTTCCGGGTGTTGCTTTTTTCATTTATCGCAATCTGGAGTCATCCCATGCAAATCGGAAAGTATTCCTATGAACAATTCGCTGAGCTGACCACATCCTTTCACGGTAGCGTCGCCCCGGGGGTCCTGGTGGGGGGCATCATGGTTCAGGAGGCGGTCAAACGCCTGCCGGAGGGTATCCTCTACGATGTGATCAGCGAAACCCGTCACTGCCTGCCGGACGCGGTACAACTGCTCACTCCCTGCACCACGGGCAACGGCTGGCTGCGGGTGTTGGACCTGGGCCGTTTCGCCCTGAGTTTTTTCGATAAATTCACCGGCCAGGGGGTTCGGGTTTTCCTCGACCCCGAGCGGGTGGCCGCATGGCCGGAAATCCAGAAGTGGTATCTGAAGCTGGCGCCGAAAAAGGAACAGAACAAGGAGGTGCTGCTGGCCGAAATCCGTGAGGCGGGGGCCGACCTGATGGGATTTGGGCCGGTGCAAATCAGGGCGCCGTTTTTGGGGAAGCGCCACCGGGGCGTAATGGTGATCTGCCCCCTGTGCAAGGAGGCTTACCCGGCCGGCGACGGCGGGATCTGCCGCGCCTGCCAGGGGGAAGCCCCCTACGACGAACAGCCACCGGCCGGAGACGGGGGGCGCTCCCTGCCGGTGCCGGAGCTGACGGCGGTTCCGGTGGAAGCGGCCGTGGGCCACCGGGTGCTCCATGACATGACGCGCATCATTCCCGGCCAGCACAAGGGGCCTCAGTTCCTCAAGGATCAGGTGGTGGCCGCCGGGGATCTGTGCCGATTGCAGCAGATGGGCCGCCAGCGGGTTTACCTGGCCGAGGACAATGACCTCGGGCCGGAGTGGGTCCATGAAAACGAAGCGGCCCTGGCCTTCGCCCGAGCCATGGCGGGACCGGGAATCACCTTCGCCGACACCCCCAAGGAGGGCAAGGTGAACCTCGTTGCCGCCAGGTCCGGCCTGCTGTTGGTGGATGAGGAGCGACTGACGACGTTCAACCTGCTGCCCGGCGTGATGTGCGCCGCGCGTCACGGCTACAGCACGGTGGCGGAAAACCGGGTGGTGGCCGGCACCCGGGCCATCCCCCTCTTTCTGCACCGGGAGGCGTTCCAGAACGCCGTGCGTCTGCTGGAAGACGGTCCCTTGTTCCAGGTCCTTCCCACCCGGGCCCTGGACGTGGGAATCCTGGTCACGGGCACCGAGGTGTTTCTGGGCATGGTGGAGGACCGGTTCGTGCCCATCATTCAAAACAAGGTGGAATCCTACGGATGCCGGGTGGTCCGGTCCACGGTGGTACCCGACGACCGGGAGGCGATTCGTCGGGGGCTGGAGGAATTGCTCGCCGCCGGCGCCCGGCTGCTGGTCACCACCGCCGGGCTGTCGGTGGACCCGGACGATGTCACCCGCATGGGGCTGGAGGATGCCGGCGCCACCGAGTTGCGCTACGGCGCGCCGATTTTGCCCGGCGCCATGACGCTGCTGGCCAAAATCGGGGCCGTGCCGGTGATCGGTGTGCCGGCCTGCGCCCTGTACTTCAAGCGCACCAGCTTCGACCTGCTCCTGCCGCGCCTGCTGACCGGCATCGACATCACCCGCCGCGATTTGGCGAAAATGGCCAACGGCGCCCTGTGCCTCGAATGCCAGACCTGCACCTTTCCCAAGTGCCCCTTCGGCAAATAGGCCATCGCGCCGTTTGGACAGGCAGTGAACTCGCCGCCGGCCGCACCACCGGCGGCGACGCTACTGAAGGCGGTTCCAGGGAGTTTGCACCAGCGGGTGATACCCGTTCTCCGAGGCCCAGGCATCCAGATGAATCATGCCCACGGCGGCGATCAGAGGCGGCATGGGCGAGGGACTTTCCCGCAGATCGATGCCCGGCAGGTAGCCGTTGCAGGCCAGACAGATGTCCAGCCGTTCGCCGTCGTTTTCCCCTTCCGCCTGATAGACCCGGTGCCGGTCGTGATCCCTGTTGCCGCAGGCCGGGCAACTGCCCCGGGCCGTGCGCCAGGCAAACCCGCACAAGGCGCAGTGCAGCCAGTGCTGTCCCCCGCCACCCCGCAGAAACTCCGATCCCAAGTCGCCCGCCGTGCTGAGGCTGCTCACCGCCGGTAAAAATCCGCACACCGGACAGGTGCCTTGGTGGGCGCCAAAGTTGTTCCGGTCGATGTCCGCCCCGGCGCCGATCCATGCCAGTACCGGCCCGAGGGTCCACTGGAGCAACAGGTGAAGGACCCCGAGATCCGCCCCCCGGCGGCTGGCCAAGCTCTCCAGCGGAAGGCCGTCACCGGACAGCAACGCCGCTGCCAGCCGACCGAGGTCCGCCTCCCGGTCCAGGTCGCCCAGCCGCTTCAGGGATTCGCCCAGGGGGGAAAACTGTTGTTGCAACACGCCGTGTATCGGTCCGAAGCACGTGTCCAGCAAATTCTTGAGAGCGGTGACCTGTTTGCCATCCACCGCGGGAAGGCCCCGTTCCAGGCGCCGCGGATCCAGTGGCGGTCGATGGTCTTTTTGCGACGCTTCCAGTGCCTCGACCCGGTTGATTTTCTCGATGCAGAGGGCCGCGTAGGGCCGCAGGATCGGATCGAGAAAGGGCCTGCGCCGGATGAAGCGTTCCGTGGCCAGGCGAATGTCGCTGCGCTGTTTCTCAAAATCGGTCGGTTGGTTCATCATCAATCCATTGACCCCCAAAAGGGTTCAGAAAACAGAGCCCCCACCCTGGCAGGCCTGTCGATGGGGAAACGGGAGGCCCCCCTCTCCCGTCGTCCGTGGGGCAAAATGCCTCGGGCCGTTTCGCAACAAAACGGCCCGAGAAACACGCCATCCGCCGTTCCGTATCCGGTCATCGCGGATTTTGTCAACTTGGGAACTAACCCTGCATCGCGGCCCTGGCCGATCTTCGCAGCGGGGCGGTGAGGCGGGCCAGGAACTGTTGCCGATCCAGGTCCCGGGTCACTCCGGCAACGGCGTTCTGGTGATAGTTGAACGGATCATCGGTGAGCAGGTAGATCACGCTCACGCTGTCGGGATCCGCCAGCATGGCATTGGGAAACTCGGCTTTCACCGCCGCCAGACGCTTTTCGGCCAGGGCCAGCATCTCTTCGCGTTCACCGAAATTCATCGCCCCGGTGGGACAGGCCTTGACGCAGGCCGGCAGCATGCCGCGGGTGATGCGTTCGTGACACATGGTGCACTTGACCAAGGCGCCGGTGACCGGATGGCGCCGGGGGATATTGTAAGGGCACGCTTCCCTCACCGCCTCGCAGGCCTCTTCGGACAACTGGCGGGTTTTCTCGGTGAAAAGCACCGCGCCGGTTTCCGGATCCTGGATGACGGCGCCTTCCACGTAGGCATCCGCCTCATGCTTGCACGGCGGATCGATGCAGTGCCGGCACTGGTCCGGGAAAAAATTCCAGCGCACCGTATCACCATCGCGGCGCTCGTTGAAGCGCACCAACTTGTAGTTGTACGCATTGAGGTCCGGCGGATTCTGATGACTGCCCCATTGCCGGGTATCGTTGGCGGGCAGTTCGTTCCATTCCTTGCAGGCGATCTGGCAGCCGCGGCAGGCGGTGCAGCGCGAAGTGTCGATCAAGAATGTTTTGGCCATGACGATTCCTCCTTATGGAGAGACGGGCGGAGCGATTCCGCCCGTCTCGGGCTAGCGGGCGATCTCGGTGAGCTGGTCGGTCTTCTTCACGTCGACCAGGCAAGCCTTGAGTTCATAGATCGTCGTGTTGGGATCGGCCACCGAGGGCGTGAGCCGGTTGGTGGAATCGCCGCACTTGGGCGTGGTCCAGCCGAAGCAAAAGGGCATCCCCACCAGGTGCACGGTCTTGCCCTGGACGGCGAAAGGCCGGATGCGCACCGTGACCATGGCGATGGCCTCCACCTTCCCGCGGATGCTCTCCACGATCACCCCGTCTCCGTTCTTGATCCCCTTCTCCCTGGCCAGTTCCTCGCTCATTTCCACGTAGAGCTGGGGCTCGGCCTCCAGCAGGCAGGGAACGTTGCGCGTCTCACCGCCGCCGCACCAGTGCTCGGTGAGGCTGTAGGTGGTCAACACGATGGGATAGGCCGGATCGCCGGGCTTGGCCAGCTTGTCCAGGTCGCCGGAAACAAACTTGTACATCGGGTTGCTGAGCTGACTGGAGAACGGATGGGAAGTGACCGGGGTTTCCACCGGCTCGTAGTGCTCGGGGAAGGGGCCGTCGACCCGGCCGGGACCAAAGAGCTGGCTGAAGCCATGGGTGTGCATGATGAACGGGTACTTGCCCCCTTCGTTGGCCAAAGGTGGCCAGGGGCCGTCGGGCACATCGCCGACCCACTTGCCGTTTTCCCAGGCGATGAGCGGCTTGTCCGGATTCCACGGTTTGCCGGTGGGATCCACCGAGGCCCGGTTGTAGATGATGCGGCGGTTGACCGGCCAGCACCAGGACCAGTTGGGAAAGAGGCCGATCTTCTCCTGCATCGGCGTCTGTTTGGGATCCCGGCGCTTGGTCTTGTTGCCCTCTTCCTCGGTGAAGCTGCCCGTGTAGAGCCAGTTGAGGCTCGAGGTGGTGCCATCGTCTTTCAGCGCCGCGAAACTGGGCACGAGCTGCCCCTTCTTATAGGTCTTGTCGCCCACCTTGGTGTCGGCGAGGAAAAAACCGTTGATGCGTTTGCACCACTCTTCGGCGTCGTAGTGTTGCGGCCAATCCTGCCAGGTGACGGCCTCGGGCAACGCCCCCCCCTCCTGGAGGTACTTGGCGCGGAGCTTGTTGGCCAGCCCGATGAGCATGAAGCCGAAGTTCTTGGCTTCCCCGGCCGGCTCGATGGCCTTGTGGTGCCAGAGGGTCCAGCGGCCGCTGTTGCTGATGGTGCCCTCTTTCTCGATGCGGTGGGCCGAGGGGAGCAAAAAGTACTCGGTCTTCACCGTCTTGGGGTCGACGCCGGGCCGCCGCCAGTTGTCGGTGGTCTCGGTGTGGTGCAGTTCGGAGGTCACCACCCAGTCCAGGTGATCCATGGCGGCCCGGGCCTTGTGGGTGTTGGCCAGGGTGTTCATCGGGTTGAGGCCGAAGATGAAGCCGCCGCGGACCTGGTCATGGTACATGCGATCGAACAGGTACATGTACGAGTAGTCCACCCCCGCTTCGAGCTTGGGCAGCAGACCGTAGCAGAAGTCGTTGTCCGCCGTGGCCTTGTCGCCGAACCACGCCTTGAGCAGACTCACCATGTACTTGGGCTTGTTCTGCCACCAGTTGGCGCTCTTGGGATCCTTGCTCACCGGTGTGTTGGCCTTCTGGTAGTCGGCCAGGGTCTGCCAGGCCGCCGTGGGCGTGGCCATGTAACCGGGCAGGATGTGATACAGCAGGGCATGGTCGGTGGACCCCTGGACGTTGGGTTCGCCGCGCAGGGCGTTGACCCCGCCGCCGGGGATGCCGATGTTGCCCAACAACAACTGGATCATGCAGGCGGAACGGATGTTCTGCACGCCAACCGAGTGCTGGGTCCAGCCCAGGGCGTACATCACCGTGCCCGCCTTGGTGCCGGTGCCGGTGGCGCTGTAGGCCTCCCAGACCTTGAGCAGGTTCTCCTCGGAGACGCCGGTGATGGTGGAGACCTTGTCCGGGGTGTAACGCGCGTAGTGCTTTTTCAGCAGCTGGAAGACGCAATTGGGGTCTTGCAGGCTCTCGTCGCGCTTGGGCACCCCGTTGTCATCCAGTTGAAAGGACCAGGTCTTCTTGTCATAGCTGCGGGTTTGGGGATCAAAACCGGTAAACAGCCCATCCTGGAAACCGAAATCCTTGTTCACCAGGAACGAAGCGTTGGTGTAGGCCACCACGTAGTCCTTGAAATACTTCTCGTTGTCCAGGATGTACTTGATCATCCCGCCGAGAAAGGCGATGTCGGTGCCCGACCGCAGCGGGACATGAAAGTTGGAGCGGGCCGAGGTGCGCGAAAATTTCGGGTCCACGTGAATGACCACGGCGCCGCGCTCCTTGGCGTTGAGCACCCACTTGAAGCTGATGGGGTGATGCTCCGCGGCGTTGCTGCCCATGATGAGGAAGGCATCGGCGTTTTTCAGATCGATCCAGTGATTCGTCATTGCCCCGCGACCGAACGACTCTCCCAGAGCCGCAACAGTGGGGCTGTGTCAGGTACGGGCCTGGTGATCGAGGTGAACGATCCCCAGGCTGCGCGCCAACTGGTGGGCGATGGCGCACTCTTCGTTGTCGGCGTGGGATGTGCCGATGAAGAACATCGATTCGAGGCGGTTGACGGCCTGGCCCTTGTCGTTTTTCAGGATCAGGTCCTTGTCCCGGACTTTTTTGACCCGGTCGGCGATTTGATCCAGGGTCCATTGCCAGCTTTTTTCCTCCCACTGGGTGCTGCCCGGGGCGCGGTAGAGAGGCTTGGTCAGCCGGTGTTCGTTGCGGGTCATCGAAAGCATGGAGGCGCCCTTGGCACAGAGGGCCCCCTCGTTGATGGGATAGTCCGGGTCCCCCTCGGTGCTCACCAGTTTACCGTCCTTGACGTGGGAGATGATGTGGCAACTCACCGAACAAAACGGGCAGATGCTGAACACCTCTTTGGCCCCTTCGATCTTGAGGCTGGACGTGTACGCCTGGACCGGCGTCAGGTCCACCCCCAACTGCGTGAGTGACAGGCAGGCGACTCCCGCACCGGTCACCTTGATAAACTGCCGACGGTTGACCTCCATAACAGCCTCCTTTCAAAGCCAGCGTTAGAAGTGGAAAAAAACGGTCCGCGCTGAATGATTTTATGGGTCTCGTTGATGTTTTCATCGCACGCATGAGAATCATTGTCAATTATATTTCTAATAATTTAAATATGTTACAAATAACATAATCCCGACCGCCATCCCCATCGGCGGCTGAAAACAAGGCGGGAAGCAACGGCCAAGAGAACGGGCGAGCGGATCGGTGACTCGAGCAAAGCCGTGGCCCTGCGACTTGACAATCGCCTGGCCCAGCGCTTATGTCGATCCTGACATATAGGCTTCCGTCTTGGGTAGAACTCCGATTTCACGCGGCGGCCGTGGATCGCGACGGTCTGATCCGATGTCCAGGCAACGACGGGAGAGAAAGGAAAAAATGAATCCGTCCCGAAAAGCGCCGGATTCCACCGCAAAGATGCCGATCATGCGCCTTCATCTCTGGTTGGAGAGCACGGAAGGATTGTTTTTCGGCATTGGCCGGGCCCAGTTGCTCGCTGAGATCGAGGCCCATGGATCGTTGAAGCAGGCGGCGGCCGAGTTGGGAATGTCCTACCGGGCCGCGTGGGGCAAGATCCGGGCCACCGAGAATGCCCTGGGTCAAAAAATCATCCAGCGCAGCGGCCACCGTCGCCAGGGCCACGAACTGACGGCCTTCGGCAAACAGCTCATGGATCGGTTCAACCAATGGTATGAATCGGTGGAACGGTATGCGGCGGAATCGGCCGACAATCTTTTTCCCTGGCCGGTGCGCCGGTTTACCGAAGCCGGTGACGCCAGGTCAAAAGCGGCGGGAAACGATGAGGCAACGGGGGGAAAAGAAAGGATGCCGGACGCCCTCGGCTGATGAAACCGGGGCGTCCATTGCAAAAGGGGAGCGCATCGGTGATCAGTGGTCGTACTGCTTGGCGTAGGCCGCGTCGTTGTAGAGGCCCTCGCCGTGCTCGGCCGCACCGTAATCGCGAATGATCCGCTGGCCGCGGTCCGAGCCGACAAAGTCGATGAACTTGGCGGCAAAGGGCTGACCCGGCGTTGCACCTTCCGGCTGGCAGAGGGCATGGTAGGTGTTGATCAGAAACTGATCGCCGCGGAAAAGAATCGCCAGGTCGGTCATCTCCTTCTTGGCCGCCACCCAGGTGCTGCTGTCGGTCATGAAGTAGCCGCCGTTTTCGTTGGCCATTTTCAGCGTGGCCATCATGAAGGTCCCGCTGACCTGGTACCAGTCCCCCGCCGGCTCGATGCCGGCTTTCTGCCAGACGGCCAGTTCTTTCTTGTGGGTCCCCGAGTTGTCTCCCCGGGAGTAAAAGAGCGCCTTGGCCGCGGCGATCTTGGCGTAGGCGTCAGCGGCGCTTTGGGCCTTGGCGATTCCCGCCGGATCGCCCTTGGGGCCCACGATGTAAAATTCGTTGGATCCGATCAGGGTCCGGTTGATGGCCCACCCTTCGGCCACGGCCTGCTTTTCCGCCGCCGGCGCATGCACCATGACCATATCCACGGCCTTGGCCTTGAGCAGTTTCAGCGAAGCCCCGGACCCATTCTTGCGCCAACACATTGTCGTATTTTCGATTTTTTCGAATTCTTCAGCCAGAACTTTCAACAATCCAAGCTCTCCCGGGCTCCCGGTGGCCAGGCTGAAATGATTGGGGCCGCTTCCGTACACGGCGGTACAGTCATCGCCGGCCAACACCGGTTGGCCGCCAAAAAGCAACGCCACCGACACCACCATCAACATCCATTTTAGAGCGGTTTTTCTCATCATTCTTCTTTCCTTTCTCGGGTTTTGCGCGGAGTTATTCTTCTTGGAAGAGCGTCATGTCGCATCGATCCAGGCGACGGCTTCGGGGGGATAGGCCACGGAGATGGCGTCCCCCGGCGCCATCCCCTCTTTTCGCAGCACCTCCGGTTCCAGCACGGCGGTGAGGGCAAGTTCTCCCACCGCCGCGGTGACCACCACCTGGCCGGTGCGCCGGATCAGGGCCAGCCGCAGCACGGTGCCCTTGAGCACCACCCGGCCTTGGCCGGTCACCGGTTGACGGGTCAGGCGCAACCGGTGGGACTCGATGTAGGCCGGGGCCGATGGATCGGTGCCGGCCGGCACCACGAGATGCTGGCCGTCCGCCAACGGCCGGTGCCACCGGTGGTCTGGGCCAGGGATCCACGGTCCGGGTAAAAAAGTCCGTGTCCCTGTGGGAAACACCGTTCCGGCATACAGGTGCCAGACGATGTCACAGACTTCGAAAAGCCAGGACCAGTCGTGACTGGCCACAATCAAGGTGGTGCCCCAGTGGTCCCGGGCCGCCAGGGCGGCCTGGCGGATGCGCTCGGCACTCTCGGCATCCACGCTGGCGGTGGGCTCGTCCATGAGCAACACTTCCGGCTCCAGGGCCAACCGGGCCGCCAGGGCCACCCGCTGGGCTTCGCCACCGGAAAGGGCGTACCACGGCCGCCGGGCGAACCGGGCCGGCGCCAGCCCCACCGCCGCCAGGGCCCGGTGTACCCGCCCGGCGGCATCGGATCGCTGCCCGCGCAGTTTGAGCCCGTAGGCCACGTTGTCGAAGACCGAACGGTTCATCAGGTAAGGATCCTGGGGCAACAGGGTCACCCGGGAGCGGATGCGGGCATCGAAGGGGCCGGCCGGGGACCCCTTGAAGAGGATGCGGCCGCGGCTGGGGGCCTCGATGAAGCCCAGCAACCGCAGCAGGGTGCTCTTGCCGCTGCCGTTGGGCCCCATCAGCCCCACGATGGCCCCCGGCGCTATCTCCAGCGACGGCACGTGCAGCACCCGGCGCCCGGCGTAGCGCTGTTCGAGGGCCTCGATGCGAAAGATGGGGGAAGCGGGAAGTGTCATCGCGCCCGGCGCCTCAGGAAGGAAACCGAGATGTTCACGGCAAAGGCGATGGCCAGCAGCACCAGCCCCAGGGCCACCCCCATGGCGAACATTCCCTTGTTGGTTTCCAGGGCGATGGCGGTGGTCATGGTCCGGGTGTGCCACTTGATGTTGCCGCCCACCATCATGGAGATGCCCACCTCGGTCATCACCCGACCGTAGGCGGTCACCGCCGCCGCCAGGATGCCGAAACGCGTCTCCCAAAGGGTGGAAAGCAACAGTTGGCGTCGATCGGCCCCCAGGGACCGCAGGGTCACCGATAGCTGCCGATCCATGCTCTCCACGGCCGTGGCGGTGAGGGCCACCACGACGGGAATCGCCAAAATCGCCTGTCCCAGGGCGATCCCGGGCAGGGTGAAGAGCAGGCCCATCTCCCCGAGGGGACCGCGTTGGGAGATCAGGGCATAGACGATCAGTCCCACCAACACGGTGGGCAAGGAAAGGAGGGTATCCACCACGGTACGCACGGCCCGCTTGCCGGGAAATCGATGGTATCCCAGCCAGAATCCCAGCGGCAGGCCGATGACCAGGCTGGCCGCCATGGAAACGCTGGAGACCTTGAGGGTCGCCGCCACGGCGGACAAGGTCTCCGCATTGCCGCTGGCCAGCAGCGCCACCGCTTGCAGAATGCCTTCGAGAATATAGTCCATGGCCCTGCCGGCCCCGCTGGGGGGCAACGTGTCCGTCCATCAACAAAAAGGGAGGATGCCCGGGAGCACCCTCCCCTGCCACGACTCGCGGCGCCGGTTACTTTGCGGCGTTGGGGGTGAAGAGTTGCTTGCCCAGCAGCTTGAAATCGCCGATGAGATTCTGGGCCCGTTCACCGATCATCCACCGAGAGAAGGTCTCGGCCAGGTCGGCCTTGACAGTGGGGCAACGGGTGGGGTTGACCGTGATCACGCTGTACTGGTTCAGCAGGATATCGTCGCCCTCCACCAGGATCTTCAGGGGTGGATTGCCGTTCAGGGTGGCCTCGTACTTGATGTAAGTCCCCCGGTCGGTCATGGTGTAGCCGCTGCGTTCGGCGGCCACGTTGATGGTGGTGAGCATCCCCTGGCCGGTCTGCACATACCAGGGTTCCTTTTCCGGCACCGGTCCCTCGGCGGCCTGCCACAGGGCCAGTTCCTGCTTGTGGGTGCCGGAGTTGTCCCCCCGGCTGACGAAGATCTGCTGCCCGGCCCGGATGGCCTCCAGGGCCCCCCGTACCGTCTTGCCCTTGATCCCGGCGGGATCAGCCGCCGGCCCGATGAGCACAAAGTCGTTGTACATCACCTGCCGCCGGTTGATGCCGAAACCGTCGGCCACGTATTTTTTCTCCGCCGCCGGCGCATGCACCAGCAACACGTCCACGTCGCAGTTCTCACCGAGCTTCAGCGCCTTGCCCGTGCCGGTGGCCGTCCACTTGAGTTCGATGCCGGTGTCCTTGGTGAACTCGGGGATGAGGGAGTCGAGCAACCCGGTGTTGTCCGTGCTGGTGGTGGTGGCCATCATCAGCGTCTGTTGGGCGCCCACGGCACCGGCCGTGAGAAACAGGATGCCGGCCCAGACGGCGATGAGGGCGAATCTGAAAAAAAAGCGATTCATGTGAGCCTCCTTGACGAAAGGTTGGATGTCATCTGGCACGCAATCCAAGTGCTACTGAAATCATCAGCATTATTTTGGATCAAATCGACTTCTGTCAAACGGATTTGATCCTCAAGGGAGAATAATAACTAGAAGCAACAAGAATCGACATCTGAAGGGAACATGTGCTCATAACGGGCTTTATCCGTTCCTTTGACCCCGTCCCCGGGGCCATCGCCGGCGGGTATCCGTCATCTTGACACGCGGCCCGGCCAGCCTTAGGGTGCAGCTAAATTTTTGCGACTCGATGCCGAAAGGAGAATACTCGTGGGGAAACTGATCAAGGAAGGCGACGAAACGGGACGGCTGCACGTCGACTCGCCGCTGATGGGCGAATCACTGGTGAGCAAGACCCTGATGAAGAAAACGGAGGCCAAGGCCTACTTCCGGATGCATCCGGACATCAACGTGCTGAAAATCGGCGGTCAGAGCATCATGGACCGCGGCGCCAAGGCGCTGCTGCCGATTCTCGACGTCTTGGTGGAAGCCAAGGACCGCCACAAGATCCTGCTGATGACAGGCGGCGGCACCCGGGCCCGGCACGTCTACAACATCGGCGTGGATCTGGGCATGCCCACCGGCGTGCTGTCCAAGCTCGGGGACAAGGTCTCCTGGCAGAACGCCGAGATGCTCGCCGTGCTGCTCTCCAAGCACGGCGGGGTCAAGATCGGCCACGGGGACAACCTGGAGCAGTTGACGATGTTTTGCCGCCTCGGGTTCCTGCCCATCACCTACGGCATCCCCCCCTACGGCTTTTTCGAGCATCCGGCCGAGCACGGCAGCATCCCGCCCCACCGCACCGACTGCGGCGCATTTTTGCTGGCCGAGAACATCGGCGCCCGGTCCTTGATCTACCTCAAGGACGAAAAGGGACTCTACAGCGACGATCCGAAGAAATCGGATCCTGGCAAGCTGACCTTCTACGATCGCATCTCGGTGGATGAGCTGTTGGCCCTCGATTTGGACGACCTGATCATCGAACGGCCCATCCTCACGCTGATGCAGCGCAGCAAATGCCTGCGGGAACTGCAGATTATCGACGCCCTGCGGCATCCGGAACACATCCTGGCGGCCCTGGAGGGCGAACACGTGGGCACGATCATCTATCGGGACTGACTCCGCAAGCCCCAAAAATGGTGGATCCTCGCCGACTAGGGCTTCTGATGTTTGCCAGAGCCGTCGCCCAGGTCGTTCAAAACGAAGACCTGGCCCCCGACGGCCGCGGCAATCTGGTCGATCTCCTGCCGGCGAACGTGGCTGGCGAGAAATTTCAAGTCACCGCCGCTCACCGCCACCACGCGAAAGCGCGGCTTCTTCTCTCCTTCTTCCACCTTGCGCCGCTGTCGGATAAAAATGGTGATGGTCATGGCAACCTCCTCGGTTCAAACGATTCGATTTCAGCTTGTTTATAGGACCGATCTGGTTTATAGGTCCTATAAGACTCATAGGACTTATAGGACTTATAGGACCTATTAAATAATATTAACCTATATCTCTTAAGGATATATGTCAACCCAAAAAAAATCCTCCCGTTCAACCCCCGGCAGCGGCAAGCGCGAACGCTACATTCAGCCGTCCATTCTCATGGGGCTTTTTCATCGGCCGACTTACGGCTACGAATTGATTCAGACGATCCAGCGATTCGGATTCGTGGAAGGCCCGGCGGCGCCGGGGATGATCTACCGTCACCTTCGGCAGATGGAGGACGATGGATGGGTGGCTTCCCGCTGGCAAACCGAGGGGGTCGGTCCGGCGCGCCGAATCTACACCATCACCGACGATGGCCGCGAGGTGCTGGCGCTCTGGATCGCCCACATGGACGCGCAGGCCGGGCTGCTGAAAAATTTCGTGACCGCATACCGTCAGGCGGCGGCCGCTTCGGAATCCCCGCAAGGTGATGATTGACCGGAAGGACCGTTTCCATGGCATCCCCGCTTTCGTCCGAGGTTGGCCCAGACCCCCTCGCCATGGGGCACCACCATCAGAACGGCACGTCCCCCCATCAACCGTGGACGCACCCAACCGAAAGTGAGCACCCGGTCGACGGCCGCCGGAACGGAGGCATCCCGGTCGATGGACAGGACGTCGATCCCCTCTTGCGCCAGTTGCGCTACGCTGACCTCTTGCGGCAGCTCACGCACCCGGCGGTAATCGATGAACCGGCCATGCCAACCCGAAGCGGTGAGTCCGACGGCCGCCAACGCGCCGATGATGCCATCGCCGGTGCCGCCATGGGCCGACAGGAGGATTCCGTCGGCGGCCCGGCGGGCGTCGGCCTGGGTGAGGCATTGCTGGGTGCAGTTTCTGGCAAAGGCCAGCACCGACGGGCGGCGGGCTTCGGCTTCAGCCGCCACGCACAGTCCCGGATCACTGCCCTCCAGAAAATGCTCGGCGAGCAGTTTTACCGCCCTTTCCACCATCTGCCCGCGCAGATCCGCTTCCGCCTCGACGATCAGGCAGGCGGCGCTGTTGTGGCTGGTGTAAGGAATCCGGGGATCCACCAGCAGTTGCTGGCGCACCACCCCGGTGGTCCGGCACCCCTCCGGTAGCCGCGGCCCCAAGCACCGGGCCAGTTTGCCCGTTCCACGGTCAGCGTCCACGGTGTCGGTGTCGTCGATTCCCACGAAAAAGCGCATCATGGTTTTCCGTTTCCCCATTTGTTTCAGTTCCCTCGGTTCACCAAGGCGGACTGCCGTCTGCCCCGGAGGTCACTCTTCCGGCTTGAACCGGTCGTCGGACCGCAGGGCCGTGGCCTTGTGACTGTTGACTTCCAGCCAGCCGGTGCGTTCCGCCGCCGGCGCGTCGAAGGCGGGCACGAAAGGCTTGATGTCGAGCAGCGGGGTGCCGTTGAGCACGTCGATGCCCTGGACATGGAGAATGTGCCCGCGGCGCGACAGCAATCGTACCACCGACAAACCGATGGGATTGGGCCGGCGCGGGGCCCGGGTGGCGAAGAGTCCCCGCACCGCGGTGTCCATGAACGGTGTCACCTTGAGCCGGTAACCGTCGGATCGGTGGAAATGATAGATCAGGATCAGGTGGGAAAAATCCTCCAGGTCGTCCAGTCCCTCAACGTAGGCAGGGTCCACGATGACCCGCCCCACCACGTCCACGGCACCGGTGGGCTGGATCGGCATCCCCTTCGAGTCGTTGAAGGGGGTTTCGATGGTGCCGATGGGGCGAAGCATCAGTGGTTCAATCGATTTCGTACTTTCCATTGCTTAGTTTTTTCCCGTCAGGATGAGATGCTCGGCCGGCAGTTCAACGCAAACGGCATCCCCCGGTCCGTAGGGGACGTCACCGATGAGAAAGGCGGTCAATTCCATGCCGACGTCGAGGCGGTATTCGATAAAATGAGGTTTGGGCACGATGTCCACGATGTGACCGGCAAAGGTGTTCGTCTCACCGATCCGGTTTTCCGACTGCAAGCGGACATGTTCCGGGCGAATTCCGGCGATCACGGTTCCGGTGAGGGGGTTCTTCTTGTTCAGGACGATACCGTTGCCCTTGATCGTCTTTCCGTCGGAGACGGCCTCAAAAACGTTCTGGGTCTTCAGAAACCGGGCCACGAATTCGTTTTGCGGGTTCGCCTTGACCGCCTCCAGGGTGTCGATCTGTACCAGGCGCCCCTCGTTCATGATGGCGATGCGGTCGGCCACGGCCGCGGCCTCCTCGAAGTTGTGGCAGACATGGATAAAGGTGGCGTGGGTTTTTCGCTGCAACGCCCTCAGCTCATGGGACATGATGGCGCGAAGGTTTTCGTCCAGAGCCGACAGCGGCTCGTCCAGAAGAACCACCTTCGGGCCGGTGGCCAGCGCCCGCCCCAATGCCACGCGCTGCTTTTCCCCCCCGCTGAGGTTCAGCGGCATGCGGTGGCGGATATACCCGATGCCCAGGTTGGCGATGGTCTCTTCGGTAATCCGGGAAATTTCTTCCTTGGGCAACCGGCGGGCCTCCAGCCCATAGGCGATGTTCTTTTCCACGTTCAGGTTGGGAAACAGGGCGTAATCCTGGGGGACGTAGGCGATGTTGCGTTCCTCGGTGTACAGCGGAGTGACATCCTGGCCGTCGATGAGGATCGCGCCCCGGTCTTGCTTGTACATGCCGACGATGTATTCGATCAATACCGTCTTGCCGGCGCCGGTGGGACCGAGCAGCACCATGTATTCGCCGTCGTTGACCGTCAGGTCGATATCTTGCAGTCGGAAACCACCCAGATTCCCGTTGAGCGCCTGGATTTCGATCATTTCACACGTCTCCTTACCAAATGTATCCCTTGGCCCCGATCCGGTGCATGGCATAGACGGACAATCCGCCGATGATCACCAGGATAAAGGCCAGGGCGAATCCGTACTCCACGTTGCCGTATTCGATCTGGGCCCAGATTGCCACGGAAAGAAAGTCCGCCTGGTCGATGTGCAGGACTTTCTCAAGGTCGCTGAACCGTGCCGGGGGCAGTTCGCGAAAGGTGCCGCAAAAGAACAGGACGGCTCCGAACTCGGCCATGGCCCGGGTCCACGCCAGGATGACGCCGGCCACCAGACCGCTCTTGGAGATGGGCAGGGTCACGGTGCGAAAGGCTCGCCAGCGGCTGCTGCCCAAGGATCGGGCCACATGCTCGAAACGCGGGTTGACCCCGTCGAAGGCCGCTTTCCAGGCGCTGAGGCCCAGGGCGAAGCTCAGGACGAAGGAGGCCAGGATCATCCCGGGAAAGATGCTGTGTGCGAAGCGAAACCCCAGTTGTTGCTGGAGATTCCAGAAGGGCCCGTAGTTGAACATCACGATGAGGCACAGGCCCACCGAAGAGGCGGGAATGACCATCACCGATGAAAACAGGACTTCGATGGCCGCCTTTCCCGGAATCCGGTAGCGGCTCAGGGCATAGGCCGTGGGAATCCCCACCAGGCTGGCGATCAAGGTGGTAATGACGGGGACCATCAGTGTCAAGTTGAGGGATTTCCAGAAGTAGGCATCCCTCCAGAAGCCACCGGCAAACATGTTCATCACCTCCCGGTCCTCTCCCCAGGACGTGATCTCGCGGGTCTTGATGGCGGCCTCGGTCACCACCAGTTGGTCGAGGTTGCTCAAAAACAGGTAGGCGGAAAAGAGGAACATGAAGCCGGTGAAGCTGTAAAAGAAAGACTTGAAGATCGTCCGATCACCGGTTGCGGAACGGGTCCCGGCCATCGTTGGCGGATTACCAGACATGGCTCTTGCCTCCGATCAAACGCATGGCCGTCATCGCGGTGACGGCCATCAGAATGCAGACGATGGTCATCGAAACCACCCAACCCATCATGCCCCCGTTCCAGTCGAGGTAAATGGCAAAGGGCATGATGTCCGTTTTGCCCTCCGAGGCGCCCACAAAGAGCATCAGGCCTTCCCACTCGGCCGCGGCCCGGGCCCAGACCACGATCATGCTGGCCATGATCCCGTTCTTGGCCATGGGCAGCACCACCTTGAAAAAGGTGCGGAAATTGGAAGCCCCCAACGAGCGCGACACCGACTCGAACTTGGGCGGAATCGAATCGAAGGCCGCCTTCATCAGCCGGGCGCAAAAGGCGCAGGTCACGGTGAACTGCACCAACAGCACCCCGTAGACGTTGCGGCCGATATAGATGTTGTAGTGCTCGCTGATCAGGTCGAAGGGAAAACGCGTGGTGATGCCGAAAAGAAAGGCCCCGATCACCGCCGGAGAAACGACGATGGGCAGGTCGATGACGCTGGCGAAAACGTTGCGGCAGGAAAAGGAAAACCGCGAGAGGGCGTATCCGGCAGGAATTCCGATGATCAGTGAAAAGCAGGTGGAGACGGTGCTGGTCCAAACCGTGAGCCAGAAACGCTGCCACATTCGCGGTTGGGTGAAAAAATAAAACGTATCGCCGAGGCCCAGATAAATCCAGTTGCTCGCGATGAGAATCAGGTAAAAAGTGATGGTGGCCAAGGCGAGAAAAATCGCCAGGGCAGGCCACCAGGTGCCGCGTTGCCACAATGCGTTTTGCATGGCTCCCAGTCCCCTTTACGATCCGGCGCGTACCGTCTTTCGCTGGCGTTCGACTTCCTCGACCAGATCTCCCACCGTCTCTGCATTCACCGGCAAGCTCTCGTCCTTCACCGCCGCGGCGGCGGCCACCAGGTCCCGCATGTCCTTGTCCGTGGTGCCGTCCAGGCAAAACCCCTGGTCATCCACGGGGATTTTCGGATCCACCGCATAGGCGTGCTTGTGAAAAATGTGGCGCGCCTCCGGCGACAGGATAAACGCCTTGAGGGCTTCGGCTTCTTCCTTGAAGCGGGCGAATTTCAGGGTCGCCACCGGTAGCCGGATCACGCCGCGCAAGGACGGCTCGATGGGGATGATCTCCACGTCGCGCAGGTACAGCACCGCCGTGGTGGACCAGACGATGGTGGCATCGATGGCCCGATGCTGGGCCGCGTTGCCCAGTTCGGGGATGCATTTGGCGCTCAGGGTGGCGTTCTTCTGCACCTGTTCCCAAATTCCGGCCTTTTTGAAGGTTTTTTCATGCCAGATGCCCACGGCGCAGGACTTGGGATTGCCCAGCCCCACCCGGA